>DASTQX010000334.1:0-1783 GCA_035761505.1 Pyrinomonadaceae bacterium
CGCAGCCGACGCCCGCGCAGACTCAAGACGGGGCGCAGAAGAGTGAAGAGAAGAGGTCGGACGACAAGCCTTCGGACGCGAAGAAGCGATACAAGGAACTCTCGGAGAGGGCGAAGAAGGGAGACCAGACGGTTGACTTCCGGGCCATGCGCCTCGCCTTCTTCGAGACGCCGGAGTACAACCCTTTGACGGGCATGATTGATAACCGCGCGTTGAACGCGGCGCTCGGTCAGGGCGATTACGCCGGGGCCGTCAAGACCGCCGAGGCTGTCCTCGAAAAGAACTTCGTGGATTTGAACGCGCACATGGTCGCCTACATCGCGCACCGCGAGACCAAGAACGAGGAGAAGGCCAAGTATCACCGCGACATCGCCGAAGGGCTGCTCAACTCCATCAAGGCCACAGGCGACGGTAAGAGCCCGGAGACGGCCTTCGAGGTCATCTCCATCAGCGAAGAGTATGCGATGTTCCGCGCGCTCGGCGTGAGGGCCATCAAACAGTCGCTCGTGCAGGAGAAGGGCCACTCCTACGACGCCGTCGTGGTCGTCGACCCGCGCACGAACCAGCAGACCACTTACTACTTCAACGTGGATAAGCCCTTCAGCGCCTACGGACGGAAGTGACGAGTTTGAAAGAGGCCGCGCGCTTCCTTCAATCCTCTTCGCCGAACCGTCTCCAACTCCGCCGCCGGTCTAGCGCCGCCCGCGCGGTTCGACTCTCGCAATCTGGGCCGTAAACGAATGATGAAACTTCGCCGCTTGCTCTTCGCCTTCGGGCTCCTGACTTTTCAGTTCGCCGCCGCCGCCATCGAGGCGCGGCAGATCGAAGAGGCGCGCGCCGCATGGCAGGTGACGCGCTTCGACATCACGGCTGACGCCTCCTCGGCCACGTCCGCCGCGCGCGCTCTCCCGGCCCGCGCCGTCCTCTCCGCACGCAACGTCGGCGCGGGCGTCGGGCGCACCTTCACCATCCGCCTGAGTCCGGGCGCGAAGTTGAACTCGGCGAGCGTCGGCGGCGCGGACGCGCGTTTCACCTCGCGCAACGACGAGCGCAACAAGTTGCAGATGGTGCAGGTGACTCTGCCCGCGCCGGTCGAGCCCGGCGGCAGCGTGCAGGTCGCCTTCGACTACCAACTGCCCTTCAACGAAAATTCCGGCATCGCTTCCTTCTCGTCTGAAGGCGTGCAGCTTCTTCCGCTCTCTCACTGGTATCCGATGCCAAACACGCCGCTCGCGCCGCGCGGGGCCGACTACGCGCCGCTGAGGCTCGCCGTCACGGGGCTCGCCAGCGGCGAGTCGTTCGTCTCGACCGGCAAGCCGAGCGGCAACGCCTTCGAGCAGACGCTCAACGCGCAGCCCTTCTTCCTGACGGGCAAGTGGGAGACGGTCGAGGGCGCGGGCGATGCGCGGGGCATCAGCGCCATGCTCTTCGCGGGCGCGGGCGCGGAAGAGCGCAGGCAGGCCGAAGCGCTCATCGCTCTGGCCGCCGCCGCGCGCGCGTTCTACGCCTCCCTGCTCGGCCCCGCGCCGGAGACGCCCGTCCGGCTCGTCGGCGTCCGGCGAGGCGCGGGCTTCGACATGTCGGGCACGCTGCTCCTTGACCACGCCGCCTTCCGCCGCGCCAAGCCCGACTCCGTGACCGCGCTGCAAATCGCCGAGTCGGTCGCGCGCCTCTGGATCGGCGGCGCGAAGGGCGTGCAGGAAGAAGGCTCAGGCGTCGTCCGCGAAGGGCTCGCGCGCCTGCTGGCGACGCTCTTTCTCGAAAAGCAGTTCGGCAAGGAGGT
>DASTQX010000335.1:0-18537 GCA_035761505.1 Pyrinomonadaceae bacterium
AAGGGCTTCGCGCGACTGCTGATCGACGGCCAGGCGATCGGGCTCGACGACGTGGACGCGAAGGCGCTGGCCAGGCGGACCTCGCTCGAGGTCGTCGTCGATCGCATCCGCGTCGACGCCGAGGTGCGGCCGCGCCTCACCGACGCGATCGAGGTCGCCTACCTGGAAGGCGGCGGCCAGGCGTTCGCCATCGAGCTCGGCGCCGGCGAGGGCGGCGGGCCGCTGCGCCACGTGTTCAGCGAGCGCTTCGAGTGCCGCCGCTGCGGGATCGTCTACGAGGTGCCGCAGCCGCGGCTCTTCTCGTTCAACAACCCGTTCGGCGCCTGCCCGACCTGCCACGGCTTCGGCAACGTGATGGAGCTGGACATGGGCCTGGTCGTGCCCGATCCGGCCAAGACGCTGAACGGCGGCGCCATCGAGCCGTGGAGCAAACCGCACTATCGCGCCCAGCTCGCGGCGATGAAGCGGGCGGCCAGGGCCGCCGACTTCCGGCTCGACGTGCCGTGGAGCGAGCTGACCGAGCGCGAGCGCGACGTCGTGCTGCGCGGCCACGGCGATTTCGGCGGCGTCCAGGGCTTCTTCCAGTGGCTCGAGCGGAAGAAGTACAAGGTCCACATCCGCGTCTTCCTGAGCCGCTACCGCGGCTACCAGACGTGCCCGGAGTGCGGCGGCACGCGGCTGCGCCGTGAGGCCCGCGACGTCCGCGTGGCCGGCTGGACGATCGATCGCGTCTGCGCGCTGACGGTGCGCGAGGCCAAGGCGTTCTTCGCGTCGCTCGAGCTGACGCCGCGCGAGGCGGCCATCGCCGAGAAGGTGCTGCGCGAGATCCGGCGCCGCCTGACGTTCCTCGACGACGTCGGCCTCGACTACCTGACGCTGGACCGCCTGTCCTCGACGCTCTCGGGCGGCGAGGCGCAGCGCATACAGCTCGCCACCAACCTCGGCTCGTCGCTCGTCGGCGCGCTCTACGTCCTCGACGAGCCGAGCATCGGCCTCCACCCGCGCGACAGCGAGCGGCTCATCAAGCTGCTGCACAACCTCCGCGACATCGGCAACACCGTCCTCGTCGTCGAGCACGACGAGGAGATGATGCGCGCCGCCGACCACATCCTCGACATCGGCCCGGCGGCGGGCGAACTCGGCGGGCGCGTCATCTACGAAGGCGACTTCAAAGGCTTGCTCAAAGATTCTCTGACGCTCACCGGAAAATACCTGCGCGGCGAGGCGGAAATCCGCGAGCCCAAACAGCGACGCGCCGCCAAGAAGAAGAAGCTCTGCGTGCGCGGCGCGGCGGAGCACAACCTCCGCAACATTGACGTTGACATCCCGCTTGAGATGCTCGTCTGCGTGACGGGCGTCTCCGGCTCCGGCAAGTCAACGCTCGTCCATGACGTGATTTACGCCGGGCTCAAGAAGCAGCGCGGCGAGTGGCAGGGACACGTCGGCGCGTTCAAGGAGTTGCAGGGCACGCAGCACGTGGACGAGGTGATTCTGGTTGACCAGTCGCCCATCGGTCGCACGCCGCGCTCGAACCCCGTGACCTACATCAAAGTCTATGACGCCATCCGCGAGGTCTTCTCGCAGACGCGCGACGCGCAGGCCAAAGGCTTCGACCCCTCGCACTTCTCCTTCAACGTCCCCGGCGGGCGCTGCGACGTGTGCGAGGGCGACGGCACGGTGACGGTCGAGATGCAGTTCCTCGCCGACGTGGAGCTGGTCTGCGAGGAGTGCAAGGGGACGCGCTTCAAGCCGCAGATTCTCGACGTGCGCTACCGGGGCAAGAGCATCAACGACGTGCTCAGCATGACGGTGCGCGAGGCCATGACCTTCTTCCGCGACACCAACAAGATCGCCAACCGGCTGCGCGTGCTGGACGACGTGGGGCTCGGCTACCTTCGCCTCGGCCAGTCGGCGACGACGCTTTCGGGCGGCGAGGCGCAGCGCGTCAAACTCGCCGCGCACCTCTCGAAGCGCACCGGCTCGAAGACGCTCTACATCTTCGACGAGCCGACCACGGGGCTCCACTTCGACGACATCAACAAACTGCTCGCCGCCTTCCGCACGCTCGTCGAGGCGGGCGGCTCGCTTCTCGTCATCGAACACAATCTCGACGTGATTAAGACCGCCGACCACTGCATAGACCTCGGCCCCGAAGGCGGCATCGGCGGCGGCCACGTCATCGCGCAGGGCACGCCCGAAGAGATGATGGCCGCCCCGCAATCGCACACGGGCCGCTTTCTGAAAGCGCACCTCGCGCGCTCGAACGGCCACCACGCATAACGCGGAAGTCAGGAATCCGCTGAAAGGTGAGTCGAGTCTGCCATGAGCCTGAGAGAACGCATCGTTTCCGACATGACCGCCGCGATGAAGGCGAGGGACGCGGCGCGCACCTCGACGCTGCGGATGGTCAAGGCCGCCGTCCAGAACCGTGAGATCGAGAAGGGCGGCGAGTTGACCGAAGAGGAGATGACGAAGGCGCTGCAATCGCTCGTCAAGCAGCGAAGGGATTCGGTCGAGCAGTACGAGAAGGCGGGCCGCGCGGAGTTGGCCGAGAAGGAGCGCGCCGAGATCGTCGTCATCGAAGAATACCTGCCGCGCGCCGCCACGCCCGAAGAGATTGAACGAGCGGTCGCCGAGGCCGTCGCCGAGGTGGGCGCGACCTCGATGAAGGAGATGGGCGCGGTGATGAAGGCCGCGCAGGCACGGCTCGCGGGCAAGTCGGCGGACGGGCGCGCGGTCAGCGAAATGGTCAAAAAGCGTCTGGGGTAAAAGTGAAACAGGGGAAGAGGGTCAAGGGGAAAGGCGAAAGCAAAAAGGCCGCACTTTTCAGCCCTTTTCGCCTTTTAACCTTTTTCCCTGTTCCCCTTCCCCGTGCGCCCGCCGCGCCGCCCGTGCGGCGGGTTGCCTCACGGCAGTTGTTACCGTATAATCCGCCTCTTGCTCGGAGCGCCGTGGCGTTGTCCAGTGGGTTCGCGCCCACTTTTTCTTTTGCGCGAGAGCTTTTTTTCGGGGGAGGCTTCGGAGCCTGTGGCGGAAGAGACTTCGGTCGAAGGGCGGGTGCGCGAGATCGCGGGGCGCGTGGCCTCGGAGCGCGGGCTCGAACTCGTCCACGCGGAAGTGGCGGGCGGCGCGCGCGCACCCATCGTGCGGATTTTCATTGACAAGCCGGGCGGGGTGACGCACGAGGATTGCTCGGCGGTGAGTTTGCACGTCGGGACGGTGCTCGACGTGGAAGACTTCATCCCTTCGGCTTATACGTTAGAAGTCTCCTCGCCGGGCCTTGAGCGCGGGCTCTACAGGCGCGAAGACTATGAGCGCTTCGCCGGTCGGATGGCGAAGATGAAGTCGCGCTCGGCGGTCAACGGGCAGCGCAACTTCCGTGGCCGCATCGTCGGCATCGAGGACGACTCCATCGTCTTCGACGACCGGACGACGGGCCGCGTCCTCGTCCCGCTCGCCGACATCGTGAAGGCGAATCTGGAGATTGACGTGGAAGAAGAGTTCCGCCTCGCCGAAGAGCGCGAGCGGCAAAGGAAGGTCGGCCCGACCGGAGGGGCCGAACCGGCAGACAACTGAATAGACCGACAACTGAATAAAGGTTTAGACGCCTGAGTCGCGGGGCCGGAACACTAAAACCCGAACTCACACATCTAAACGACGACAGGTAAATTTTTATGAGCGCATCCATCGGACAGAGTATCGAAGCCCTCTGCAAAGAGCACGGCATTGACCGCGACTTGGTCGTCGAGGCGATGAAGGAGGCCGTGCGCGCCGCCGCGCGCAAGCAGTTCAAGTCGGGCGAGGAGATTCAGGTCGAGTTCTCCTCGGACACCGGCCTTGAGATTTTCGCCACCAAGGAAGTCGTCGAGGCCGTGGAGAACCCCGGCAAGGAGCTTTCGCTCGAAGAGGCGCGCGAACTCGCGGGCGACGAGGTGGACGTGGGCGACGAGCTTCAGATTCCGATGCCGATGGAGGAGATGGGCCGCATCGCCGCGCAGACCGCCAAGCAGATTCTCTTCCAGAAGGTGCGCGACGCGGTGCGCGCCAACGTCTATGAGCAGTACATAGATAAGGTCGGCGACCTCGTCAACGGCTACGTCAAGCGCTTCGAGCGCGGCGACATCATCGTTGACCTCGGCACGGTCGAGTCGGTTTTGCCGCGCAAGGAACAGTCGCGCGGCGAGCAGTGGGCGCAGGGCGAGCGCATCCGCGTCGTCATTGACGACGTGTCGAAGGAGGCGAAGGGGCCGCAGGTCGTCACCTCGCGCACCTCGCCCGAACTCTTGCGCCGCCTCTTCGAGATGGAAGTGCCGGAGATTTACGACGGCACGGTCGTCATCAAGTCGGCGGTCAGGGAGCCGGGCGAGCGCGCCAAAATCGCCGTCGCCTCCATCGAGCGCGACGTTGACCCCGTGGGCGCGTGCGTCGGCATGAAGGGCTCGCGCGTGCAGGCCATCATCCGCGAACTGCGCGGCGAGAAGATTGACATCATCGAGTGGTCGGACGAGCCCTCGGTCTTCGCCGCTAACGCCTTATCGCCCGCGAAGGTCAATCAGGTTCGCATCACCGACATCGAGCGCCGGCAGATGGAGGTCATCGTCAACGAAGACCAACTCTCTCTGGCTATCGGCAAGCGCGGCCAAAACGTCCGGCTCGCCACCAAGCTCGTCGGGTGGAACATTGACATCCGCAGCGAGGAAGAGATTAAGCGCGAGGTCGCCGCGCAGATGGGCGCGATGATCGCTTCGGGCGAGCCCGTCCCCATCGAGCGGCTCGAAGGCATGAGCCCGACGATGACCGCCGGGCTCGCCGAGCACGGCATCAGCGACATCGAAACCCTGGCGAACACGAGCGTGGACGATTTGGTCGAGTATCTCGACATCTCGCTCGATCAGGCCGAGAGCATCATCGGCGCGGCGCAGGCCGTGATGAGCGCGCGCGACGCCGCCGGAATCGAGGGCCACGAAGAGGGCGTGACCGCCGCCGTGGCCGGTGAAGAAGGCGCGACCGCCGAGGGCGCGGGCGAAGAAGAGTCCGCCGCCGGTGCGGAAGCGACGGAAGAGACTTCGGGCGAAGCGACGGCGCAGGCCGACGCCGAGAGCGAGGGCGAGCCGGAGGCGGCGACCGGAACGGAGGGCGACGTGGCGGAAGAAGAGGAAGCTCAGACGGTGGAACAGAACGCGGCCTCGTTCGAGCTCGACCCGTCGGTTGACCCCGGCGAGGTCGAGCCCTCGGAAGCGATGATCGCCGCGGGCTACGACGAGGCCGTCGAGCAGCGCCCGCCGTTTTTGGCCGAGGAGGAGATTCTCGCCTCGGAGTCGGCAGACCCCGTGGCCTCGACCGAGGTCGAGCAGATGTCGGCGGAAGAACTGCTCCTGCAAGGCGCGGGGCGCGACCTGCGGCCCGACACCATCACGCCCGCGCCCGACATCACCTCGTCCGAGGCGGCTGTCATCGAGCACACCGGCGCGGCGCTCGAAGACGAGCGGCCCGGCACGCTCGCCGACGCGTTGGACGAGATCGAAGAGCCGACGGTGCGCGAAGAAGAAGGCGGCGGCGACGATTCCATCTCGCCGCGCGCCGACTTCGCCTCGGAGGCGTCCGCGCCCGAAGTACAGAGTTCGTCGGAGCCGTCGCTTGCGGGCGAAGGCCAGACGGCGACTGACGAAGACGTTCCGGAAGATGAGTCCGAAAATGCTCCCGGCAACGTCGAATAACCGCGGCTCAGGCCGCGCGGGCGCGCGCCCCTCCCGCAGAGGAACGCGCGCCTCTTGCCCGCCTTAAATCCCCTTCTCCGGCGAAAGTGCCTTGCGCGCTCAAGACCGAGGAGGTTGAAGGGGGGCGGTTTCGGAACCTAAACCTCGATTGAGCGTGCGACGCCGTTTTACCGAAAGCGTCGAAGAAGGAGTGCATGACTTCGTATAAGGTCCGCATTTACGATCTCGCCAAAGAACTGAAGATGGAGTCGAAGCGCATCATGGAAGAGGTGCGCCGCGAGGGCGTGGACGTGTCCGTCCCGTCGAACACCATCTCGAAAGAGCTGGCGGAAAAAATCCGCAACAAGTATTTCCCCAAGAAAGAGCCGACCGTGCAGCGCGCCGTGCGCGTCGTCAAGAAGGCGAAGCCCGTCGAGACCGACGAGGCCGCGCACGCCGACGACACGACCGAGCACGCCGAAGCGCACGCGCCCGCCGTGGACGAAGCCCACGCCGCCGCGCCGGACACGGACGCCGCGCACGCCCCGCAGCCGCCCGCGCACGCCGAGTCGCCCTCCACGGGCGCGGCGACCGGCGGCGCGGTGCGCCCGCTCGTCCCGCGCCTCATCAAGAAAGAGCCCGCCGCCCGCGCCGAGAGGCCCGAAGGCGCGCCCGGCACGGCGGAAGCCCCCGCGCCCGAGACCGAAACACACATGACAGCAGCGCCCGAAGCCGCCGCCGAGGCGGACGTGCCGCAGCAGCCGCCCACGCCTTTGATTCAACCGCAGCAGAACGTCGAGTTTTCGGCGGCCACGCTCTCGCCTGAAGCCGGTGAAGCCTCGACCGGAGCGACGCCGCCGACCGCCGAAGCGCCCGGCGCGAACGCCCCGCTCCCCGGTCGTCAGGTCAGAGTCCTGCGCCCGACCGCCACGGCGCTCGCCGGTGGCCTCCAACCCGGCCAGCGCGTCACGGCCCCCGCGCCTCCGCCCTCCGCGCCGCCAGCCGCGCGCGACCGTGGCGGACGCGCCGGACGGGACGAGCGCGGCGGACGCGGGCGCGGACGCGAAGACTTCAACGCCGCGCCGCGCGGCACGCCCGGCGAGACCGCCACGCCGCAGACCGTTTACACGCCTCCGACCGACGCGCGCCGCCCCGGCGGTCGCCCCGGACGGAGGCCCGTCGGTCGCCCCGGCCACGGTCGCGGCGTCGAGACGCGCGGCGGTCGCTTCGACCGCGACTTCATCCCGCCGCCGAAGGCGCTGACGCGCGAAGAGCGCATCGCGCAGTCGCTCAACATCCCGACGGGCGGCGACGGCGGCGAACTCAAGCCCGTCCGCCTCGTCGAAGGCTCGACCGTCAAGGAGTTCGCCGAAAAGCTCGGCATCAAGCCGAAGGACGTGGTGGCGCTCCTCATGCAGCGCGGCGTGCTGGCGACCATCAACCAGCCCTTGAACGCCGAGGTGGCGAGCGACATCGGTCGGCGCTTCGGCTTCGACGTGTCCTTCGTGGACTTCGAGGAGATGGTCGCCGAAGAGGAGTTCGAGGAGATCATCGGCGAAGGCATCGAGGATTACGTCGAGGAAGCTCGCGCGCCCGTCGTCACCGTCATGGGCCACGTTGACCACGGCAAGACCTCTCTGCTCGACGGCATCCGCACGACGGACGTGGCGGGCGGCGAGGCCGGAGGCATCACGCAGCACATCGGCGCGTACAGCGTTCAGGTCAAGAGCCCTGACGACCCCACGCAACTGCGCCGCGTCGTCTTCCTCGACACGCCGGGCCACGAGGCTTTCACGATGATGCGCGCGCGCGGCGCGAAGGCGACCGACGTGGTCGTGCTCGTCGTGGCGGCGGACGACGGCGTCATGCCGCAGACCGTCGAGGCCATCGAGCACGCGCGCGCGGCGGGCGTCCCCATCGTCGTCGCCATCAATAAGATTGACCGACCGGACGCCAACCCCGACCGCGTGCGGCAGGAGTTGGCGGGCCACGGCCTTCAGCCCGTCGAGTGGGGCGGCGAGACCGAGATGGTTCCCGTCTCGGCGAAGAAGCGCGAGAATCTGGACACGCTCCTTGAGACGATTCTCCTGACCGCCGACATCCTCAACCTGCGCGCGAGCCCTTCGCGCCTCGCCTCCGGCGTGGTGCTCGAAGCCAAGCTCGACCGCGGTCGCGGCTCGGTGGCGACCGTCCTCGTGCAGCAGGGCACGCTGCGCGTCCACGACCCTTTCATCGTCGGCCAAATCTTCGGCAAGGTGCGCGCCATGTTCAACGACCGTGGCGAGCAGATTCAGGAGGCCGGGCCGGCCACGCCCGTCGAAGTCCTCGGCCTGCAAGGCGTCCCGCAGGCGGGCGAGACTTTTCAGGTCGTCGCCGACATCACCAAAGCGCAGCAGATTTCGCACCACCGCCAGATGGTCACGCGGCAGAATACGCTCTTGCAGACCACGAAGCGCGGCATCGAGGCTCTGGGCGCGAAGGAAGTCAAGGAGCTTCTCATCATCGTCAAGGCCGACGTGCAGGGCTCGGTCGAAGTCTTGAAGAGTACGTTGCAGAAGCTCTCGACCGACGTGGTGAAGGTGCGCGTCATCCGTTCGGGCGCGGGCGCGATTACGGAGTCGGACGTGCTCTTGGCCGCCGCGACGCAGACCGAGGCGGCGGGCCGCGCCGTCGTCATCATCGGCTTCAACGTGCGCCCCGAAGTGCGCGCCGCCGAACTCGCCAAGCAGGAGCATGTGGACATCCGGCTCCACTCGATCATCTACAAGGTCGAGGAAGAGATTCGCGCGGCCATGATCGGCATGCTCGAAGCGGTCGAGAAGGAGCGCATCACGGGGACGGCTCTGGTGCAGGAGGTCTTCCGCGTGCCGCGCGTCGGCGCGGTGGCGGGCTGCCGCGTCACCGACGGCACCATCCGCCGCAACAGCCGCGCCCGCCTCATCCGCGACGGCGTGGTCGCGTGGGAAGGCAACATCGGCTCTCTGCGCCGCTTCAAGGACGACGTTTCCGAAGTCCGCGAAGGCTTCGAGTGCGGCATCGGCCTCGAAAACTTCAACGACATCAAGGAGAACGACCAGATCGAGGCTTACGTGATCGACAAGATCGCGGCCACCGAATTGTAAGCGGAAAGCGGTGAGCAGTAAGCAGTTTTCTGCTTTTCCCGCTCACTGCTTACTGCTCACTGCTTACTGCTCACTGCTTTTATGCGCAGGCCAGAGAAGATTGCGGAGCTTATCCGCGAGGAGATCAGCCAGATCGTCGGCTACGAACTGGAAGACCCTCGCGTCCTGTCGGTGACGGTGACGGACGTGCGCGTCTCGGACAACCTCCGAGACGCGCGCGTCTTCGTCCTCGCCGAAGGGACTGAAGCGGAGCGCGTCGCGGCGCTCAAGGCGCTCCAGAAGGCCGCGCCCTACGTGCGTCGGCAACTGGGGACGGTCTTGAACCTGCGCTACACGCCGGAGATTCACTTCGTGCGCGACACGGTCGAAGAGTCGGCCACGCGCGTCGAAGAGCTTCTCGCCGGGATAGAAATCGTCAGCAGCCCGGAGACCGAGCCCCCGGCGGGCGAGGCGGGCGAAGAAGGAGAGGAGAAAACGAGTGATGAGTGATGAGTGACGAGTGATAAGAGAAGACTTCTCTTCCTTCTTATCACTCGTCACTCATCACTCATCACTTTTTGATATCCCATGCTCAGTCAAGTCGTCGAGCTGATCGAGTCGAAGCGGCGCTTCGCGATCACGTCGCACGTTCGCCCGGATGGTGACAGTCTGGGCTCTTCGCTGGGGCTGTACTGGCTCTTGCGCGCTCTGGACAAGGAGCCCGAAGTCATCATGCGCGACCCCGTGCCCCACGCCTACCAGAAGTTGCCCGGCGCGGAGTTCGTCAGGGTCACGCCCTCGGTTGACCGGCCCTACGATGCGGTCTTCGTCATCGAGTGCTCGGACGTTGACCGCCCCGGCCTCATTGACCTCGAAAAGCAGTTCGTCGTCAACATTGACCACCACTCGACGACCGCGCTCTTCGGCACCATCAACTGGATAGACTCGACGGCCTCGGCGGTCGGCGAGATGATCTACAATCTCTGCAAGGCCATCGGCGTGCGCGTCACGCGCGAGATTGCCGAGTGCGTCTATACGGCGCTCGTCACCGACACGGGCTCGTTTCACTACTCGAATACGACCGAGCGCACCTTCAAGGTCGCCTCCGAACTCGTCCGCGCGGGCGTCAAACCGGCGAAGGTCTCGCAGGCCGTCTTCGGCAACTACCCGTGGAGCAAAATCGAGCTGACGAGCAGCGTGCTCGCCACCGTCCGCCGAGACGCTTCGGGGCGCGTCGCGTGGCTCCGGCAGACGCAGGAGATGCAGGAGCGCGCGGGCGCTTCGGACGAGGACGGCGACGGACTGGTTAACTATCCTTTGAGCTGCGGCGAGGTCGAGGCCGTCGCCTTCTTCAAGGAGAACAAGCCGGGCGAGTACCGCGTCTCTTTGCGCTCCAAGTGCGACGTGAACGTCGCGCGCATCGCCGAGCAGTTCGGCGGCGGCGGCCACCGCAACGCCGCGGGCTGCACCTTCTGCGGGACGGTCGAGGAGGCCGAGCAAGCCATCGTCGCGCCTCTGATTGAGGCGGTCGAAGCCAAGCTCGGCGCGTCCGGCAACGGGATGGGCGCGGGCGGCGGAGGCCGTCAAGAGGTCATCGCCGCCGCCGAGCGTCGCGGCGTCGAGCGCGACGCGAGACCTTGAGATTTTCCGGCACGCTTCCGCCTTCGTCGTGCGGTATGTTAATCTTCGTGCCCGTCAACTACTTTTGAATCCACACACAGACGAGCAGCGGCGCGGAAGGTCTTAGAAGGCCCATGTCCTGGTTTCGCAAGAAGAGCCAACGCATCGAGTCAGTCCCGGTTGACGAGCGACGTGTCAACACGGCGGGCATCTTCGTCAAGTGTCAGGAGTGCGATGCCGCGCTCTACAAGCGCGAACTCGAAGAGTCTTTCCAAGTCTGCTCGCACTGCGGCTATCACTTCCGCCTCGACGCGCGCACGCGCCTCTCGATGCTCTACGACGAGGGCAGCTACGAGGAACTAGACGCCGAAGTGACCTCGACCGACCCGCTCGAATTCACCGACACCAAGCCCTACAAGCAGCGACTCGAACAGGCGCGGCGCGCGACCGGCCTCCCGGAAGCCGTCCTCAACGCGCGCGGCAAGATCGGCGGCCATCTCGTACTGATGTCGGCGATGGATTTTTCCTTCCTCGGCGGCTCGATGGGCTCGGCTGTCGGCGAGAAGATTACGCGCGTCGTCGAGCGGGCCGTCCGCGAGCGCGGCGCGGTCGTCATCGTCAGCCAGTCGGGCGGCGCGCGGATGCAGGAGGGCACGCTCTCGCTGATGCAGATGGCGAAAATCTCCGCCGCGCTGGCCCTCTTGGCCGAGGCGCGTCTCCCTTACATCTCGGTGCTGACCGACCCGACGACGGGCGGCGTGACGGCGAGCTTCGCCATGCTCGGCGACATCAACATCGCCGAGCCGAAGGCGCTCATCGGCTTCGCCGGGCCGCGCGTCATCGAGCAGACCATCAAGCAGAAGCTCCCCAAAGACTTCCAGCGCGCCGAGTTCCTGCTTGAGCACGGCATGCTCGACGCCGTGGTTGACCGCCGCGAGATGCGCGACTTCATCATCAAGGCGCTCAACTTCATGGTCAACCCGGCTGTCCACTTCCAGCCCGTCCGCCCCCAACTCCCGAACAACAACGGCAGAGGCACGCTGCCCGAACTACAGCCCGAAGTCCAAGTCTCGAAGACCAAAGTTCAAAGTTGAAGACGAGTTCTGAACTTTGAACTTTGAACTTTGTACTTTAAACTCGGCTTGATGAACTTCGACGAGTCCGTCCGCTACCTCCTCGGCCTCGGCCACGAGACTGTCGCCATCAAGCTCGGCTTGGAGAACATCGGGCGGCTGCTCGAACGTCTGGGCCGCCCGCAGGACTCTTTCAACTCCGTCCAGATTGCCGGGACGAACGGCAAGGGCTCGACCGCCTCGATGCTCAATGCGATGGCGCGCGCGGCGGGCGTGCGCGCGGGGCTCTACACGTCGCCGCACCTCGTCTCGTTGACCGAGCGCGTCTGCGTCGGCGGCGCGGAGATTTCGCCCGGCGACTTCGCGCGCGAGGCGTCGGCGGTGCGCGCGGCGTGCGAAGCGATTGAGAGCGAGACGGGCGCGCTCCCCACTTTCTTCGAGCAGTTGACGGCCATCGCGCTCTCGGCCTTCCGCGCCGCCGGGGTCGAGTTGGCGATTCTCGAAACCGGCCTCGGCGGGCGGCTCGACGCGACGACCGCCGCGCGCGCCTCCTTCGTCGCCGTGACTCCGGTCGCGCTCGACCATCAGGAATATCTGGGCGCGACGCTCGCCGAAATCGCTTCCGAGAAGGCCGCCGTCATCCGCGAAGGCGTGCGCGCCGCCGTCCTCGCGCCGCAGGAAGCGGAGGCCGAAGAAGTGCTCCTGCGTCGCTGCCGCGAGTGCGGCGTCGAGCCGCGCCGCGCGGGCGGAGATTTAGAAGTCGTCGGCGCGAACGACGAAGGCCAACTGCTCGTCAGCCTTCGTACCGCGCGAGCGGACTACGGAACGTTGCGTCTTGCTTTGCGCGGTCGTCATCAAGTGGTTAACGCTTCGGTCGCCGTCGCGCTCGCCGAGGCTTTGGCCGCCGAAGGCTTTAACTTCGAGCCCTCTTCAATCGTCGCCGGGCTCGAAACCGCCGAGCACGCGGGGCGTCTGGAACTCGACGCGTCGCGCGTGCCGCCTCTGCTCTTCGACGGCGCGCACAACCCGGCGGGCGCGCGCGCGCTCAGACGTTACCTGGACGAGTTCGTCGCGCCGCCCGTCACGCTCGTCTTCGGCGCGATGCGTGACAAGGCGCTCAAAGAGATCGGCGCGGCGCTCTTCCCCGCCGCCGCGCGACTCGTCCTGACCTCGCCCGTCCACCCGCGCGCGGCCTCGGTCGAAGAACTCCTCTTGGCCGTGCCCGTCCCGGCGAGTTCGAGTACAATCTCGCTCGCGCCGTCGAGCGCCGACGCCTTGCGGGTCGCGCTCGCGCAGACGCCGCCCGGAGGCACAATCTGCGTCACCGGCTCGCTCTACCTCGTCGGCGAAGTGAAGGGCTTACTCTCGAACGCGAACGCACGCGAACCCGAACGCGCATGACCGATAGTACGGAAACGAAAAAATATTGGAAGGTGCTCGGCGTCGTCGCCGTCGTCGGGCTGCTGGCGTGTATCCCTCTGGTGTGGCTCGGCCTGCGAATGAACGACGAGGCGCGGCAGCGGCGCGTCGTCGCGGCCAACGAGGCGGCGACGCTCGCGGCGCTCGAAGGCATCGCCGCCGCGCAGCAGCTCTACCTCCAGACCCAATCCCGCTACGGGACTTTCCGAGAGCTGGTCGAGGCGGGCGTCTTCCAAGCCCCGCTCACGGGCGATGCGCTCGTCGCGCACGGCTACAACTTTACCCTGCGCGTCACGCCGAGGACGGAGAGCCAGCCGCCCTCCTTCAAAGTCAACGCCGACCCCTTGAGCCGGGAGGGCGAGGCCGCGACCGGTAGAAGGCATTTTTATCTCGACTCAGACCTCGTCGGCATCCGCGTTAACGAAGCGCGGCCCGCCGGCCCCGGCGACCCGCCGCGCCAGACCGTGACGGGCTATTGAACCGACAGGCGGCGGCGCGAAGAGACATGGCGAACACCTCAGAGGAAGAGCTGCCGGAAGTGCTGGCGAGCGAGCGGATTTTTAAGGGGCGCGTCATCGAAGTCGCCTTGGACACGGTGCGCGAGGGCGCGCAGACTTACACGCGCGAAGTCGTGCGCCACGACGGCGGCGCTGGCGTCGTCGCCTGCTTCGACGACCGTTCGGTCGCGCTCGTCCGGCAGTACCGCCACCCGGCGCGGCGCTTCGTGCTTGAGCTGCCCGCAGGGAAAATCGAGGACGGCGAGTCGCCCGCGACCTGCGCGGCGCGCGAGTTGGAAGAGGAACTCGGCGTCGTCGCCGAACGCTTGGAGCCGCTCTCGGACTTCTACACCACGCCCGGCTTCTGCGCCGAACGTCTCTGGGTCTTCCTCGCCACCGGTCTGCGCGAGACCGCGCGCCGCCACGAAGAGGACGAGATTATCGAAGTCGTCCGGCTCCCCTTCGAGCGCGCGCTCTCGATGCTCGCCTCCGGCGAGATTGAAGACGCGAAGACCATCATCGGCCTCCTCCTCGCCGCGCGTAGGCTCGGAATCCCTGACGCCGACTGACATGGAACGAACTTCCCCCGCGCCGCCGACGACGACAAACCTTTCGGGCACAGGCCAACGCGTGCCGCGCACCGCGCCGCCGCGCGAGGCGACGCCCTCGAACTATCTTCGCTCGGCCATCGCCATCCCGCTCATCTACCTCTACACCATCGTCATGGGCTCGCTCTCGCTCCTCGTCTCCTTCTTCGACGCCGAAGGGAGGCGGCAGCATTGGTGCGCGAGCACTTGGAGCCGCATGATTGCGCGGACGGCGGGCGCGCGCGTGCGCGTCTATGGCGCGGAGCAACTGCAACCGGGCGCGTCTTACGTCTTCCTCTCGACTCACCAGAGCTACATGGACATTCCCGTGATGCTCGGCTACCTGCCCGCGCAGTTGCGCATCGCGGCCAAGCGCGAGGTCTTTATGATTCCCTTCCTCGGCTGGCACATGACGCGCGCCGGGCACATCTCGATTAATCGTGGCGCGACCGCCGAGGCCGTGGCGACGCTGCAAAAGGCGGCGAGCGAAGTGCGCGAGGGCGTCTCGGTCTTCCTCTATCCGGAGGGCACGCGCTCGCGCGACGGCTCGCTCCAACCCTTCAAGAAGGGCGGCTTCAAGTTCGCCGTGCAGACCGGCCTGCCCGTCGTTCCCGTCACCATCAAGGGCTCGCGGCAAGTCCTGCCGCGCGACTCGATCATCTTCCGCCCCGGCGACATCGAGATGTATCTGGACGCGCCCATCCCCACGCGCGGGCTCGACGACTCGGAACTCCCCGCTCTCATGCAAAGCGTTCGCGCCGCGATGGAGAGCCACTTCCTCGACTGAGGCCGAAATCCGCACTCCGGTTGACCTCTTTCAGTCGAGTCTCTTACACTCCGAAGTGTGAGCACACCGACCGAATCACTCCCGAAGGACAGTTTCGCTAACGTCGCCCCGGAACCGTTGGAGCCCGCCCCGCTCCCGCTCGGCCCCGACAACCCGCCGTGGCACGTCCCCGGCGCAATCGGCTTCTGGTTGTTGAGCGTCGCGCTCATCCTCTTTATGCCGGTCTTCTTCGTCGTCCCGTACATCCTCCGGCAGGAGATCGGCATGGAGGGGCTCTCCGGCTTTCTCCTGACGGACAAGACGGCCATCTTCCTGCAAGTCGTCTCGACCATCCCGGCGCATCTCCTGACGCTGGGGGCGGCGTGGCTGCTGGTGACGCGCGTCGGCAAATTCCCTTTCCTCGCCATGCTCGGCTGGACTTGGGACGCGAAGTACAACTTCTGGCGGAGCACGGCCATCGCCGTCGGGCTCTACCTCGTCGGCATCTCGCTGATCTACTTCTTAGACGGGCCGGAGACGCCGCTCAACAAAATCCTCAACAGTTCGAGACTGACGGCAGTGACCGTGGCCTTCATGGCGACGGCGACGGCCCCTCTGGTCGAAGAGATTATCTACCGGGGCGTGCTCTACTCGGCGCTGCAAAGAGCCATCGGCGCGAGGTTGGCAATCTGGATCGTGCTCATCCTGTTCGCGCTCGTGCACGTGCCGCAGTACTTGCCGAACTACGGCATCCTCTTCATCATTCTGCTGCTCAGCACCGTCCTCACCATCGTCCGCGCGCGCACGGGGAAACTCTTGCCGTGCTTCATCATTCACCTCGTCTTCAACGGCGTCCAGTCGGTGCTCATCGTCCTTGAGCCTTACTTCAGACAGTACCTCCCGGAACAGATGCGCGGGGCCGAGTCCGCCATCGTGCTCGCCTCTCTGTTCGGCGTGCAGCTCTAAAAACA
Source organism: Pyrinomonadaceae bacterium (assembly GCA_035761505.1). Taxonomy (GTDB): domain Bacteria; phylum Acidobacteriota; class Blastocatellia; order Pyrinomonadales; family Pyrinomonadaceae; genus JAIVJM01. Next base: position 15,731 of record DASTQX010000335.1, read on the forward strand.
ATCATGTCTTACGAAGTGGTGGTGGTCGGCGGCGGCATCGGCGGTCTGACGTGCGCGGCGCTGCTGGCCGCGCGCGGGCTGCGCGTCTGCCTCTTGGAGCGCGGGAGCGCGGCGGGCGGTTGCGCCGCCGGGTTCGAGCAGGCGGGCCACCGCTTCGAGACGGGCGCGGGCCTCTACGCCTCCTGGCAGCCGGGGGAGATTCACGAGCGCGTTTTCGCGGAGCTACCCGTCGAAGCGCCCGAAGCGCGTCGGCTCAAGCCCTCTTACGTCGTGCGGATGCCGGACGGCGCGGAGGTGCGCGTCGGCGCGGAAGCGGAAGAGTTTGAAGAGAGCTTGCGCGCGGCGTTTCCCGAATGTGTGGACGAAGCTTTGCGCTTCTATCGAGAGCTTGAGCCGCTCGCCGAAGCCTTGCACCGCGCGGCGGCTCGCTTCCCCGCCCTCGCCACAGCCTCTCGACTCCAACGGCTCAAACTTCTCGCTTCGGAAGCGAGGCTTTCGTCAACCATCCTCGGCGGCCTCGGCCAGACCGCCGCGCCACACCTCGCCGGGACTTCCGCGCGCTTCCGCCGCTTCGTAGATGCGCAGCTTCAAATCTTCGCGCAAGTCCCTTCGGATGCCGCCGCCTATCTCTACGCGGCGGTCGCGCTCTCGCAGGGGAGGCGCGGGATGTACGCCGTCCGTGGCGGCGCGCGGGCGCTCGTGGAAACTTTGGTCGAGTCCATCCGCCTGAGCGGTGGGACGGTGCGCCTCGACTCGCCCGTCCTGCGGCTCGCTTTCAGAGAGGGCGGGACGACGGCGGCGGGCGTCACGCTCTTGAGCGGCGAGTTGGTCGAGGCCACGCGCGCCGTCGTCAGCAACCTCACGGTCTGGGACACGTTCGGGAAACTCGTCGGCGCGGAGCGCACGCCGCCCGAAGTGCGCGCGCGCTTGAAGGGCTTGCGCGGCTGGGGCGCGTACCAGATTTTCCTGAGCGCGGACGAAGAGGCCGCCCGCAGGCTCCCCGCCGAGCACGTGCTGGCGCTCACGGACTGGCAGGAGGGCGAGGAGTTCGACCCCGCGCGCTCGCTCTTGATGTATGGCTCCGCGCCCGCCTGGGACGCGCGCGCGCCGGAGGGCAAGCGGGCCGTGACCGTCTCGACCTTCACGGACGCGGCGCAGTGGTTCAGCTTTCACGAAGACGAGTCGGAGCACGAAGAGCAGGACGCGCGCGCGCTCGAAGAGCTTTGGGGACGCTTGCACGCGGCGCTGCCGGAGTTGGGCGCGGGCGCGGAAGTGTTCGAGACGGAGACGCCGCGCACCATCTACGAGCGGACGCGGCGCAGGCTCGGCATGGTCGGCGGCATCGGCCAGAGCCTCGAAGTCTTCGGCCCCAAAGCCCCCACGCACCGGACTCCAATCAAAAACCTCTTCATGGTCGGCGACACGACCTTCCCCGGCAACGGCCTCGCCGCCGTCACGCAATCCGCGCTCGTCGCCGCCGACGAAATCTACCCGCGCAGGTGAGGAGAAAAGAGGGCGCAGGCGAAAAGCGAGAGGGCTCGGACTTGATGAAGTCCGAGCCCTCTCGCTTTCCTTCGTCCTGACCGCGACTCTCTTAGTTGTCGGTTCTCCCGCGTCCCTGAATGACCATCATCGGCTGCGAAGGCGTGCCGGTGACGACCGGCTGGCGCGAGCCGCCGCTCGGCTGGCTTCCGCCGCTGTTGCCGCCATTGTTGCCGCCATACGGGTTGGTGTTCGTGCGCCCGCCGCCGTTGTTGTTGCTGCCGCCATACGGGTTGGCGTTCGAGTTGCCGCCGCGATTCCTGACGCGGTTGTTGCCGTAGGCGATGTGGCCGCCGGTGCGGTCGCAGCCGAAGCAGTTCCCGGCGAAGGGGATGTAGAGCTGGTTGCCGTAGCCGTGGCCGTAGGGCGAGCGCCAGTAGCCGCCGCCGAAGGGGAGGAAGGTGTAGCAGCCGAAGCGCGCGTTGTAGTACCACACGCCGTTGGCCGCGAAGCGGCTGGGGAACATGTCGAGGCTCGTGCTCGCCAGCAGCGTGTTCGCATGCCGCCGCGAGAGCTTCTCGTTCATCTTCGCCAACTCCTTGCCGCGCTCCTTGCTCCACAGGTCGAGGTCGTCGAAGTCCCTCTCCTTCTTCTCGAACTTCGCAACCTCAAGCACGCCGCCCGCGCCGACGCGGACGACCCGGCTGGCCTTGTAGAGCACTTCGGGCTCGCCGACGTAGGCGCGGCCCTTCTGGATGCTCACCTCGGTCACGCCCGCGCCCGTCACGTCGAAGCGGTAGATGCCGCTGCGGACGATGCGCGTGTGCGCCTGCGGCGTCTCGACCACGATGGACAAATCCATATCTCTGTAGCCGGTCGCCTCGATGACGGCGCTCCCTCTCTTGAGTTTGAGTTGGAGGTCGTCGAGCGAGGCGTCGCCCAGCTCAAACTCCGAGTTCGCGCCGAGGCGGAGATAAGAACCGGGATTCAGGAGCACTTCAGCGCGCCCGCCCTCGCCGGTCTTCAACACGTCGCCGCTCTTGAGGTCGTCCTTCGTCGAGAGCGCGACCCAGTTGGTTTCGCCCGCGCGCCTGAACGACACCTTGCCGGAGACGTAGTTGACCCCGCCAGCCGTCGCCGAGATGAAGCGCTCGTCCCTGCTCTGCGCCTGTGCCGTCGCCGCGACGGCGCACAGAGAGACGGCGGCCAGAATCAAGAAGCTACGCAGTGAGGCTCTACGGATGTTTTTCATAAAGGGCTCTTCCTTTGTTGGACTTCGGGACTGGAAGCGGGAGAGATAAATGTTCGCCGACGCCCACAGAATA
>DASTQX010000336.1:0-1029 GCA_035761505.1 Pyrinomonadaceae bacterium
AAGTCCGCCCATCATCTGCGTCACTTCATCGAGCGCGAGGCGGTGCTCGTACGGTCCCTTGAGGAAGCCCTTGAGCGAGCAGTAAACGAGGCCCGGGTTCTCTTTCGAGAGGATCTCGTAGGAGAACCCGAGTTTGTCGAGCGCGCCGGGACGGAAGTTCTCGGTAAGGACGTCCGCGGTCTTGAGGATCCGCATGACGAGGTCGCGGCCCTCGAGCTTCTGCAGGTCGACCGCGAGGCTCTTCTTGTTGCGGTTGAACACAGGGAAGAAGCCGGCCCCGGCCGCCTCGAGTCGCCGCGTATTGTCGCCGGCGAGCGGCTCGACCTTGATCACTTCCGCGCCCAGATCGGCAAGGACGAGCCCGCAGGACGGACCCATCACCATGTGCGCGAATTCGACTACGCGCACACCGTCAAGCGGCAGCACGAAATCCTTTGGGCAGTCCGGCGAGCGGCGTGTGGCCGTAGATCGGTTCTTCCGGGATGCCCTTCACGAGTACCTCGCGGGCTCGGAATAATTGTTCGAGCGAGATTCCCGTCGGCACGCCCATGCTTTCGAACATGAAGACGAGGTCCTCGGTGATCACGTTGCCGCTCGCGCCCGGCGCGAAGGGGCAGCCGCCGAGGCCGCCCATCGAGCTGTCGAAGTGCCGCACCCCTTCTTCGTACGCCGCAAGCGCATTCGCAAGGCCGAGTCCGCGGGTGTTGTGAAGGTGGGCGGCTTCCAGCTTGGCGCCGATTTCGTTCTTCACTCTCCTGAACACCCTTCGAATCTGCGCGGGGTTCGCGTAGCCCACGGTATCGGCGAGCGCGACCCCGTCGCAGAACTCCGCGAGCCTCGCGGCGATGCGCACCACGTCGTCTTCGGGCACGTCGCCCTGCATCGTGCAGCCAAAAGCGGTGGACACGGCGCCTTCGATCTCCACGCCGGGATGCGGGTACCGCGCACACTTGCGCACCTCTTCGACCATCTGCTCGGGCGTCATGCGCACGTTGGATTCGCTGTGCAGGCGGCTCGCGGAGACGGGGA
>DASTQX010000337.1:0-7149 GCA_035761505.1 Pyrinomonadaceae bacterium
CGGCCTCGTCAACCGCGCGCGCCCCGACGAGCGCGCGGGCGCGGAAGCGGTAGAGGTTCTGCGGGCCGAGCCCGGCGGGCCACCACAGGCGCGGGTTGTTGATGAGAAAGTCGAGCGCCACGCGGTTCGTCCCCGTCCGCAGACGGACGGCGCGCTCGGCCAGTCGCCTTCCGCTCGACGAATCGTCAACGACGACCGTCGCGTCCATCTCCGAGTCCGAGACGAGTTCCAGAACGGCGCTCATCTCGGAGGCGTCGCGGCGGAGTTCTTTCTGCGCGACGTGGAAGTCCTCGATGCGCACGCCGTCCCACGCTTCGAGCCTGACCGGACGCCAGACGCCGCTCGTCACGAAGCGCGGCCCCCAATCCCAGCCGTACTGGTAAGGCGCTTTGCGCGTGTAGGGGCTCGTCTTCTCGCCCTGATCGTTGACCGCCGGAAGCTCGTAGCCGATGGCCTTCATCCTCGGCAGCACTTCGTTGACGGGCGAGCGGAAGACGACGCGGAGCGTGTTTTCTCCGGCCCGGAGCGCCCGTTTCGCGTCCACGCGCCAGACGCGGAACATGTTGTCGGCGTCGAGCAGAGGAACGCCGTTGAGCGTGACGGAGGCGTATGTGTCGAGCCCCTCGAAGACCAGCTCGACGCGGCGGCGGGCGAGCGTCTCCGCGCCGGCGCGGAAGTTCGTCTCATACTCCCAGTCGGTCTTACCGATCCATTGCAGCTTCTTTTCGTTGTCCCGGTAGAATGGGTCTTCGATGAGTCCGTGGCGGAGCAAGTCCGTGTGCACGCAGCCGGGAACCGCCGCCGCGTGCCACACAGTCTTGCCGACCTCCCGAAACTTCCAGCCGCCGTGCAGAAGGGTGACGGTTCGGGCCTGCCGACGGCCCGCCGCCGGGCCTTGCGCGTGGGCGGCGCAGGCCGCGAGGAGAAACATGCAGAGTGCTTTCGAGAAGGAGATGCGCATGCCTCGTTGATGCAAACTTGTACCGGCATTAATTCTGTAACTCAAGTATGACACCGTAACTTACGCCGTGCGGGCGGCCCTTTCGGCGACACTCTCCGTACTTTTCCGAACGCGGCCCGAAACAATCCACCCGCACACTTTTTGAGGAGCACATGAGCGCGAGAAAAAACTTTTCCGTCATCTTACTCTTACTCTGCTTCGTCAGCGCGTCGGCCCGGCTGACCGTGGCCCGGCAGACGCCCGCCGCCCGCCAACACAACCTGATGCCCGTGCCCGCCTCGGTGCGGTTCGACGCCGGGAGGCTGGCCGTGGACAAGTCTTTCATCGTCGCCGCGAAGGGGCACACGGACGAGCGCCTGCGCGCCGGGATAGAGCGCGCCGTCCGCAGGCTCGAAGGGCGCACGGTGCTTGAGATGGCGCGCGGGCTCGCCGCCGACGCGACGGCGGCGACCCTCGTCGTCCACTGTCAGGGGCCGGGCCGCGCCGTCCCTTCGGTCGAGGAGGACGAATCCTACACGCTCGAAGTGAACGAGCGTCAGGCCACTCTGAGCGCGCCCACGGTCGTCGGCGCGCTGCGCGGGCTGGAGACGTTCTTACAACTTCTCGAAGGCGACCGCGCGGGATACTTCATCCCGGCGGTGCAGATTCGGGACCAGCCGCGCTTCCCTTGGCGCGGCCTTTTGATTGACGTGGCGCGACACTGGCAGCCCGTCGAGGTCGTCAAACGCACCCTCGACGCGATGGCCGCCGTCAAGCTCAACGTCCTGCACTGGCACTTGACGGAAGATCAGGGCTTTCGCGTCGAGAGCAAAAGATTCCCGAAGCTCCACGGGCTCGGCTCGGACGGCAACTTCTACACGCAGGAACAAATCCGCGACGTGATCGCCTACGCGCGCGAGCGCGGCATCCGCGTCATGCCGGAGTTTGACCTCCCCGGCCACGCGACCGCTTGGCTCGTCGGCCATCCGGAACTCGGCAGCGCGCCGGGGCCGTACACGATTGAGCGTCGGCCCGGCATCTTCGAGCCCGCGCTCGACCCGACGCGCGAGGAGATTTACAAGTTCCTCGACACCTTCTTCGGCGAGATGGCCGCGCTCTTCCCCGACGCCTATCTCCACATCGGCGGCGACGAAAACGAAGGCAAGCAATGGGACAGGAACCCTCGGATTCAAGCCTTCATGAAGGAGAAAGGCATCAAGGACAACCACGCGCTGCAAACCTACTTCAACCAGCGGCTGCTCCGCATCCTCAAGAAGCACGGCAAGCGCATGATGGGTTGGGACGAAATTTTCCAGCCCGATCTGCCGAAGGATGTCGTTATCCATTCGTGGCGCGGGCAGAGCGCGCTCGCCGAAGCCGCGCGCAAAGGTTACGAAGGCGTGCTCTCGAACGGTTATTACATTGACCTCATCTTCCCGACCTCGCAGCATTATCTGAACGACCCGCTCCCGGCGGGCAGCACGCTCACGCCTGCTGAGGCCGCGCGCGTCCTCGGCGGCGAGGCGACGATGTGGAGCGAGTGGGTGACGCCGGAGACGATTGACTCGCGCCTCTGGCCGCGCACCGCCGCCATCGCCGAGCGCCTCTGGTCGCCGCGCGAGATCACGAACGTGGAGGACATGTATCGTCGGCTCGCCGTCACGAGCGTCCGGCTCGAAGAGCTGGGCCTGTTGCACGAGAAGAATCAAGCGATGATGCTGAGAAGGCTCGCGCAAGGGCGAGAGACGGGGCCGCTTCAAGTGCTCGTCTCGGTCGTCGAGCCGGTCAAGGAATACAGGCGCTATCAACAGCGACCACAGACCATGCTCAGCCCTCTGACCGGACTCGTGGACGCGGCCCGCCCCGACAGCGATGAGGCCCGCCGCTTTAGCGCGCTCGTCGACGGCCTGCTCTCGGACGCGCCGCGTTTCGAGATGCGCGCGCTCGAACTCCGACACGTCCTCACCGCTTGGCGCGACGCGGGCTCGGAACTCGAAGCCTTGATTGACGCCTCGCCCGCGCTCCACGAAACGAGGCCGCTCGCCAGAGACTTGTCCGCGTTAGGCGCGGCGGGGCTCGAAGCCCTCTCTTATCTCTCGCGCGGCGTCGCCCCTCCCGCCGAATGGCGCGACGCGCGTCTCGCCGCGATTGCAGAGGCCGCCAAGCCGAAAGCCGCGCTTGAGTTCGTCGTCATCGGCGGCGTCCGCCAACTCGTCTTCGCCGCTACTGAACTTCCACGCCTCAAGGAAACGACGCCCGCCGAATGGAAGGCGCACGTCAGGACGTTGGCCGCGCCGCCCGCGAAGCAGCCTTGAGCTTGCAGGGGTTCGATTCAAAGCGGAGAGACGCGGAGAGAGTACAGCGGAGCGACGCGGAGGACGGCTTATTTCTTCCGATAGCCGACCGAGGCCGTCACGCCTTTGCCTTGCGTGACGGTCACGATCTGATTGGGCGTGACGCCCGTCACGGTCTCCGTCTCGCCGCCCGTCCAGCGCACCTCGACGCGCTCGATCTTCTCTCCCTGTCCGAGCCCGAAGTGCAGCCGCAGGTCGTTCTGCGAAAGATAACTCGCGCCCGCCTGCACCTCTTGCAGGTGCGAGCGCTTCGACGTGCGCAACGTGACGCGCGCGCCGATGGCCGCGCGGTTTCCTTTCGTCTGCACGAGCCGGAGCGTGACGCGTTGATTCCGGTTCTCGGTGGTGTTGAGCAGCAACGTCGGCGGCTCTCCGAGGTTGATGACCACGGCGTCAACCAAACCGTCGTCGTCTATGTCGCCGAAGGCCACGCCCCGGCGCGAGCGCAGAGGGAGGTCGCGCAAGGAAGCTGCTTGCGACACCTCCTCGAACGTGCCCGTGCCGAGGTTGCGGAAGAGGAGGAAGTGCTGGCGGTAGCCGGTTGGGTACTTCCCCTGCGCCAGTTCAATCTGCGGATAGACGTGGCCGTTGGCGACGAGGAGGTCGGAGAGGCCGTCGTTGTCGAAGTCCACGAAGGCCGTGCCCCAGCCGACGTAAGGGAGGCTCGGCTGGCCGATCTTCGACGGCAGCGTCACGTCAACGAAACCGGCTGCGCCGAGGTTGCGATAGAGCGCGTTCGGCTCGTTCTCGAAGTTGGTGACGAAGAGGTCGAGGTGGCCGTCCGCGTCGTAGTCGCCCCACGTCACGCCCATCGAGCCCTGCTCCGTGCCCGTCTCGCCGTAGGCGACGCCCGCCACCGCGCCCGTCTCCTTGAACGTCCCGTCGCGCATGTTCCGGTAGAGATAGTTGTAAGTCGCGTCGTTGGCGACGAAGAGGTCGGGCCAGCCGTCCGAGTCGTAGTCGCCCCAGATTCCGGCCATGCCGTAGTGCTTCCGCTCGTCGCTCACTCCGACTTTGCGCGACACCTCCTCGAACGTGCCGTCGCCACGGTTGCGGTAGAAGAGGTCGGTCTCGCCCGGCAGGCCGCGCGGGCCGCACTGGACGCGGATGCCCCTGTAAGCGCAGGTCGTGGCCGAGCTGCCGAACTCCGGGAGGTTGTTCAAGTCAACCGCGACGTAGCGCGCGACGAAGAGATCGAGGTCGCCGTCGCGGTCGTAGTCGGCCCACGCCGGGCCGGTGGCGAACCCGCCGCCGTGCAACGAGGCACGCTCCGTCACGTCCTGAAACCGGCACGGCCCCGTGCCGCGATACAGGACGTTGCCGCCGTAGCCGGTGACGAAAAGATCAACCGTCCCGTCGTCGTCGTAATCAACGGCGGTGACGCCCATGCCCCAGCCCTTGCGCGCGAGTCCGGCGGCTGTCGTCACGTTCTCAAACCGCGGCCCCGCCTCCGTCGTCGCCTTCTGGCGATAGAGCGTGACGAAGGGGTCGCCGCCCGCCTTGAAGCGCTCGACGGACGAGCCGTTCACGGTCGCCACGTCCAAACGCCCGTCCGCGTCGCAATCGAAGAGGGCCGCGCCGCCGCTCATGGACTCGATGATGTAGCGCTTCTCCGGCGTCGAGACGTGCGGCACGTCAATGCCGCTTGAAGCCGTCACGTCGGCGAACGAGATGGCGGGAGACTTCACGGCGGCGCGTTGTCGTGCGGCGGCGGAGTTTAAAGACGGGGCCGTGGCCGTCAGGCAGTTGAGCAGAAGAGCGCCGACGACGAGGCGAGTCAGACGCAAGCGGCGGAAGGCGTGGCGGCGGCGTCCGTTCATCTCTTCGCCTTCGTTCATTTCTTCGCCTTCGCGTTGGGCCGGATGCGTTCGGCGGGGACGACGCCCTCGCCTTCGCGCACCGCGTAGAACTTTCCGGCGGCAAGGTCTTTGAGTTGCTCGACCTTGCCCGACGGCCAGCGGATTTCAAAGAGGTCAACCTTCTCGCGTTTGCCGAGCCCGAAGTGGAGCCGCAGGTCGTTCTGCGAGAGATAGCTCGTGCCGCTGCGCACCTCCTCGGTCTGCACCACGTCGCCGGTGACGACGCGGACGCGCGCGCCGATGGCTAAGGGGCTGCCCTTCGCCGCCGACAACTCGACCGTGAGCCAGCGATTGTCGCCGCCCTCGTTGCGTAAGACCATCGGCGGCCCGTCGAGGTCGCCCACCACCACGTCAATGTCGCCGTCGTTGTCTATGTCTCCGAAGGCCGCGCCGCGCGAGGCGCGCGACTCCTCAAGGGCCATCCCCGCCTGTCGGCTCGCGTCGCAGAAAGTGCCGTTGCCGAGGTTCACGTGCAGGAGCTTCGGCTGGCGGTAGCGCGCGCCCGAAGGCAGCGTGTCTATCTGCGGATAGACGTGCCCGTTGACGACTAAGAGGTCGAGCCACGTGTCATTGTCGAGGTCGAAGAAGCTCGTGCCCCAGCCGACGTAGGGGCGTGAGACTTGCGCGACGTTGGCTGCGAACGAAACGTCGGTGAAGCTGTAGTCGCCGTCGTTGCGATAGAGCGTGTTGTACTCGTCGGCGAAGTTCGTGACGAAGACGGAGAAACGCCCGTTGTGCAAGTAGTCGCCGACGGCGACGCCCATGCACCCTTGCTCGGAGCCGTCGCCGCTCACCGCCGTCCCGGATTCGAGACCGACCTCCGCGAACTTGTTCTGCGGCTCGTAGCGGTAGAGGAAGTTGGGCGTCGAGTCGTTGGCGACGAAGGCGTCGAGGCGGCCCCGGTTGCCGAAGTCCGACCAGACCGCCTGCATCCCGTAATAACCGCCGGGGTCTGAGACGCCCGCCTGTTTGGTCATGTCGGCGAACGTGCCGTCGCCGTTGTTGCGGTAGAGGCTGTCGCCCGCGCCCTTCAACCCGCGCGGGCCGCACTGCACGTCAATGCCTCGGAACTTGCAGGTCGGGCTCGAACCGAAGCCCGGCAGGTCGTCGAGCTTGAAATCTACGTAGTTGGCGACCAGCAGGTCGAGGAAGCCGTCCGCGTCGTAGTCGCCGAACGCCGCGCCCGCAGACCAGCGTCCATCCGAGACGCCCGCCTTCTTCGTCACGTCCGTAAACGTCCCGTCGCCGTTGTTGCGGTAGAGCACGTTCCCGCCGAGGCAGGTGATGTACATGTCCGGCCAGCCGTCGTTGTCGTAATCCGTGACCGCGCCGCCCATCGCAAAGCCGGGATGCGCGACGCCCGCCTTGTCGGTCACGTCCGCGAACGTGCCGTCGCGGTTGTTGCGGTAGAGGGCGCTGCGCGCCTTCTGACCTTTGAGCGCCATCTCGACCGTCGGCGCGTTCGTGAAGTAGATGTCGGGCCAGCCGTCGCGGTCGTAATCTATAAGCAGGACGCCGCCGCTCATGGACTCGACGATGTACTTCTTCTCCGGCGCGGAGGTGTGCGTGAAGCGGATGCCGGTCTTCGCCGTCACGTCCAAAAGTTGCGGGATTTTGCGCGCGCCGCAATCGCCGCCCGGCTTCGGCTGCGCGTGGGCGTGGCGGCTCGCGCCGCACGCGACGAAGATAACGACGACGACGGCGAGGCTTTGCAGCGTCCTCATGGCGCGGGCACTCTCTCCCTCTGGCTCTTTAGTTTCTGAAACTGTTCGAGATGGCGTGCGGCGAGCGCGGCTTCGCCGAGGCGGCTGTAGAGGCGGCTGAGCTGGAAATGAGTCTCGGCGTCCTGCGGGTCGAGCGACGCCGCACGTTCGAGTGCGGCGCGGGCCTTCGCGCCTTCGCCCGCCTGCGTGTAGAGCGCGCCGAGGTCGCGCAGCGCGCCCGCGTGCGCGGAGGCGGCGGCAACCACTTCTTCGAGCAGCGCGGCGGCCTTCGC
>DASTQX010000338.1:0-16570 GCA_035761505.1 Pyrinomonadaceae bacterium
ACCTGAACATGGGTGGCCGGGGTCGTCGGGCCGCCGTGCTCGTGAGCCGGTTTCATCCTCTCAAGAGGGGTGGACGCGGACTTCTTCCCGATGCAGTAGAGGTTCGCGTCGGTGACGAGGAAGACGCGCCCGTTCGAGACGGCGACCGAGGCGATGATGGCTTCGGGCGCGGCCTCGCTGCCGAGTTGGTCTTCGTCGAGCACCTTCGCGCCCGTGGCCGAGGGCTCGATGATGAAGAACTTGCCGTTCTCCGTCCCGACGTAGAGCTTGCCGTCGGCCCAGACGGGCGAAGCCTTCTGAATCGTGCCGAGGTTTTGCAGCCAGAGTTGTTTGCCCGTGCCGACTTCAAAGGCCGCGAGGTTCGCGCCGTTGTCAATTTGATAAAGACGGTCGCCGTCGAGCACAGGCGAAGAGAAGCCGCCCTGCCAGCCGACCTTGCTCCACTTGACCTGCTCCTTCTTCAACTCGCCTCTGCCCGCCGCGTCCACGGCCAGAATCATCCCCATCTCGCTCGATTCGAGATTCTCCTCGCTGTGCGTGACGACGGCGGTCGTGCCGTGGACGACGACGCCGGTATTCAAGCCGCGCTTGCTGACTTCGATCTTCCAGACCGCCTCGCCCGTCTGCGGCTTGATGGCGTGGACGAAGCCGTCGCTCGTCCCCTGAATCAGAAGGCGCGTGCCCGCCACGTCGGCGATGATGGGCGGCGCATAAGTCGTGTCGTAAGGCCGACCGCCCGGCGCGCTCGTCCAGACAATCTCGCCGGTCTTCTTGTCGAAGGCGATGAAGCGGTGCGTGCCGCGCGAGTGCGTGCCCCAACTGAAGGTCACGCCGCTGGTGATGAGAAGGTCGCCGTCAATGATGGGCGAGACGGTGCGCCCGCCGTGCGTCGTCAGCAGCCCCATGTCCTCGCCGAGCGAGTGCTCCCACAAGACCTTCCCTTCCTTCGAGAGCGCGAGCACCGTCCCGCCGACGCCCATCACGTAGATGTTCCCCGTCGAGGGGTCGCCGACCGGCGAGGCCCAGCCGACGCGGTGCGGCGGCACGTCCGAAAGATAGATGTTGAAGCGATGCTCCCAGAGCACCTTCCCCGTGTCGGCGCTCAGGCACATCACGCGCTCCTGCAACGTCTCGCCCGCGCCGAAGGTGTTGACGAGATAGACGCGATCATTCATCACGATGGGCGCGGAGCGACCGCCGTATGGAGCCTTCCAAGAGAGGTTCTCGCCCGCGGGCGACCACTTCACGGGGAGGTTCTTCTCCTTCGAGATGCCGTCGCGCTCCGGGCCGCGCCACTCGGCCCAGTCGGCGGCGCTCGCCGTCGTCGGAAGCAAGAGGAGCAGGGATAAGACGACCAAGCCCGGATGCCGGAGGGAAAGAATTCTCATCTTCGGATGTCCTTCACGGTCTGTGTTTGCCGAACCGAAATTTTGGATTAAAGACGCGGCGCTGGATCGGCCCCCGCTCGCCTCTGGCGGCGTCGCGCCTCGGCTGTCGCGGCGCGCGGGCGGCCTCCGTCTTGACGTTACGAGTTATTATCGCTCACCGAGCCGGAAATGTTGTAAAGATGTCGTAAAAAGAAACCTTTCCGCGCCCGTTTGCGTTTCTGCAATGTACAATCGGGCCGCCCGCCGCGTGCAGCACGCATCAAGCGTTCTCTTGATTTCCGACCGGCTTCGGAGTTTAATCACCGAACTCACGGGCGCGGGCCGCGAACTTCAGACTCCGGCCCTCGCGCGTTCCTTAAATTTACCACCCACGCGGCGACTCCCGAAAACGAGGAGCGATGATTTTATGAGACTCTTGCGCACACTCCCTCTGCTGCTGCTCATCGTCTTCGCCTCCGCGCCCGCGCTCCGCGCGCAGGACGCGGCGAAACAGACGCTCAACGACGAACTCTTCGCCGCCGCGCGCAGCGGCGACGCCGTGGCCGTCAAAGCCGCGCTCGACCGTGGCGCGGACGTGAACGCCAAATTCCGCTACGGCACGACGGCGCTCTTTAAGGCCGCCGAGAAGGGGCACGCCGAAGTCGTCAAGCTCCTCTTGGAGCGCGGCGCGGACGCGAGCGTCAAAGACACCTTCTACGGCGCGACGGCGATGACGTGGGCGATTCAGAACAAGCACGTCGGGGCCGTCCGCGCGCTCCTTGAGAAGAGCGCCGACGGCGTGGACGACGTGCTCGGTGCGGGCGCGCAGGAAGGCAACGTCGAACTCGTCCGCGTCGCGCTCGACAAAGGCGGCGCGAAGCCCGACACGCTCTCCAACGCCCTCGCCGCCGCCGAGCGCGGCAAGCACGCCGAGATCGTCGAACTGCTCAAGAAGGCCGGGGCCGTCCCGCCGCCGAAGGCCGACTTCGTGGTGGACGCCGAGACGTTGAAGTCTTACGAAGGCACGTACAAGAGCGAGCGCGGGCAGGAGGTCGGCGTCGCCGTCAAGGAAGGCAAGTTCACGGTCGTCTTCGGCGGCCAAGCCTTCACGCTCGGCGCGTTCGACAAGACGAGATTCCGGCCCATGGAGTTCGACGGCGCGACCATCACCTTCAACTCGGAAGGCGGCAAGGTCTTGAGCTTCACCTTCAAGCAGGGCAGCAACGAGTCCGTCTTCAAGCGTGTCGAACCGGCGAAGCAGCCCTAAAGCGGCGCGCACCCGAAAACACGAACGGGCGCGGGCGCGTCGAAGTCCGAAACCACACCGAACGCCGAAGACTTCCCTTCCGAGGTTTAAAGATGAAACGATTTCTCCTCTTCGTCTGCTTCATCGCTCTCTCCGCTTCCGTCGCCCCGGCGCAGAACTGGCCCTCGTTCCGTGGGCTCAACGCTTCGGGCGTCGCCGAGGGCCAGAACCCGCCGACGACCTTCGACGCCACCAAATCAATCAACGTCCGATGGAAGACGCCGATACCGGGCCTCGGCCACTCGTCGCCGATTGTGTGGGGCGATAAGGTCTTCATCACGACCGCCGTCAGCAGCGAGGCGACGCCGGAGACGCGCTTCGGCCTCTACGGCGATGTCGCGCCCGTGAAGGAGAACCCGAAGCACACTTGGAAGGTCTATGCCCTCGACAAAGCGACGGGCAAAATTCTCTGGGAGCGCGTCGCGTATGAAGGCGTCCCGAAGGTCAAGCGACACCCGAAGGCGACGCACGCCTCCTCGACGCCCGCGACCGACGGGCGGACGGTCGTCGCGCTCTTCGGCTCCGAGGGGATGTACGCCTACAACACTTCGGGCAAGCTGCTCTGGAAGGCAGACCTCGGCACGCTCGACGCGGGTTGGTTCTACGACGCCGACTACCAGTGGGAGTACGCCAGCTCGCCCGTCATCTACAAGAACATGGTCTTCGTGCAGGCCGACATCCAGCAGAACTCCTTCCTTGCGGCCTACGACTTGAAGACGGGCAAGCGGCTCTGGATGACGCCGCGCGAAGAGATTTCCGGCTGGGGCACGCCGACCATCTACGAGGGCAAGACGCGCACCGAGTTAATCACCAACGGGACGAAGGCCATTCGCGGCTACGACCCGGCGACCGGGAAACTCCTGTGGTGGCTCTCGCCCAACTCGGAGATTACGACGCCGACGCCCATCATCGCGCACGACCTCATCTTCGTCACCGCCGGGTATCCTCCGATTCGTCCCATCTACGCCATCCGACCGGGCGGGACGGGTGACATTTCTCTGAAGGACGGCAAGGAGTCGAACGACTTCATTGCGTGGAGCAAGAAGAGCGGCGGGCCTTACATGCCGACGCCCGTCGTTTATGGCGACCTGCTCTACACGTGCTCGATACAGGGCGTGGTCGCGGCCTACGACGCGAAGACGGGCAAGCAGGTCTATCAGCAGCGCATCGCCGACCGTGGCGGCGCGTTCACCGCCTCGCCCGTCGCCTCCGACGGCAAGATTTATCTGTCGAGCGAGGACGGCGAAATCTTCGTCTTCAAGGCCGGGCCGAAGCACGAGCTGCTGGCGACGAACCAGATCGGCGAAGTGATGATGGCGACGCCCGCCATCTCCGAAGGCATGCTCATCGTTCGCGGCCTCAAACACCTCTACGGCATCGCCGAGGGCGCGACGACGAAAACTACAAAGTAATCGGTTTTCAGTCTCTGAAAACCGTCTTCATCTTGAGGGAACAACAAGTGAAACTCTCCGGTCTCTTTAAACTGTCGGTGGCGGTCGCGGTGCTCGCCGCCGTCGCTTTCTTTAACTCTTCGACTTCGGCGGCGGGCGAGGCGAACTGGCCGGGGTGGCGCGGGCCGGAGGGGTCGGGCGTGTCGGCGGAGAAGAATCTGCCGGACGAGTGGGGGCCGTCGAAGAACGTCCGGTGGAAGACGCCGATTGAGGGCAAGGGCCACTCGTCGCCCATCGTGTGGGGCAAGCGCGTCTTCCTGACGACGGCGGTCGAAGGGCCGGTCGTGCCGGGCGCGAAGGCGATGAAGCACGTCATAGACGGCAAGGACTGGCTCCACCCGGACAGCGTGGGCGCGGATCGCAAGCACACGTTCAAGGTCATCTCGATTGACCGCGACACGGGGAAGGTTCTCTGGGAGCGGACGGCTTGGGAGGGCACGCCCTACGACGACCGGCATCGTAAGAGTTCTTACGCCGCCTCGACGCCCGCCACCGACGGCAAGCTCATCTACGCCTTCTTCGGGGCCGAGGGGCTCTACGCCTACGACTACGCGGGCAAGCTCGCGTGGAAGTCAGACCTCGGCAAGCTCGGCACGGTCGGGCTCGGCACAGGCACTTCGCCCGTCCTCTACGAAAATCTCGTCATCGTGCAGTGCGATCAGGAGGACGGCCCCGACTCTTTCATCATCGCCGTGGACAAGAAGACGGGCAAGCAGGTCTGGAAGACGCCGCGCAAGGTGCAGGTGAGCTGGGCCACTCCGATTCTCGTCCGCACGGCGAAGCGGGCCGAGCTGATTACGAGCGGGACGGAGGCCGTCATCGCCTACGACCCGGCGACGGGCAAGGAGCTTTGGCGCGCGAAGGGCGTCGAGAGCAACGCGATTCCGAGCCCGGTCGCCTCGCGCGAGATGGTCGTCGTCTCGGCGGGCTTCCCCGCCAAGATCGCCTACGCCATCCGCCTCGGCGGGAGCGGCGACCTGTCCGCGCCCTCGAACATGGTCTGGACTTACGCGAAGGGCACGGCCTACGTGCCGTCTCCGATTCTTTACAACGAATACATCTACCTGATGACCGACCGTGGCATCCTGACCTGCCTCGACGCGCGCACGGGCGAGGTCAAATACGAGGGCGGGCGCATCCCCATCCCGGCGACCTTCACCGCCTCGCCCGTCGCCTACGACGGCAAGCTCCTCCTGACGAGCGAGGACGGCGACACCTTCGTCCTCGCCGCCGGGCCGAAGCACTCTGTTCTGCGAACCAACTCCGTCGGCGAGCCGGTCTATGCCTCGCCCGCCATCGCCGACGGCAGCATCTACATCCGTGGCGAGCGGAACCTCTACCGCATCGCCGCGCCCGGCAAGTAGCGGGCGGGAATTTATGGAACAAGGCGGCGGCCTCGTCCGTCTAACAACATAGTCACCGAGGCACAAGAGGAAACGAAGAATGCGGAACGATGAACTGAAAACAACTGTCCTCCGTCTCTCAGTTCATCGTTCCGGCTTCTGACTTCTGACTTCCTTCCGCGCCCCCGTGGTAAATCCTGCTTCCGGCCCGTCACGACTTCAAACGAGAGGGAGATGAGAGTATGAGCGACGAAGACTCGAAGCCGCCCGCGTGGTATCGTTCGTGGCCGGTGCTTGTGGCCGCGTCCATCCTTCTGCCGCCCGTCGGGCTCGCGCTCGTCTGGACGCGGCGCGACTTCGACTTGCCGCTCAAGGCCGTCGCCTCCGTCCTGCTCGTCGCGCTCGGCGCGGGTTATCTCTACTTCATCTACGGCGAAGACCACGACGCGGCGCTCGAACGCCACCGCGCGCAGCAGCGGCAGAGCGCGCCCGCCGGAGTCGCGGACGCTCAGACGCCCGGCGCGCAGGCGACGGCGGCGGACGCGCCGCAAGCGGCGACGGTCGTTGACCCCGCCGCGCAGGCCGCCGCGGCGAACGGCGCGGGGGCGCAACCGCCGGTCGCCGTCGAACAGCCAGCCGCCGCGCAAGGCGCGAGCGCGCCGAACGCTCAGGGCGCGCGCCGGAACTACTGGACGAACTTTCGCGGCCCCGGTCGTGACGGTCGCCACACGGAGGCGGCTCTGAAGTCGAACCTCGGCGCGGGACTCCCTCTGCTTTGGCGGCAGCCGGTGGGCGGCGGTTACGCCTCCTTCGTCGTCGCCGACGGCGCGGCCTTCACCATCGAGCAGCGGCGCGGGCAGGAGGTCGTCACCGCTTACAGCATCGAGAACGGTCGGGAGCTTTGGGCGCACGGCTGGGACGCGCGCTTCCGCGAGTCCACGGGCGACGGGCCGCGCGCGACGCCGACTTGGGATGCCGGACGACTCTACGCGCTCGGCGGGACGGGCGAGTTGCGCTGCCTCGACGCGCGGACGGGCCGCGCCCTCTGGTCGAAGAACATCCTCACGGACAACGGCGCGTCCAACCTCACTTGGGGCATGGCCGCCGCGCCGCTCGTCGTGGATGAGAAAGTGATCGTGCAGCCGGGCGGGTCGTCGGGTAAGTCGGTCGTGGCTTACAACAAGATGACCGGCGCGCCGGTCTGGAAGGTCTTGGGCGACGAGGCT
Source organism: Pyrinomonadaceae bacterium (assembly GCA_035761505.1). GTDB lineage: Bacteria > Acidobacteriota > Blastocatellia > Pyrinomonadales > Pyrinomonadaceae > JAIVJM01. Next base: position 6,694 of record DASTQX010000338.1, read on the forward strand.
TCCTACACCTCGCCGATGCTCGTGACGCTCGCCGGGCGGCGGCAGATTCTCGCCGTGACGGCGCGGCGCGTCGTCGGCCTCGCGCCCGAAGACGGGTCGCTGCTGTGGGAGCACCCGTGGTCGAACTCCTCCGGCATCAACGTTGCGCAGCCCATCGTCGTCACGCCGAACCGCTTCTTCATCTCCGCCGGTTACGGCAAGGGCGCTTCGCTCGTCGAAGTGGCCTCCGCCGGGAAGGGTCTCGCGGCCCGCTCGGTGTGGGAGAACAATTTCATGAAGAACAAGTTCAATAGCTCCGTCTTCCACGAGGGGCACGTCTACGGGCTCGACGAGGGCATCATGACGTGCATGGATGTTTCGACGGGCGAGCGCAAGTGGAAGGGCGGGCGCTACGGCTACGGGCAGGTCGTGCTGGTCGGCGGGATTCTGGTCGTGACGACCGAAGAGGGCGAAGTCGTCTTCCTCAAGCCCACGCCCGCGCAGCACACCGAGGTCGCCCGCTTCAACGCCCTCTCCGGCAAGACTTGGAACGTCCCCGCCGTCGCCGACGGTCGCCTCCTCGTCCGCAACGAGACCGAGATGGCTTGTTACAAGCTGACGGATTAGAAGAAGGGTAAAAGGGTAAAAGGGGAAGAGGGTAAAAGGGATTAGCGGGGCCGCCTGATGTCCCTTTTACCCTCTTCCCCTTTTACCCCTTTTACCCCCTCTTTTACTTCTTTGCGAGCACCACGTCGAACGTGGCTGTGAGTTGTTTGCCGCGTTCGCCGTCGAGGGGGACGACGAGGGCGGCGCGGACGATGGGGTCTGTGCGGTTGCGGGCCTCGCCCTCGAAGTAACATTCGGTCACGAGGGGCGCGTAGCCGGACGCGCTGATGATGTAGTGGATGTGCCGCGCCCTCTGAAGGCCGCCGTCGGTGTAGTTGCCGGGGAGGATGGTCTCGAACCGGTAGCGCCCTTCGTCGTCGGCGCGCACGCGCCCGCGCAGGTGGAAGCGCTCGTTGTCGTAGTGCCCGGCGGCGTCGGCCTGCCACACGTCGACGATGGCTCCCTTCAAGGGCGCGCAGGTGTCGGCGGCGGTGACGCGGCCCGCGACTTGAAGCCGCTCGCCCGGCTCGTCCGCGCCGCAGAGCTTCTCGCGCCACGGCGCGCCCTCCTTGTAGAAGGGGCCGCCCGCGCCCCTCGCCGTCGGGCTGCAAGTCTCCGCCGCCGTCGCGCACGCCTCGAACTTCAGGAACGGCAACAGCGCCAGCCCCGCGCCCATGAACTCCCGCCGCGAAGTGTTCAGTCTCTTTCTCATAAAGCCTCCGACTAAGGAAACGATGAACGCGGAACGACGAACTGAAAGACAAACGGCTTCCGGTTTTCAGTCCATCGCTTCATTCGATTGAGAGCGAGGCGAGGGTGGTTTCGTCTTTGACGAGGATGCGCGTCGGGCCCGCGACGACCGGGTGCGCCCACGTCGGCGAGTTGGCGACGGTGTACTGCGCGACGGGCGCGTACTCCTTCGCGCTCGCCGGGAGGACGATGAGTTGGGCGTCGTTCGTCAAAAGCAGCAGCGTGCCGCCGAGGTTGAGCAGCGCGGCGTTCTCGCCCGCGCGCCCCGGCCCTAGCCAGAGCGTCTTGCCGGTGTCGGCGTCGAGGCAGAAGAACTGCCCCTTCTTGCGCACCGACATCCCGAAGAGAAGGTTGCCGTGCGCAACGGGCGAGTTCATGTAAAGCTCCGTCTCGCCGTTGCGCCAGACCTCCCGCGCCGCGAAGCCCGCGCCCTCTCTGACGGGCCGCACGGCCAGAATCCCCTGCTCTTCGAGCGAAAAGATAATTGTGTCTTTGTAGATGAAGGGCGTGACGGAGTTGGTGTCGTAGGAGGATTTCGCGGGCAGCTTCCAGCGCAGAGCCCCGTTCGAGGCCGAGACCGCGACCAGCTCCTTCTGCGTGAAGGTCACAATCTGCCGCTCGCCGCCCGCTTTGAAGACGACAGGCGAGGAGTAGGCCGGGCCGTCCGGCTCGAAAGACCATTTGACTTTGCCGGTCGCTGCCTCGAAGGCCGTGAGCGCGCCCTTGTCGTGCCCGCCGACGTGCGCGATAAGGAGCCCGCCTTCGACCAGAGGCGACATCGCCGTCCCGTAGAGCGGCGATGTGTTCGGATACTGCCCGGAGAAATTTTTACGCCAGACGACTTTGCCCGTCGCCGCGTCGTGCGCCGAGAGGACGCCGCTGATGCCGAGCGTGAAGACGCGCCCGCCGCTCAAGACCGGCGTGGACTTCGGCCCCTTGCCGTGCCCGCGCGCCGCCGGGTTCATCTCGTAGGCGACAGGGTTTGCGCTCCTCCAAACCTCCTTGCCCGTCGCGGCGTCGAGGCACATGAGCACTTCTTCCTCGCCCTGCCGCGCGAAGACGAAAGCCTTGCCTTCCGACACGACCGGCGAAGAGTGGCCGACGCCGACCGTCACCTTCCACTCTTCCTTGAGAGTCTTTGGCCAGACTCGCGGGGCCGCGACGCCGCCGACGTTGCCGTCTCGATTCGGCCCGCGCCACTGCGGCCAGCTCAACGTCTCGGCGGAAGGCGTTGTTGTCGTCGTCGTCGCTTCCGGCAAGCCTTCGGTCTTTGCGACCTCGACGCCCTCGGTTTCACTCTTGACCGGAGACGCCGCCGCCATCGCCGCGTCCGCGGGCGAAGGTGTTGAAGCCACGGTCGGAGCGGAAGTCTCTCCCGGCTGCACGGTCGCGCGCGCCGCGCAGCCCGCGACGGCGAGCAGCGCGAGCGAGCATGACAGGACGAAGGCGGGCGCTTGAGTCCTCTTCATAAAAGTTCCGCTCAGAACAGGAGCTTCGCGCCGAACTGGACGTGGCGCGGGTCGCGCGCCGAGGTGATGCGCCCGAAGGTCGGCGAGCCGAGGAAGTTGTCGGGCATGTTGAGGTTCGGGTGGTTGAAGAGGTTGAAGACCTCGGCGCGTAGTTGCAAACTCAAACGCTCTCCGAGCGCCGTGTTCTTGACGAGCGAGGCGTTGACGTTCTCCGTCCCCGGCCCTTCCAGAGTGTTGCGGCCCGCGTTGCCGAACGTGCCCGGCGCGGGGAACGCAAACGCCGAAGTGTCGAACCAGCGTTCGGGCGTGCGGTTCGAGAGCACGGGGTTGCCGACGACGTTCGGGCGGTCGTTCGCGCCGAAGCCGAGCGAAGAGCGGCCCGTGCCGCTATTGTCTATCTCGGAGAGCAGCGCCACGGTGAACGGCCTCCCCGTCTGGAGCGTGACGATGCCGAAGGTCTGCCAGCCGCTCAGCAGCGCCGAGAGCCAGCCGCGGTCGTCCAAGTATTTTCGATTCCTGCCGAACGGCAGGTCGTAGGCGTAGCTCAACGAAAGCCGGTGGCGCGCGTCGAAGTTCGAGCGCCCGCGCTCGGCCCGCAGGTCGTAGCTGTTCTGCGGGAAGTTCGGGTCGCCCGCGCTCGTAAAGAAGTTCGAGGCGTCGTCAATGGACTTCGCCCAAGTGTAGGAAGAGAGCAGAGAGAGCCCGAAGTCGAGCCGCTGCTCGAACCTCGCCTGGAGGCTGTGATAGATCGAGCTTGCGCGCGACTCAAGGACGTTGATGTCGTCGAACTGCGGCACGGGGCGCGGGACAAACGGCAGCCCCGGCGGCAGAGCGGACGGCTGCGGCTGGTTGATGTCGCGCGCCGAGAGCAGTTTCGTCCCCTTCGACCCGACGTAGGCGATCTCAAGCACGCGGCTGCGTCCGAATTGCTGCTGCGCGCTCACGTTCCAGTGCTGCATGTAGGGCGTGCGCAGGTCGCGCTGGATGGCGAGCGCCGAGTCGGGCAAGGCGAACGGGAAGAAGGCCGGGAAGGGATTGTCGAGCGTGAGCGGCAAGCCCGGTATCGAGAAGAAGAGGTTAAAGTCGAAGAAGGGCCGGTTAAAGTAGAGCGCCTCGCCCGGCGCGAGCGGCGACTGGTCGTAATAGACGCCGTAGCCCGCGCGCAAAACCGTATCGCCGCTCTCGCCGACCGTCCACGCGAGGCCGACGCGCGGCGCGAAGTTGTTCCGGTCTGCCTCGTAGCCGCTGCGCGGGACGCCGCCCGTGCCTACTTGGACGAGCGAGCGCGTCGCCGTGTCGTAGATGTTGGCGCGGTCTTCGGCGTCCACCGACGGCGAGTTGTACTCGTAGCGGAGGCCCGCCGAGAGCGTCAGGCGCGGCGTCAGGCGCACGCTGTCGTTGACGAAGAAGTTGAAGCTCTCGCCGCGCAGGTGTTGCGGGTTGTCGAGCCGCGCGCCGCCCGTCAGAAGCGGCGTGCCGAGCAGCAAGTCGCCGAGCGCGTTGAAGGTAATCTGCGCGAAGGGCGAGAACTGAATGCGCCCCCTCGACTCGACATCGCGGAAGGCGTTCTGCTGGACGGCCCGAATGTCCCCGCCGAATTTCAGGAGGTGATTGCCCCGCGCGTAAGTCGCCGTGTCGAGAAGCTGAAACGTGTTCGTCACCGAGTTCTGCGGGTTGTTGCCCTCGTGGCCGAGCGGCGAGAAGCCCGTCACCGTGATGAAGCTCAGGCCGAAGTCGCGCGGGTTCGAGGAGAGTTCCGGCAGGCCCACTTGGTTGTTGATGCTCGTGCCCGCGCCCTCCTGCCTGACGGCGGTCGCCACGCGGCTGAAGGCGAAGCGGAGGTCGTTGACGAAGGCGGGCGAGAAGACGTGCGTCGCGCCGAGCATGGCGTTCTGGCTGCGGCGCGTCACGTCGTCGCCGAAGCCGGGCACGACCGAGAAGCCCGCGCCCGTGAAGGGCTCGAAGAGTTCGCGGTCGCCGAAGCTGTAGCGGAAGACGAGCGAGGTGGCGTCCGAGAGCGTGTGGTCAACGCGCACGTCGAAGTGGTCGTTGCGGTCGCGCTGCGTCGGCGACGAGACGAAGTTCTGAAAAGGCGTCGCGCGGTTCGGCAGAGGATAGAGCGCGGCGATGCGGCGGCCCACGGCGCTCTGCCGCTCCAAAGGAATCTGACCGCCCGCGAAGGGCTGTCCCGTCGCCGGGTCAACCGGCACGCCGAAGAAGCTCTGCGAGAAGTCGCCCGAACGCTCGGCGAGCGTCGGGACGTTCGTGACGCGCGTGATGCCTTCGCGCGAGCGCGTGCCTTCGTAGTCGGCGAAGAAGAAAGTCCGGTTCTCAACGAAGGGGCCGCCCACGGAAAATCCGAACTGGTTGCGGATGTACTTCGGCGCGGGCTCGCCCGCCGGGGCGAAGAAGTTGCGGGCGTCGAGCGCGCCGTTGCGGTGGAACTCGTAGAGCGAGCCCCGGAACTCTTTCGTGCCGGACTTGAGGACGACGTTGACCTGCGCGCCCGCGCTCCGACCGAAGGCGGCGTCGTAAGTCGAGGTCAGCATCTCGAACTCGCGGATGGCGTCCACGGGCGGGCGCACGCCGAAGGTGTTGAGCTTCGGGTCAACGTTATAGACGCCGTCCAAGAGGAAGTTGTTCGAGTCCTCGCGCGCGCCGTTGACGCTGAAGGCGAAGTCGCCGCGCGCCGAGCCCGCCGACCCTTGCGCCGCCGGAACCGCGCCGGGGACGAGCAGAGACAACTCGAAGAAGTTCCGCCCGTCGAGCGGCAGCCCCTCGACCTTCCGGTTGTCAATCACCGTGCCGAGCGACGCGGAATCTTTCTTCACGTTGGAGATGTCGTCGGCGCTGACGATCAGCTCCTCCGAGATGACGCCCGCTTCCAGAGTGGCGTCAACCCGCTTCTCCTGATTGACGAGCAGTTCCACCCGCCGGGAGTATTTCCTGAAGCCCTGTTTCTCGACCTCCATCCGGTACCAGCCGGGCGAGAGCGACGAGAGCGCGTACTCGCCCTCGGCCCCGCTCGTCCCGACGCGCGACTCGTTCGTCCCTTCGTGCGTCAGGCGGATGGTGGCTTCGGGGATGACGCTTTCCCGCGCGTCCCTGACCGCGCCGCGCATCGAGCCGCGATGCGTCTGCGCGCTGACGGAAGGGACAAAGAGCAGCAGGAGTAGAAGGAGTGCGGAGAGAGATGAAGACTTCAAGACGGATTCTCCTCGGAAGTGATTCGGACGGGCCTGAGACTCTAACGGACTCGGCGTCGAGATTGTTTCGGCGTCGGCGATTATGGCCTAAAACGCGTGAGTTGTTGTAAAGATGCTGTAAAAGAAAACCGCGCGCCGTCAATTATCGTAAAAAGGGGGGACGAATTTCTACACAACTGCGCGCGGGGTTGTTAGAATCCGTGGGCGTCACCCCAGAATAGTTTACAACCCGGAGTTAATCACAACGTCATGCGCTTCAAGCTCTGTCCCCCGCGCCTCGCCGGGAAATCCATCTCGTTAATCTTCGTCCTGTTTTTCGTACTCGCCGCGAGCGTGCGCGCGCAGACCACGAGCACGCTCACGGGCGAAGTCCGCGACAGTAGCGGCGCGGTCATCGCGGGCGCGACCGTGCGCGCGAAGAATCTGGAGACCGGCTCGACGCGCCAGGTCGTGAGCGACGACGAGGGCCGCTACACGTTCCCGGCGCTGCCCGTCGGGGCTTACGAAGTGCGCGCCGAGAAGGGCGGCTTCACGCACAAGGTCTTCGAGCGCATCCTGCTGACCGTCAACGAGACGGTGACGCTCGACATCCCTCTGGCCGTCGCCAGCGTGGACGAGACCGTGACCGTGACCGAGGAGGCCGCGCTCGTCAACACCGAGACGCCGGAACTCAGTTACCTCGTCGGCGAGCGCGCCATCCGTGAGCTGCCCTTGAACGGGCGCAACTATACAGACCTCGCCTTCTTGCAGCCCGGCGTCGTCGCCTACTCGCACCGCGACACGGGCTCCGTGGTCGCGCACGGCACGGGCATCAGCATCAACGGGCAAGACCCGCGCTCGAACGTCTATCTGCTCGACGGCACGCCGCAGAACGATTTCACCAACGGCCCGGCGGGGAGCGCCGCCGGGACGGTGCTCGGCGTCGAGACCATCCGCGAGTTCCGCGTCGAGACCAACGCCTACAGCGCCGAGTTCGGGCGCAACTCCGGCGGGCAGATTAACGCCATCAGCAAGTCCGGCACGAACCAGTTCCACGGCTCGCTCTACGAGTTCCACCGCAACGACAACTTCGACGCGCGCAACTTCTTCGACCCGGAGGAGAAGCCGGAGTTCAAGCGCAACCAGTTCGGCGCGAGCATCGGCGGCCCCATTGACCGCGACCGCCTCTTCTTCTTCGCGGGATTCGAGGCGCTCCGCGAAAACCTCGGACGCTCCATCCGCACCTTCGTCCCCGACCTCGACGCGCGTCAGGGAATCCTCACGCGCTGCGCCGTCACGCCCGCCGCCGGAGGCGCGTGCCCCGAAGCGAGCATCATCCGCGAGACGGTCACGGTGAACCCTTCGGTCAGACCTTACCTCGACGAGTTCCCCCTGCCGAACACCGGGCCTTCGCGCGTCGTCGGCAACCTCGCCGCGCACGTCTTCAACTTCAATCAGAGGGTCAACCAGAACTTCTTCCAGACGCGCCTCGACTACAACCGCAGCGACCGCGACCAGTTCTTCGCGCGCTACACCTTCGACGACGCCGACCAGGAATTGCCGACCGACTACCCGCAGTTCCCGCGCACGTTCCTCTCGCGCAACCAGTTCTTCACCGCCGAGTACCGGCAGACGCTCTCGGCCTCGACGCTGAACACCTTCCGCTTCGGCTTCGGTCGGACGCACATCGGCCAGAACGTCGCGGCCAACACGACGCAGGAGTTGCAGCCCTTCGTGCCGGGCCGCGAACTCACCGGCAACATTGACATCGGCGGCTTTCCGCGCTTCGGCCCGCAGACTTCCGGCAACTTGCGTCTCACGCAGAACGTCTTCAGCTTCGAGCACGGGCTCGTCCACAGTCGCGGTCGTCATCTGATTAAGGCCGGGGCGCTCGCCGAGCGCTATCAGGACAACATGGTCAACCCGACCTTCGGCAACGGCATCTTCGTCTTCCCCGGCATCCGCCAGTTCGTCTTGGGAACGCCGGTGCGCTTCATCGGGCTCACGCCCGAAGGCGCGCTCGACCGCTACTGGCGCTTCACGCTCCTCGGCTTCTACGTGCAGGACACGATGCGCGTCACGCCGCGCCTGAGCCTCAACGCGGGGCTCCGCTACGAGTTCACGACGATGCCCGTGGACATTAATGGACGCGACTCGGCGCTCCCGAATTTGACCGACCGCGCGCCGACCGTCGGGCCGCTCTACCGGAACCCGACGCACAAGAATTTCGGGCCGCGCGTCGGCTTCGCGTGGGACGTGATGGGCGACGGCAAGACCTCCGTGCGCGGCGGCTACGGGATTTACTTCAACACCAACAACCAGCAGAACCTCATCGTGACGGTGACGAACCCGCCCGCGACGCCGCGGCCCGTCGTCGCCAACCCCTCGTTCCCGGTTCCGAACTTCACCGGCTCGATCTCCATCCGGCCCGTGCAGTTCGACCTCAACAACCCTTATCTGCAAGTCTGGAACTTGAACGTCCAGCGCGAACTCTGGTTCGACACCGTGATGACCATCGGCTACGCGGGCTCGCGCGGCGTGCACCTTCTGCGGAGCAGCGACGTGAACACCACCGTCCCCGTCATCCGCGCCGACGGCACGCCCTTCTTCCCCGCCGGGCGGCCCCGGCCCAACACCGCCTTTACGACCATCGAGCTTAAATCGAGCGACGGCAACTCGTGGTACAACGCCCTCATCTTCGAGGTGCGCAAGCGCTTCACGCGCGGGCTCTCCGCACAGTCGTCCTACACCTTCTCGCGCAACATTGATACGACGCAGGCTTCGACCTTCTTCTCCGACGCGACGAACGGGACGACCTCAGCGATGCCGGAGTTTCCCGGCCTCAACTACAACAAGGGGCTCGCGGACTTCCACGCCAAGCACAACTGGGTCGTCAACTTCACGTGGGTCTTGCCCTTCGCCGAAGGGATGAGCGGGGTGGCGGGGACGCTGCTCGACGGCTGGCAGCTCTCCGGCATCGGCCACGCGCGGAGCGGGAACCCTTTGACCGTCTTCGTGCAGAACAACCGCTCGCGCTCGCAGTGGGCACCTTCTGTCGGCCCCGGCATCGGGCTCGACCGACCGGGCCTCGCGGACGGCTTCACGCACGAGACGGCGGTGACGGGCGACCCCGACGGTTACTTCGTCCCCGAAGCCTTCGTCCTTCAGCCCGCCGGGACGCTCGGCGCGCTGGGGCGCGGGACGTTCATCGGCCCGAACCTGCGCACCTTCGACCTGTCGGCGATTAAGAACACCCGCTTCCCGCTGCTCGGCGAGAACACGACTCTCCAGTTCCGCATCGAAGCCTTCAACCTCTTCAACCGCGCGAACTTCGCCCCGCCCGCGCTCACCGCCTTCGTCGGCGCGGCGGACAACGAGCAGGTACTCTCGACCTTCGGGCGCATCCGCTCGACCGTCACCTCTTCGAGGCAGATTCAGCTCGGCGTGCGGCTGACGTTTTAGTAACGGATGATTGGTGAAGGGTAAATGTCTGAAAGCCGCTGCCTCTTCACCATTCACCATTCACCATTTACCCTCTTTGAGGAATCCGAATGCTCTGGATCATCTTCGCCCTCGGCGCGGCGCTCGCGTGGGGGCTCTACGGGCCGGTGTTGCATCAGGGACAGGTGCAGCTCGGCAACCCCTTGCGCGCGCTGCTGTGTGTCGGCGTCGCTTACTTTCTTATCGGGGTTCTGGTGCCGGTCGTGAGCCTCTCGACGCAGGGCGGTTTGGCGGACGGCTTCACGACGCGGGGCGCGACCGCCGCGACCATCGGCGGCGGCGCGGCGCAGGGCGGCGTTCAGCAGGCGCGCGATGCGTTCCGCCGTCGCGCGGCCGTAGACGTCCGTCGCCCACTCCAGGGACAGGCCCAGCCAGCCCTCTTCCTCG
>DASTQX010000339.1:0-13157 GCA_035761505.1 Pyrinomonadaceae bacterium
CCGTGAGCCGTGAACCGTAAACGGTGACAGGAAAGAACGGCCTTCCTCCGGTCACGGTCTATCCGTCACGGTTCACGGCTTTTTCGATTCACGATTCACGGCTTTAGCTGCCTCGCGCCCCGCCTTTTTACGGCTACCGGAAGCGGTTGCGATACTCGATGGAGTCGAGGAAGGCCAAGACCATCTGCGCCTTGTGGTAGTCGCCCCCGTTGTCGTTGAGCTTGCCGAGCCAGAAGTTATAGCCGCCGTAGTTCGTGTCCGGCAGGTCGTTCGGGTTGCGCCTCATGTAGCCGAAGAACTGCATGAGGACGAAAGCCCGGTTCCGCTCGGCGGCGGCGAGGTCTGCGTCCTCGGCCACTTTTCTCAAGACCGAGGCGCGGCCCGCCGTCGTGTTGTTCGCCGTCAACTCGGCGATGAGCGTCGTGCGCTCGGCGTCCGAGAGCACGTTCCCGGCGTTCGTGTTCAGGGCGTTGACGAAGGCCGCGGGCGTCATCGTCGAGGGGAAGGCCGCCGCGAAGCGCGCGCGCGAGACGAACTCCTGCGCGAAGGCCGTCTTGTTGGCGTCGAGCCGTTCGGGCCACCCGGCGGTGCCGACGATGACGTTCTGGCCGATTCTCTGCGTGTCGGGGAAGAACTCGTCCATCCGCACCACCGGCACGGGAATCTGGACGGGCACGCCGTTCTGCGTGGCTTGGCCGGTGGCGTCGCCGTAAGCGGCCTTGTACAGGCGTTGGACGAGGAAGCCCGTCTCCTGAAATTCGATGGAGAGGAAGAAGGCGGCGGAAGTGTCCGTCCGCTTGAGCGCGACGCAGGTTGCGTCCGAGCCGCACGACTCGATGCCGTTCGTCCAGAAGTTGAGGCCGCCCGCGTCGGGCTCGCGCCCAAGGAAGTCCCGGTAGTGCTGCGCGACGAAGAACTCGCTGCTGTCAATCTGGTTCGCCACCGTCCCCGTGAAGTTGAAGGTCTGGTTGCCGCCGCTCGCACTGCTGAAGGAGAGTTCCGCCGGGTTGAACGTGTAGCCGATCTTCGTGAGGCGCAGCGTGACGGGGGCAGTGGCCCTCGGCGTGACGTTGACGAAGAACTGACCGTTGCTGCCCGTCGAGGCCACGATTCCGAGGCCGCTCAGGCTCACCACCGCGCCGCCGATGGGCTTGCCCGAAGGGTCGGCGACGTTCCCCGTGATTCGGATATAGGCGAAGAGTTGGAGGTCAACGGTCGTGTCCTGAAGCACATTGTTGACGGTCTTCGTCTCGCCCATGAACTGCCCGGCCTTCGAGGTCGTGAGCGTGTAGTTCCCCGAAGGGATGATGTTCGAGAACGAGTAGCGGCCTTCGGCGTTCGTCGTCGCGGACTGTAAGTGGGTGCCGCTGATGCCCAAGTCCACCGTCGCGCCGACGACCGGGAGGCCGTCGGCGTCGGTCACGCGCCCGAAGATTTTCGGGCGGCTGGCGACGAACGTGACCGACTGGTCGGCGTTCAGGCTGGGGAAGGTGACGATGCTCGGCTGCGCGGTGTACTGCGCGACTGAAAGCCAGTAGTCCCTCCCGCCCTGCGCGCTGAACGAGAACCGGCCTTCGGCATTAGTCCTCGCCTCGGTCGGGGGGTTGACGAGTTCCGGGGCGAGCCCCCTGCCGAGGAGGACGGGCGCGCCCACGATGGGGTTGCCGGACGGGTCATTCACCACGCCGCTGACCGTGAACATGGGCGTCGTGACGCCGAAGTCGGCGGTCTGGTTCTGAGAGAGGTTGTTGAAGGTCGCGGAGGCGGGCGTGAAGACCGCGCCCGCCTTCGACGGCGTGACGGTGTAGTTGCCGCCCCCCGCGAGATTCTGGAAGCGGTAGAAGCCGGAGGCGTCGGTGGTGGTCGTGGCCGTCTGCGCGCCGGAGAGCGTGACGGTGATGCCGCTCGGCTCGATGAACGTGGGGCCGCAGCAGGTGCTCGAAATGCGCCCGGAGATGGTGAAGGTCGAGGCGCTCCAGTTGAGGACGATGCTGCCGAAGTCGCCGTTCCAGCCGTCGAGGGCGATGTGATAGGTCGTGCCCGCCGTCGTGCTGAAGCTGATGCGGCTCGTGCGGACAACGCCGTCCTGAATGTCGTCGTTCGAGGCGAGCGGGGTCAGCGCGCCGACGCTGCTGCCAGTGTAGGCGGCGAGCGTCGTGTCGAAGGAACTGCCCACGGTGTCGAAGGTGATGGAGCCCGTCGAGGGCGCAGTCCAGCGATACCAGACCGAGTGGCCGCCGCGATTGCCCGCGTGGAGGGGCTCGCCCGTCTCCTTCGTGGCGTTGCTGCTCGTGCCCGTGACCGTGCCCGCAGGCCCGACCACTTCGACCGCGTTGACGAAGTTGTCGTTGGACGGCGGCGGCGGCCCGGCCCCGACCTGATAGCCGAAGAAGTTGACGGCGCGGCGGTCGTTGCTGGTCAACTCTTCGCTCTGCCCGCGCGGGATGGTCGGATCCATGATGCCGATGAAAACGCCGGTGAAGGCGTCGTCCTTCCAGTGGCTCGACTGGCGACCGTCGCCCCCCTCGCCGTTGGGCTTGCCGGTCGAGAGCGCCAGCTCCGGCGCGCCGTCGAAGTGGACGTGCTCGCCGCCCGAAGAGAGGACGCGCGGCGAGGCGGTGAACGAGGCGGGCCCGGTGCCGGGGCGGAAGCGGAACAAGTCCCAGACCGAGACGCGCAGAGGCGTCTCCGGGCTCAACTCCCTCTGGCCGACCTGCGAGGTGAAGCCGAGCGCGTGGCCGATCTCGTGGACGGCGACCGCCGTGAAGTCGGTCGTGTTCGGCGCGATGCCGTCCGCCGGGTTGAAGTCGAAAGTAAAGTTGGAGTTGAAGCCGATGGAGGGCGCGTTGCCGAAGGCGTCAATGCTCTTGCCGCCGGGGCCGTTGGGGTCAGGCGTGGGGTTCGGCTCGGCGTGCGGCGGGACGCCGGAGAAGCCGAGGGCGCGCGCGATGGGGCTGGCAACCGCCACCTGCGTCACGTCGCCGAGGTCGGTCGGGAGCGAGGACGCGGGCAAGAGGCCGTAGAGGCCCGTCTCTTCGACGGTCGAGGCGCGGTCGAGGAGGCGCGCGCGGGCCGAGGTGTACGAGGGGATGAAGAAGATGCCGCCGGAGGTCGAGCCGAGCACGCCGTCGCCGTAGGCTGTGCCGAAGCGCGTCGTGCCGAAGTCAACGTCAATGACGACCGTGATGTCGGAGGTAATCAGCGACTCCCAGACGGCTGCGGCGCGCGCGAAGGCCGCCGCCGCTTCCGCGTGCGCGTTCAACTGCTCGGTGCCGCGCAGGATGATCTTGAGGCCGGTCACGCTCTCGCCCGTCCGTGGGTCGCCGTCGGAGTCAACCGAACCACGCGCCGAAGTCTCGTCTTTCGAGAGATGATTCAACTGCCTGAGCGGCACGTCCGGGTCGAGCGGCTTGATTTGCAGCAGTTCCGCCGGGGTCGCGTCGAGGCAGACTATCTCGCCGTTGACCTGACGGATGATGAAGCCCGTCAACTCTCCGGGCTCGGACGTGGGAACGGAGAGTGGCTTGACGCCGCCGTCGGGATTGTTCGCGCCCGTGCCTTGCGCGAAGAGCGAGGCCGGGCCGAGGAAGACGAGCAGGAAGGTGAGCAGACAGGTCAGAAAAGTTCTTTTCAAGAGTTCACTCCGCGTTGACGAGGAGGCGCGGGGGGAGCGCCCGACTGAGTGTATGAAGCCGCCCAACCGGCGCGCGGGCCGGAGAGATACGATTGATTACGGATATTTAACTGAATGAGGGTGGGCGGCGACTCTGCCGAGTGCCGCGCCGGACGCCTGACCGAACTTCCTTGCTCGTCGGGGCGGGAACCGGCGTCCGTCGCTGCTCCCGCGAAAAGCATGCCGGGTTACGATGAATTTCGCCCCCGCGGAGTTGCATAAAAAAGTGGCCTTGAGCCCCCGCGCGACGCTCGCGCCGGGGCTCAAGGCCGAAGAAATTGACCGTCATTCAACGCTTTTCCAGCCCGCGTTTAAGGCTGGCCGAAGCGCTGCTTGTACTCGACCGAGTCGAGGAAGGCCAGCACCATCTGGGCCGCGCGGAAGTCGCCGTTGTTGTCGTTGAGCTTGCCGAGCCAGAAGTTGTAGCCGCCGTGCGTGGCGTCGGGCGGGTCGTTCGGGTTCCTTCTGAGGTAGCCGAAGAACTGCATCAGGACGAACGCCTTGTTCGTTTCGATGGAGGCCAGTTCCGGGTCTTCGGCGATCTTGCGCAAGACCGAGCCGCGCCCCGTCGCGTTGTTGTTGGCCGCCACCTCGGCGACGAGCGCGTTGCGCTCACTCGTCTCGATGAGGATGGCCGCGTTCGTGATGAGCTTATCCACGAACTGCTCCGGCGTCATCCCCGCCGGGTACTCGGCCACGAAGCGCGCGCGCGAGACGAACTCCTGCGCGAAGGCCGTCTTGTTGGCGTTGAGCCGTTCGGGCCAGCCGGCGCTCCCGACAATCACGTCCTTCCCGATTCTCTGCGTGTCGGGCAGGAATTCGTGGAAGCGGACGACGGGCACGGGTATCTGGATGGGCACGCCGTTCTGCGTCGCCTGCCCCACGGCGTCGCCGTAGGCCGCCTTGTACATGCGGTGGACTAAGAAGCCCGTCTCCTGAAATTCGATGGAGAGGAAGAACGCGGCTGACGTGTCCACGCGCTTGTTCAACTGGCAGACCGGGTCGGGGCCGCAGATGTCAATGCCGTTCGACCAGAAGCCCATGCCGCCCGCGTCGGGCTCGCGCCCAAGGAAGTCGAGGTAGTGCTGGCGGACGAAGAATCGCGTGTTGAAGCTCTCCGGGCGGACGGGGCTGGGGCCGTTCGCCGCGTCGTTGTCGTTGATGACGAGGACGGCGCTCGCCGCCGTGCCGAGGGTCGTCCCCACGGGATTGCTGAGAGTGATGTTGATCGTCTCGTTGTCGTCGTCGAAGGCATCGTCGGTGATGAAGACGGCGAAGCTCTTGGTCACTTCGCCGGGGGCGAAGTTGAGCGTGCCGAGCGCGGCGGTATAGTCGCTCGTCGAGTTGGCCGTCCCATTCGAGGTGGCGTAGTCCACACTGGCCGCGCCCGTCGCGTTGCTGCGCGAGACGCTGATGGTGCGGAAGCCCGTCCCTTCAGTCCCGATGCCGTCGCCGCCCGTGCCTTCGGAGACCGTCAAAGACCCGCCGCCCGCGATGGAGGTCTCGTTGTTCGGGTTCCCGGCGGTCACGACGAGCGAGTACGGGCCGAGGTTGTTCTCCACGTCGTCGAAGGAGGTCGTCTCGATGATGTAAGTCCCGGTCTGCGGCAGCACGAAGAAGCCGTTCACGGGGATGCGCGAGTTGGTCTGGCTCCCCAGAACGATGTCGTCGTTCTCGGCGACGACCGTCCCGTCCGGCCCGAAGAGATAAAGGAACGTGTCGAGCCCCGTCCCGGTTCCGTTGGGCGGGATGGCGGCGTTCATCTCGACCCGGATGCGCTGCCCGGCGATGCCCTGAAAAGTCCAGAGGTCGGCTAAGGCGCTGACGCGCTCCGGCTGCCCCGACGCGCAATCGCCGATGACGAGCACGCCCGCGTCGTCGCCGTCGGTCGGCGTCGTCGCGCAGTTGGGCGAGGCGTCCTGCGCGACCGTCACCTTCTGCCCGGCGATGTCCATCTGCGCCGAGACCGGGCCGCCCGCGTTCGGCGCGACGCTGAAGGTCGTGACGCCGAAGCCGGAGGCCGCTTCGCCCGAAGTGACGGTGAGCCACGGCGCGCCCTCGGCCACGGCCCACGCGCAACCGGGCTGGCTCGTCGCGACGTTGACCGTGCTCGACCCACCGGCGGGCGCGAAGCGCCTGTACGAGGGCGAGACGGCGTAGGTGCAGCCCGGCTGCGTGAGCCGCGTCAGGCAACCGCCCTTGCTCGCCGTGTGGTTCGTAATCTGGTCGCGCGAGAACTGGCAGAAGTTGGTGCTCGTCGTGATGGACGAGTTCATGATCGAGGGCGAGCAGCCCGCGGGCGGGTTGTTCTCCTGATCGGGGTGCTCGGCGCTGAAGTTGTGTCCCATCTCGTGCGCGGTGAGGCCGACGCGCTGCGGCGCGCCCGCGCCGAAGGCGTTCTGCGACATGCCGTAAGAGAAGGCGGGCGACTCGCAGACCGAGGCGATGTAGGCGATGCCGATAGTGCCGCCGTTGAAGTCGCGGCCCGTCCACATGTGCGTGAGGTCGCGCGCGGGCGGCGAGCCCGGCGCGAAGCTGCCGTCATAAACCGTTCGGAACTGGTCGAGCGCGGCGCTCGCCGCCGTCCCCGAATAGGGGTCGGCTGCGACGGCCCAGGTGCGCTGGAAGACGACGCGCATCTTGATACCGAGCTGCACGTCGTAGATGCCGTCCACCTGATTCATGACATCGAGGATGTCGGCGTTCGCCGCCTCGGCTGTCCCGAAGGTCTGGAAGAACTCGAAGTCGCCCTCGGTCGCCACTTCGACCTCCGGCTTCGGCCCGAAGATTTCGTCCGCGCGGATGCCTTTGGTCGTGGCCGCCGCCGCGCCGGAACCGGAGTCAGTCCCGCCCGGCGCGACTTCGCCCGCGCGCTCGCCGACGCGGTGCGCCAGAGTCGTCCCGCACTCGCCGAAGCTCTCGGCGCGCACGCTCGACTCCGGGTAGAAGATGAAGTCGCTCTTGCCCGCCGCCGTCGAATAGTTCTTCGCCGCCTCGACGAAGTAGAGTTCGCCGCCGCGCGTGGCGATCAAGCCTTCGAGCTTCTGCGCGTCAATGCTGAAGCGCGCCTGCGCGCCTTCGAGCCCGCGCACCGTCCCCTTGAAGGTGCGCGCGGGCGCGCGCCCAAGCTCTCGCGCGCCGCCTTCCTCCATCACCACGGCGCGGTAATTCTCGGCGCGCACGTCGGAGGCTTCGAGTTCCAACTCGAACGTCCCGTGCGTCGTCCGCAGCGAGAGCCGCCCCGTCTCGCGCACCTGCTTCGAGACGGCTGCCGGGTCGAGCGTCAACTCGTCGAAGCCTTCGAGCGCGCGCCCGACATCCTGCCGCACGCGCGCGCGCCCCTCCTGCCCGGACGAGGACGGCGAGACGAAGACGGCCACGGCGACGAGCGCACACAGGCAGAAGAAGAGCGCCACGCGGCGCGGCGAATGTCGTTGATTCATTGCTTACCTCAAGAGCGGGGAGCGAAGAGCAAGTTTAATTTTAATCCAGAGGGCGGGTGTGCGCTCTGTGAAGCGGTCAGCGAAGCGGACGGGATTTTAACACAGCGACGGACGCAGAGAGAAAGCGCGCGGAGCCAAACGACGCCCTCGGCCACTGATAAGGGGCTCGAAATTATCGCGCGCCGACGGTTCCGCGTTAACGGAAGTGCTGGCCGATCTGCTCGGTGCCGAAGGTGCCGATGCCGTTGAGGCGGAAGCTGAAGACGGCGCGGTTCTCTTGGCGGAGGCCGACGTTGAAGGTGTAGTTCTGCGCGGTGATGGCGCAACAGTCCCAAGTGTAGCCGAGCGTGACGACGGAGCTGACGAGCGAGGAACTGCCGCGACCGGGCCGGTTCTGGAAGTCGAAGAAGAAGCTCGCGCCGCCGAACAGTCCCCGGTCGCGGTCGCCGAGGAAGATCGAAGGGCTCCACTGCGAGCCTTGCAGCGTCCCCGGCTCGTTGCCGCGCCGGTCGCTGAACTGCCTGAGCGACGGCGCGAGCGTGACGGCGCGCGTGTAGTAGAAGGACTGGAAGGCTTCGATGACGCGCAGGACGGGCACGCGCCTGCGGAGCCCGAAGCTGACGGCGAGGTCGCGGACGCCGCCGCCTTCGCCGAGCGTGTCAATGCTCGTGCGCACGTCGGCGAAGAGGTCGCTGTCGGCGCGCGTCGGTCTTCTGAGACGCGCCTCGACGTAGAGCGGCGAGAAGCGGCGCGGGACGCCGCCGTAGGTGAAGCCGGAAAAAGTGTTGATGGGATAGAACTGGTTGCGCCTGCCGGGTTCGAGCGCGCCGCCGAAGTGCGGGTCGAAGAAATACTTCTGCCGGAGCGTGATGGAGAGGAACTCGTAAGGCTGTTGCGTCAGGGGCGGTCGCCCGTCGCCCGCCTCTCCGTTCCGGCGTTGCTCCTCCTCGGCCCTGCGCCTTTCGTTCGCGGCGACTCGCTCTTCTTCCTCCTCGTCGCGCGTCCGCGTCGCGCCGGGGACGACTCTGCCGTTGGAGTTCCGCGCGGAGACGCGGCCCGTCACGGTCTCGGTCGAGCGGCGCGTGAAGAAGCGGTTGGTGACGCCGTACTCAAACTCGTTGGTGTCGGCGATGGCGTCGAGCGCGTCGAAGCGGATGATGCGCTCGAAGTTCGAGATGCCGGAAATTTTTCGGTAAGTGAGATAAGGCTCGACGACGTGGCGGAACCAGAAGGAGCCGCCGCGCCGGAAGTTGCGCGCGAGCGCGGGCGGGCGCACGTCGAGATTAAATTCGCCGTAGCCGCGCACGAGGTTGCGCTCCGAGACGAGCCGCGACTCCGGCTCCAAAGTGTTCGAGTAGAAAGTCGCGCGGACGCGCGCCGTCGCCGTCACGCCCCAGCCGCCGAAGTCGAAAGGCACGCTAAACTTCGGATGAAAGTCGAGACGCTGCACGATGGACGGCGTGATGATCGGGTTCGCGTTCCCCTCGGCCAGAAACGTCGCCAGGTCTTCGACCGTCTCCTTGCGACTCACGCCGTCGGCGCTCGCCTCGAAGGAGAAGTAGAGCGGGAGCTTATCGAAGAACGGAAGCGGCGACGGCCTTTTGTCGAGCGAGACGCCGGGAAGGCTCCGCGTGCGGATGCGCACCGTCGGAATCGAAGTGACCTGCGTGCGCGCGAGGAAGTTGAAGCTGTAGTCGTCGAAGTTCTTGTTGACGAAAAGCTGCGAGCGCTCTTCGGGCGAGATGGCCTGCTGAATCGAGTCGGAGAAGATTTGGCGGAAGGCGAGGTTGGAAGTGATGTTGATGTCGGCGGCGGCCAGAAAGCCGTTCGGGAAGTAGTGCACGCCGTCAATGTAGAAAGACGAGCCGCCCTGATCGGGGTCTTGCTCGCTCGCCTTCGCGCCGAAGATTCTGTCCTTGATGGCGTAGAAGCCCATGTTCAGATACGAGCGCGAGTTGGCACGCGTCCGCAGGTCGGCCCCGAAGCCTAAGCCGCGTCCCGTAAAGATGTCGTTGCGGAAAGTGATGTCCGCCGAGCGGCCCAAAGTCTGATAGTAGCCGCTCGTGATGCGGAAGCCCTTCTTGCCCGAACCGGAGAAGGTCGGCGTCAGGAAGCCGGAGGCGCGGTCGCGCGGCTTGATGGAGACCGAGACGTATGGGAGGTAGAGGACGGGGACGCCTTTGACGAGGAACTTCGGCTTGCTGGCGCGCACGCGGTCGTTCAAGGTGATGACGGCGCGGCTCGTCTTAAAGCTCCACTTCGGCACCTCGTCGTCGCCGCAGGCCGTGACCTCTCCGTTCAAGACAACGACCTTATTGCCCGCGACTTTTTCAACGCGGTCGGCGGTGAAGTAGATGATCGTGCCGTCCTGCGTCTGGTTCGTGAAGCCGGTCGAGTTCTCGAAGTGGCCGATCTTCGTCTGATAGTTCCACTCGGCGCGCGAGCCCGTGATGCGCTGGAACTCGCCCTGATCGAAGACGACGTTGCCTTCGGCGAGGACTTTGTTCGTCGCCGTATAGACCGTCACCTTGTCGGCCTGCAAGCGGTAGATGCCGATGCGCGCATCTACGTTCCCCTCGTGGACGACGACGCGCGCACCTTCGGGGCCGCTGATGCTCTCGCGGTCGGCGCGCACGTCGAGTTCGTCCATCGTCTCAGGCAAAGGCGTGCCGTCGGCGTCGGTCTGCGGCTGCCGTCGTCGCGGGCGGATGGGCGGCTGATCTTGTTGGAGCGGGTTGACGTTGGGCGTGTCGGTGATGGGGTTCGTGACTTTGCGGTCGACGGGGTTGGTCTGCTGCGCGTGGACGCGCGCGCCGCCCGCCGTGGCGAGGCACAAAGCGGCGGCGACCGCCGAAAGCAGGAGCGAGCACGCCGTGCGTCGCGTGAGACGGGTAAAACTTGCGCGCAAGATGTTCTAGGAAGACCTCCGCCGACCGAAACGAGTGGGGCGCGACGCGAGCCTTGTGTCGCCGAGTGGAAGTTGACTCTCTATAAAGCCCTTCGTTTCAAAAACGCGGCGATGCTAACACGCGCCGCCGAGGGGCCACAAGCAAGGCGTAAGGAAACGCCGGAGACGGCGCGCGGTTCGCCAAAGGCCGGGGCGAGTAGTCGTTAGTTCCCGTCACTTTGTTATCATCGCTCGAATGACGGAACGGGCCTCGGAAGCATTGCGCCTGATGATCGTGGCGGGCGAGGAGTCGGGCGACGCGCACGCGGCGGCGCTCGTGCGCGCTCTGCGTGAGCGCGCGCCCGCGACCGGCTTCGAGTTCTTCGGGGCGACCGGCGCGCGGATGAGAGAGGCGGGCGTCGAGTCGGTCGTGCGCGACGAAGACCTCGCCATCACGGGCCTCCTGGAGATCGCGCGCGCCCTGCCGCGTTTCGTCTCCGCGTACCGCGCGCTCAAGCGCGCCGCCACGGAACGACGCCCCGATGCGGTCATCCTCGTTGACTGGCCCGACTTCAACCTCGCGCTCGCGCGCGCCCTCCACCGCCGGGGCTTGCGCGTCATCTACTACATCAGCCCGCAGCTCTGGGCCTGGCGCGCGCACCGCGTCCGGCAGGTGCGGCGCGACGCAGACCTCCTGCTCACCATCCTCCCCTTCGAGGCCGAGTGGTACGCCGCGCGCGGCGTCACGCACGTCGAGTTCGTCGGCCACCCGCTCGCGGGGGCCGTCCAACCTCGTTACGAGCGAGAGGAGTTCTGCGCGCGCCACGACCTCGACCCCGCGCGCCCCGTCGTCGCGCTCCTTCCGGGCAGCCGCCGCAAAGAATTCGAGCGGCTTCTGCCCCCGATGCTCGAAGCCGCCGCGCGTCTTTCAAAGGCGAGGCCCGAAGCGCAGTTCGTCGTCGCGCTCGCCTCGCGCCGCACGCACCTTGAGGCGGCGAGCATCGTCGCCGCCGCGAGCCCCGAAGCCGCGCCGCCACCGGAGAGCCTGCGCGTTACGCGCGAAGAGACACGCGAGGCGCTCGCGGCCTCGGACGCGGCGGCGGTCTGTAGCGGCACGGCGACGCTCGAAGCGGCGCTGCTGGCGACGCCGCTCGTCGTCGTCTATAGAGAGTCCGCGCTCAACTGGCACACGCTTGGACGACTCATCCGCGTCGAGCACTTCGGCCTCGTCAACCTCATCGCCGGAGAGCGCGTCGCGCCCGAACTGATGCAGGACGACCTGACCGGCGAGACTCTTTCTCAAGAACTCCTCGCGCTTCTCGACCCCGAACGCAACGCCGCCACCCGCGCCCGCCTCCGCGCCGCCGCCGCCCGACTCGGCGAGGGCGGAGCCTCCCTCCGCGCCGCCCACGCCGTCCTCCGCGCCGTCAGACAATGGAAGACGGAGGACGGCAAAAGTAAATAAGGCGAAAGGCAAAAGTTAAGAGAGCGAACTCGAAGCGTTCCGCCTACTCTTCACTTTTGCCTTTCGCCTTCAGCTCTTCTCGGCGAGCCGTTCCGTCAGTTCCTTTACTTGTCGCTTCAGTTCTTCTATCTCTTCGCGCATCCGTGGGAGTCGGCCCCAGAGCGCGTTGAGGCGCTTGTACTCGTCGAGCGGGCGGACGGGGACGCCCCAGACGACGGTGCCCGCGCGGACAATTTTGCCGGGCAGGATGCCCGCCTTCGAGCCGACGATTGCGCCGCGCTCGACGCGCGCGTGGTCGCCCATCCCGACCTGCCCGCCGATGACGGCGTCCGACTCGATGACCGTGCTGCCGGAGATGCCCGTCTGCGCCGCGATGACGACGCGCTCGCCGATTCGGACGTTGTGCCCGACCTGCACGAGATTATCAATCTTCGTCCCGCGCCCGATTCTCGTCTCGCCGAGCGCGCCCCGGTCAACGCACGAGTGCGCGCCGATCTCCACGTCATCCTCGATAACCACGGTGCCCACCTGCGGGAACTTGTGATAGACGCCCTCCGCGTCGCGCACGTACCCGAAGCCGTCCGCCCCGACCGACACGCCCGCGTGCAGAATCACCCGCTCGCCGAGCGTCACCCCTTCGTACAAAACCACGTTCGGATGCAGCACGCACTCGCGCCCGACCGTCACCGCAGCGCCGACGACCGTCCCGGCCAACACCTGCGTCCCCGCGCCGACCCGCGCGCCCTCGCCGATGGAGACGTGCGCGCCGACGTAAACGCCCTCTCCGACCTCCGCGCTCTCCGACACTTGCGCCGTCGGATGGACGAACCCGCCGCGCCTCTTCTGCGGGTGTAGCACTTCGGCGACGAGCGCGAAGGCGAGCTTCGGTCGCGCCGTCTCAATCAACGACGGGCCGCCCTCGAAACCCTTCCCCTCCGGCACGATGACGCACGAAGCCCGGCAACCCCGCGCCGCCTCGAAGAACTTCTCGTCCTCGACGAACACCACGTCGCCCGCCGCCGCCGACTCGATTGAAGAGACGCGACCGACCATCAACTCCCCGTCGCCGACCACCCGCCCGCCGACGAGCGCGGCCAACTCGGCGACCGTTTTTCCTTCTTTCGTGTTCATCGGAGATTCGTTCAGAACTCGACTTCTTCTTCGACCCTCTCGTCGCGTCCGCGCTCGGCGCGCGTGAAGCCGCGGCGAGAGTGGCGGATGAAGTCCGCGAGGTGCGCGACGTTCTCGTCCCTGAGCTTGAGCATCTCTTCGAGCGCGCGTTCGAGCGGCAGGCGCGCGCGGAAGAGCAACTGATAGGCGCGCTTCAAGGCCGCGCGCTCTTCCGCCGAGAAGCCGCCGCGCTTGAGCCCCACGGCGTTCAGCCCGCGCACGCGCGGCGGGTTGCCGTCGGTCGTCAAAAACGGCAGCACGTCCTGCACGATCTTGGACTTCCCTCCGACCATCGCGAAGCGACCGAAGCGCACGAACTGGTGCGCGCCGACGTTCGACGCGAGGAAGACGTGATCCTCCACCGTGACGTGCCCGGCGAGCGCCGCGCCGTTGGCGAAGATGTTGTCGTCGCCGACCGAGCAGTTGTGCGCCACGTGGATGCCGACCATCAGGAAGTTCCGCGACCCGACGCGCGTCTCGTTCCCCTCCCCGCTCGCGCGGTGAATCGTCACATACTCC
>DASTQX010000340.1:0-5648 GCA_035761505.1 Pyrinomonadaceae bacterium
AAAAGGGGGAAGAGAGTGCGGCGCGAGTCGTCTCTACTGCTCACGCTTGCCTTCCCCTTTCCCCTTTTACCCTTCTTATTTGTTACACTCGCACTCGTCCGAATCTGAGAGCGCGCGGCGTGGAAACTTGAGCAGGGACAAGGTCATTTATCTGGTGGTCGGGGTCGTCCTCGGTTTGATCGTCGGGGTCGTCATCGCAAACGGCATCAACAGTGGCGAGCTGGAGAAGATGCGCGGCGAGTTGACGCGGCTGCGCGCCGGTGCGCCGAAGGGCGCGGCGGAAGCGGGCGGCGGGCCGCAGGTCGCCACGGCTGAAGGCGAGAGCGCCGCGCTCCCGCAACTCACCGAAGGCGAGCTGCGCAACGCGGTGGCGAAGGCGGACGCGAGCCCCCAAGACGCCGCCTTGCAGCGGACGGCGGGACAGGGGCTCTATCTCTACGCGATGCAGACGGGCAACTCCGCGCTCCTGCCCGACGTGGCGCGCATCCTGAAACGCGCGCACGAAGCCGCGCCCGACGATTACCCCATCGCCGTGCTTGCCGGTAACGCGCACTTCCTCGTCGCGCGCGGCGGCGGAGACACGGGAACTCTGCGCGAGGCGCGCAAATTTTACGAGCGGGCGCTCTCCGCGAAGCCCGACGACATCGTGGTGCGAACGAGCCTCGGCCTGACTTACTTCTTCGACCGCCCGCCCGACGCCGCTCGCGCCGTGCGCGAGTACCGGAAGGCTTTGGAGATTGACCCGCGCCACGAGATGCCTTTGCAGAGCCTCGTGGCGGCGCTCGTCGAGTCGGGCGACTTCGCCGAGGCGGAGAAGAGGCTCAGAGAGTTGGAGGGCGTCAACCCCTCGAACCCGGAGTTGCCGAACCTGCGCGCGCAGCTTGAGCAGAAGCGCAACGCGTCGAAGGAGAGAGATTGAAGTACGTCCTGATATTCGTCCTGCTGGCGACCTTAGCCGGGCTCATCTACTGGCGGCTGCGCCCTTACATCCGGATGGCGCGTCGCTTCCTCGGCGTGGTGCGCGACGTGCGCCGCGTCAGCGAGAGCGGCCCCGCAGCCAACGTGCCGCAGCGCCAGAGAGAGCGAGAGAGCGCGTCGAGCGAACTGCTCGTCCGTTGCGCCGCTTGCGGGACTTGGCTCCCCGCCTCGCGCGCCGTCCGCCTCCGCTCCTCGCAGAACGCCTACTGCTCGCACGCCTGCCTCGAACGCGCGGCGGACGCCCCCCGCAACTCGCGCAAGACAGCATCCTAAAACGAAGAACTTAAAGCGGAATATTTGTCGGGGCAGGGCTTGTCCCGACAGAATTTTTTCGGCGGTCTAAATCTCTGCCCGCTTCTGCGCCTTCGCGCCGGCGAAGAAGAAGAGGGTCGAGACGACGAGCGCGGCGGGGACGATGAGGAGCGCGGCGGAGAGTTGCTGGCGGCTGGAGTCAATGCCGACGGCGCGGGCGAGCGCGGCGAGCGCGGCGAGGTTCCCGGCCTTCAGTGATTCGGAGAGGACGCCGACGAGCGCGCGCGAGATGGCGTCGCCGAAGGTGTGGATGATGACGATGTTGAGCGCGACGGCCATCGCGCGAACGTGGACGGGCACGCTCTCCAAGAGGATGGCGTGGAAGGGCGCGTTGCTGACGAAGAGCAGCATCACGGCGAGGAAGATGGCGGGCAGGAAGACGTAAGGCGAGTCAGCGACGAGCACCGCGATGGTCGGCACGATGCCGAGCAGGGTGCTGACGGCGCAGACGAGGAAGTAGGCGTTGTGCCTGTAAGCCTTGATGCGGTCGGCGAGCCAGCCGCCGCCGAAAGTCCCGGTCGCCCCGGCGAGGAGCGAGACGACGCCGAGCGTGATGGCCGCGTCCCGCGCGCTCATCCCCTTGTCGCGCTCCATCACGACCGTCGCCCACGTCGCCATCGCGCCGAGCGCGAAGGTGAGAGCGGTGTAACCGGCGGTCGAGAGCATCCAGTCGCGCGTCTTGAGGATGTTCCAGACGTTGCGGAGCGTCGTCTCCCGCTTCCCCGTGTCGGAGAGCGCGCGCGCGGTCTCGGCGGGCGCTGCGGCGATCTCTTCGAGCGCGGTGTCGTGGTGCGGCGCGGGCTCGTCGGTCGCGCCGCGCGCGGGCTCGCGCAGACGCCAGACGAGGACGGCGGTCAGAAGTCCCGGCACTCCGACAATCATGAAGGCCGCTCGCCAGCCGAAGAAGTAGGCGAGCAGGCCGCCGATGACGAAGCCGAGCGCGAAGCCCATCGGGATGGCGGCTTGAAAGACTCCGAGCGCGGTCGCGCGCTGCTGCGGCGGGAAGTAGTCGGCGATGAGGCTCGGCGTGATGGTCGAGTAAGCCGACTCGCCCACTCCGACGAGCGCGCGGATGAAGCAGAGCGTCAGAGCGATGCCGGAGAGCGCGAGCGTCACGCCGACGAGGGGCACTTCGAGCCGGAGGCCCGAAGGCATGAACGGGAGGCGGTCGGCGAAGCCCGTCAGGGCCGTCGCCAGACTCCACACGACCGCCGCCGACGCCATAATCTTCGCGCGCGGGTAGCGGTCGCCGAGCCGCCCGAAGAGCGGCGCGAGCACCGTGAAGGAGAGCAGGAGCGCCGTCTCCATGTAGCCCAGTTCGGCGTCGTTCAGACCGAGTTCCGGGTCTTTGAGCATGATGGGCGCGACCGCGGGCAAGACCTGCCGGTCAATGTAGTTGAGGAAGTTGACCAGCGAGAGAATCAAAAGCGCGTAGTAGGAATACTTCGGGACGGAGGGCGCGGGCGTCGTCTCGCCGCTTGTCGGAGTCGCGTTCGGGGGCGTGCCTTTCGTGCTCATGCTGTGGGCTCTTCGGCGGTCAGAATCTCGATGATGGTCGGCGTGATGTCGGCGAGCGTGCGGACTCGCCTTTGAACGAGTTCGCGCTCCGGCCCCCACGCGAGCGTGGGGACTTGGTTGAGCGTGTGGTTGCGCGTCGAGAGGTCTTCGATGTTGCCGTGGTCGCTTGTGAGCATGACGGTCGTGCTTTCGAGATCAACTGCTTCGAGCACGGCGCGGACGAAGCGGGAGAGATCGCGGAGCGTGTCGAGCGCCAGCTCAAAGTCCTGCGCGTGCCCGGCGCGGTCGGTGATGAAGTGCTCGTAGAGCGTGAAGCGGTGCTCGGCGGCGACGGCGGCGAGGACGGCGGCGGCCTCTTCCGGCGTGCGCGTCTCTACGTCCTCGCCGCGCTCGATGGCGAGGCGGTTGGTGAAGTCGTGAAAGACGGCGCGGCCCGCGCGCAAATCTTCGACCGTGCGGAAGGGAAGTCCGGCGGCTTCGACCGCGACCGTGGTGGCCGAGACCCAGCGCGGTCGCTCGTCGAAGAAGCGGCGCGTGTAGGTGTTGGCGAAGACGTTGGGGCCAAGCCCCGCGCGCGCGAGCTGAAGAAAAATCGAGTGCTCGCGGATGATGGCGCGCATCTCTTCGTTAGGAAAACCCTGCTTGTGGTAGCCGAGCGTGGCGGGCGCGTTGACGCCCGTGAGGATCGTCGTCTGCCCGGAAGCGCTCTGCGGTCGGCCCTCGACGCCGAGCCGCGCGTCGGTGCGCGCGAGCACGCCGCCGAAAGGAATCGAAGGCTCTTCGCCCTCGAAGAAGGCGAGCGGCGCGGCCTCCGCGCCGAGCCGTTCGAGCGGGTTGTGCGCCCCGCGCGTCCCGATGCCGAGGCCGTCCACGAAGATGAGAAGCACGGACATTGATTTGAATAAGTAGCATCCGAAGCGACGGAGACGCAAGGCCGACGGGCCGTGGCTCCGAAGGAGCGGGGGGAGGTACTTTGGACTTGCGCGCCGGTAAAGTTTGCCCCACGCTCGACAACGCGTCTGGTATATTCTGCGTGCAAGCTTGTAATCCGCAACGCCCATCCGCCGTCTTTCGGTGAGAAATTTTTCGGAGGCTTTTGAATGTTGATGAAGAAATTGCCGACGTGTGTCCTGACGCTGGCGCTGCTCGTGTCGGGCGTCGCGCAGTTGCCAGCCGCGCGCGGGCAACAGGTCGGCGCGAGCGCTCCGCGTCCGTACTTTTACGAGCCGTCGGTTTCGCCCGACCGGGCGGAGATCGCCTTCGTGTCGGGCGGCGACATCTGGACGGTCGCGGCGGCGGGCGGCGAGGCGCGCCTGCTCGTCTCGCACCCGGCGACGGAGTACAGGCCGCTCTTCTCGCCCGACGGGCGGCGACTCGCCTTCACCTCGGCGCGCACGGGCAACGGCGACGTGTACGTCTTGACGTTCGAGACGGGCGAACTCAAGAGGCTGACCGCCGACGACGCCTTCGAGCAGCTCGACTCATGGTCGAGGGACGGACGCTGGCTCTACTTCTCTTCGTCGGCGCGCGACATCGCGGGCAGCTCGGACATCTTCCGCGTGAGCCCGGAGGGCGGGACGCCGATGCAGGTCGCCGCTGACCGCTACATGAACGAGACGGCAGGCACGCCTTCGCCGGACGGCGCGCATCTGGCGCTCGTCGGGCGCGGCTACGCGCAGTGGTGGCGGCACGGGCACGCGCACATTGACGAGTCGGAGCTGTGGCTCATGCGCAATCATTCGACCGGCTCTTACGAGCGCCTGACCGAGGGCGGCGCGAAGCAATCTTGGCCGATGTGGTCGGCGGACGGGCGGACGCTCTTTTACATGTCCGACCGGGGCGGCGCGGAGAACATCTGGTCGCTCGCGCTCGGCGGCGAGCCGAGGCAGTTGACGAAGTTCAGAGACGGTCGCGTGCTGTGGCCGAGCATCTCGGCGGACGGGAAGTTGATTGTCTTCGAGCGCGGCTTCGGCGTCTGGAAGATGGACACGTCGAGCGGTCGGGCGGAGGAAGTTCGCATCGTGCGGCGCGGCGCGGCGGCTGATGCCTCGGTCGAGCGCGTGCGGCTGACGGACAGGTTTCAGGAACTCGCGCTCGCGCCCGACGGGAAGAAGGTGGCGTTTGTCGTGCGCGGCGAAGTCTTCGCGGCCTCGGCGACGGACGCGGGCGACGCCTCGCGCGTGACGGTGACGCCGGGGCCGGAGTCGTCTCCGGTCTGGGCTCCCGACAGTCGCCGTCTCGCCTACGTCTCGGAGCGCAACGGCGCGGCGCAGATTTACCTCTACGACTTCGGGACGAACTCGGAGACGCGTCTCACGGACGGCGCGGGCGGCGGCGACGCGACGCCGCGCTTCTCGCCCGACGGCAAGTGGCTCGCCTTCGAGCGCGGCGCGAAGGAACTGCGTGTCCTCAACCTCGAAACGAAGCGGGAGAAAGTTTTGGCGACGGGCGGCATGGAGAGGCCGCCGCTCAACTCAGACCGCCCGTTCGTGTGGTCGCCCGACAGCCGTTGGATTGCGCACGCGCAGATCGGCGCGAAGCTCTTCCGCAACATCGTCGTCGTGCCCGTCGAGGGCGAAGGCAAGCCGCAGCCCGTGAGCTTCCTCGCCAACGTGAGCACGAACACCGTCTCGTGGAGTCCCGACGGCACGTTCCTCCTTTTTGACACGGGGCAGCGCACCGAGACGAACCAACTCGCGCGCGTTGACCTCATCCCGCGCACGCCGCGCTTCCGCGAAGACCAGTTCCGCGACCTCTTCCGCGAAGAGACGCCGCGCACCCTCGCGCCCACTTTGCGGAGGCCGGAAAACAACCCGCCGCCGAGCCCGACGCCGACGCCC
>DASTQX010000341.1:0-6033 GCA_035761505.1 Pyrinomonadaceae bacterium
GGGCGGGAAGTAGCCGCCCGTGCCTTCGATGACGCGGCGATAGAGCGCGACCGACTCTTCGGCCTTGCGCGCCTCTCGCGCCGCGCGCGCGCGACGGAGCAACGAGTAGGTCTCGCGGTCAATGTTGAGCGGGCGCAAACGAGACGCGGACTTCGACTCGCGCGCGGGCGTTGACGAAGACGCGGGGCGGCGCTCCGTCGAAGAGACTTTTTCGACGCGCCCGGTCGCCTCGACGTTGCGGGCGGCGATGATCTCGCCGCGCGCGACCGAGACTTCGCGCGGCAACGAAGCGCCCGCGCGGGAGAAGCGCGCCGAGAAGGCTTCGAGGACGGCGAGCCCCGCTTCGGCGTCTCCGTCTTCGGCGAGCGCGCGAGCGAGCGCGACGGCGGCGTCCGCGTGGTCGGGCTTGATTCTGAGCGTGCGCGCCCACTCCTGCATCGCGAGCCCGGCCTCGCCGCGCAGCGCGTGTAGCCGACCGAGGTTATAACTCGCCTCGGCGTAGGCGAAGTGTTCGAGCTTGAGGGCCGCCGTCAAAGCCTCCTGCGCTTCTTCCCAGCGACCGAGACGGATGAGCACCACGCCGAGGTTGTGCTGCGCGCGCGCGTAGTTGCCGCGCCGCTGCCCCGTGGCCTTGCGATAGGCTTCGATGGCCGCGCCCGACTCGCCGAGCCGCGCCAGAGCGTTCCCCGTGTTGTAGAAGAACGGCGGGTCGAAACGCTCTTCGCCGAGCATCGCGCGCAGCAGTTCGACCGCTTCAACTTTCCGCCCCGCCGCCGAGAGTCTTTCGACGAGCGCGAGCCGCGCGCGACCGCGACCGGCGGCGTCGCTCTCCGACTCGACGCGCGAGCGCAACGCTTCAATCTCGGCGTCCGCGCCGTCCGCGCCCGACATCGAGACGACAACTTCCGCGTCCGTCTTCTCCCCCGGCTCCTGCGACTCGATCAAGGCTTCGTCCTTCGCCGCCGGGCTCTTCTCCGCCGAGACTTTATCAACCGGCTCCTTCGACGCCGCGCCTTCTTCCGCCGGACGCGCCGCGCCTTGCTGAGCCTCCGGCGCGTCTTTCTTCGCGGCCTCAGCCGCCGCCGCTGTCGCGCGCCGCTCGCGCGAAGCCGTCGCAGAAGGCGCGGGCATCTGCGCCGCCGCCGAGACGAAGAGCCCGCCGCACAACGCGACCGCCAAAAGACCCGCGCGCCGCGCGACCGAAGACGAGTTGGGCGTCGTTGTTTGATCCGGCATGATTACTTCTCCGTGGTGCTAGAGGCTGAGGCTTGAGGCGAGGGGCTTGTTAAAGACAAACTGCTTCTTACTCGCCTCAAGCCTCAAGTCCCAGCCTCTAGCCCTTCCTTCCGATGGTGATGATTGTGCCGCCGAAGCCGACGGCCCAGCCGCGCGTGCGCCCGGCGAAGAAGAGGCGTTCGAGGGTGTGCGGCGTCCCCGTGGGTTCCGCGCGCCACGTCTGGCCGCCGTCCGAGGTGTGGATGGCCGTGCCGTCGCCGCCGACGGCGACGCCCTCGCGCTCGTCGAAGAATTTCACGTCCCAGAGGTCTGAAGAGACGTTGGAACGCTGCGCCCGCCAAGTGCGCCCGCCGTCGTCGGTCGAGAAGACCGCGCCGCCGAAGCCGACCGCCCAGCCGCGCCGCTCGCCCGCGAAAGAGACGGCGTTGAAGCGCACCGAAGGCGCGGCGTTCGGTCTTGCAGAGTTCGGGCTTGAAGGAGCGGAAGCGGGTGAAGACGAGGCGGGATGGTTCGCGGGAATCGGCGGCGTCTGTCCCGCGAGGCGGCCTTCGCGCCACGTCTCGCCGCCGTCCGAGGTGTGCAGGAGCGTCGAGCCCGCGCCGACGAGCCAGCCCTGACGCGCGTCGAGGAACGCGCCGCCGAGCAACAGATGCTTGGTCGGGACGCGCTGCCGCGCCCACGTCTGGCCGCCGTCCGAAGTCGCGTAGAGCGCGCCCATCTCGCCGAAGGCCCAGCCCCTTTCGCGGTCGGCGAAGCGCACGCGCACGATGCGCGCGTCCACGTCCGCGCCCGCCACCTCGACGCGCCGCCAACTCTCGCCGCCGTCCTCGGTCTTGAGAAGATAAGAGCGGTGCTCCTCCTTCGTCTTCAGGAGATAGATGCTGCGCTCGCACGCCACCCAGCCCGTCCGCTCGTCCGTGAAGAAGATGTCGTTGAGCGTGTCCTCGACCGGCGCGCGCCGCAACTCCCAACGCGCCCCGCCATCCTCGGTCGAGAGCAGAGCGCCCTTGCCGCCCACGGCCCACCCGCGCCGCTCGTCCACGAAATAGACCGCGTGCAGCCACGCCAGCGTCCCGGACTTCTGCTTCGCCCACGCGCCGGAAGAAGAGTGAGCGGCGAGCGGTAAGCAGTGAGCGGTGAGCAGAAGGCAGAACAGGGCGGCGACCGGGCGATTGATTCCCGGCCTCAAAGATTTGAGATTTGAGATTTCAAATTTGAAATCTCTCATTGTCTTGAATCCCGCGCGCCTTTTGCTTTCCACTGCTCACTGCTCACTGCTCACTGCTTACTTTGCTTAAAATCCCCCGGTGAAGATGCGGAAGAAGTTGACGACCGGCAGGAGGTCGAGGACTTTCTTGACGGTCTTGTAGCGGTTGCCAGGGACGATGACGAGGTCGCCCGCGCCGAGGAAGTAGTTGTCGGGCGCTTTGCCCTTCTCGATGGCCGCGATGTTGATGGGAATCAGTTCGCGCGTCCCGTCGGCCTTGACGCGCGAGACCGTGACCTTCGACTTGTCGCCGGTTCCGAGCACGCCGCCCGATTCGAGAATCGCCTCGTAGGCGCTCAAGCGCCGCGTCATCGTGCGGATGCCGGGCTGCGCCACGTCGCCGATGACGTAGTAGCGCATGGACATCGCCTTCTCCAGAGAGACCGTCACCTTCGGGTCAATGAGGTACTCTTCGAGGTGCTGCTCGATCTCGTCGGCGACCTGCTGCGTCGTCTTGCCCGCGACGTGCACGCCGTCGCGGATGTGGAAGTAATCCACCTTGCCGTCGGGCGGGACGGTGACGCCGGTCACGGTGTAGCGGTCGAGGCCGAAGACCTTGATGGAGATTACGTCCTCCGGGCCGAGGCGGTACGACGTGAGGAAGTTGTTGAAATAGACGACCTCCGAGTCGGCGTCCTCGTTCGAGCCCTCGCGGCGATTGGCGAGTGCGCGCTCCGGCACGTCGCCGCGCACGCGGCTCGTGTCGTCCGCCTCAAGGCGCTCGGCGGCCTCCTTCGAGGAGGTCGCGGGCGTCTTCTGCTCGGCCCCGCCCTGCTCCTTCTTCTGCTCCTTCTTCGCGTCGGCGATCACCTTGTCCTGCGCGGCGGTCGGAGGGACGCACGGCGCGAGCGCGAGGAGCGCGAGCGCGGCGGCGGCGGCGAGTTTCGGTTTCGGCTTCATCACTTCAAACCTCCAAGTCTTGCTTCGCTTCTTGCGGGGCGGCGGAAAACTTTTACGTGCCGCGACCGAAGAGGATCGTCTTCACGGTCTCGAAAAGAATCACGGCATCGAGCATGAGGCTCTGGTTCTTGATGTAGTACAGGTCGTACTGGAGCTTCTGCCGCGCGTCCTCGATGGACGCGCCATACGGGTACTTGATCTGCGCCCAGCCCGTGAGGCCCGGCGCGATTAAGTGTCTCTGGTCGTAGAAGGGAATCTCCTCGGCCAACTGCCGGACGAAGTGCGGGCGTTCGGGCCGGGGGCCGACGAAGTTCATGTCGCCTTTGAGGATGTTCCAGAACTGCGGTATCTCGTCCACGCGTATCTTGCGGATGATGCGCCCGACGCGCGTCACGCGCGAGTCGCCGCCCTTCGACGCCCAGACGGGGCCGTCCCTTTCGGCGTCCGTCCGCATCGAGCGGAACTTGATGACCTTGAAGGGGCGTCCGTTCTTGCCGACGCGCTCCTGCGTGTAGAA
The DNA here is from genome assembly GCA_035761505.1 of Pyrinomonadaceae bacterium. Taxonomy (GTDB): domain Bacteria; phylum Acidobacteriota; class Blastocatellia; order Pyrinomonadales; family Pyrinomonadaceae; genus JAIVJM01. Next base: position 3,921 of record DASTQX010000341.1, read on the forward strand.
GACGGGGCCGGGCGATTCGAGCTTGATGACGATGGCCGTCAGGATGGCGATGGGCAGGGACAGGGCCGCGCCCGCGAGCGCGACGATGCGGTGGAAGAGAGCGCGCGCCATCCCGCTCAGACGCGCCTGCCGCCCGCGCCCCGAAAAGATGAGCCAGGAGGGGCGCAGCATGTCGAGGTGGACGCGCCCCGTCAGGCGCTCGTAGAACGAAGCGCACTCCTCAATCGCCACGTTGCCCGAAAGGCTGAGGTCTAAAAGCTGCTCGGTGGGGAACTGCCCGCGCCGCTCGCCCATTGCGACGATGATGCGGTCGACGCTCTCGCGCCTCACGACTTCGGCCATCTGGGTGCTGAGGCCGAGCACGCGCGGGTTGACGAGGCTCTGACCGACGAGTTCGGGCCGGTTATCCACGAAGCCGACGATGCGATACCCGGCGTCCCTCCGCTCAAGGACTTCGCGCGCGATTTCGATGGCCGTGTCGCCGGAGCCGACGATTAAGATTTTCTCGCCGACGTTCGGGTGGCCGAGCAGCCAGTGAATCGCCACGCGCCACGCGACCATCAGGAAGAGCGCGAGCGGGAGCGCGATGAGCGAGACGCCGCGCCCGATCATCAACTGCGGCAGCGCGTACATCACAATCGCCAGCGCGACCCACGCGAGCCCCAGAGCTTGCAGGAGCCGCAAGACCAACTCGCGCCGGTCGTGCATGACGACGAAGTCGTAGAGGTCGTAGAGATAGAAGGCGGCGAGGCAGAAGGAGGTGAAGAGCGCGGCCTTCTCGAAGCCGTGCTTCGCGTTCAGCTCGTAGTAGGCGTCCACCCAGCCGAGGCGCATGTGCGCCGCCGCCACCAGCGCGCCGAAGATGAGCAGCGCCTCGGCGACGATGAGCAGGAGCGTGCGGACGTGGAAACGCGTCGAAGCCAAAAACCTTAACTCCCCTCAGAAGTGACCGGGGCGGGACACGTGCCCGCCCGCCCGTGCTTCATTCCGCCTCGCCGCCCGCGTCGCGGCGCGTCTTGTAGCGGCGGTAGTAATAGTTCTGCTCGTTCATCTGCTCTTCCGAGCCGTTGAGGATGACGCCCAAAATCCTTTCGCGCGGGACGGGCGCGAGCACGCGTTCGAGCGCGGCGTAGCGCGTCTGCCCGGCGCGCGCGACGATGAGGGCCGCGTCGGCGCGGTTAATCAAGACGGTCGCGTCGGTGAAGACGGCGAGCGGCGGCGCGTCTATGATGACGTAGTCGAACATCCTTCGCGCCTCGGCCAGCACGGCGCTGAACTTCGGCCCCGACAGAAGCTCCGCCACGTCGTCGCGCACCGAGCCGCCGGGCAGAAGATGAAGCCCGGCGGGTTCGAGTTTAATAATCGCTTCGGCGAGCGAGACTTCGCCGCCGAGGACTTCGGAGAGTCCGGTCGGCGCGTCGAGGCCGAAGTAGTCGGCGCAGCAAGGGTTCCGCAGGTCGCCGTCAATCAAGAGCGCGCGCACGCCGTCCGTCTGCGCGAGCAGCCACGAGAGGTTGACCGCCGTCAGGGTCTTCCCTTCCATGATGCCCGCGCTCGTGATGACGAAGGCTTGCATCTTCTTGCGCTCCCCGGCGTGGAGGAGACGCGTGCGCAAACTGCGGAAGCGCTCAGCGTGGCCGGAGCGCGGTTGCGTGACGGCGACGAGATGTGGTTCGACGCGCGCGGCGGAAATGTCAAAGCTGACGAATTCCGGCGTGCGCGTCGAACCGGCAGCGCCCAAAGTTGCCCCAGCAGCACGCGAAGCCTGCCCCCCGGAGAGTGCCGACCCGGCGGGTGTCCCGGTGTGCTCATTGGACGCTGAAACGTGCGCCGCTTCCGGCGCGTTGAAGTGTCTGGATGACTGGAAGAGGAAGTCGGGCGAAGCGGCGGCGGTCGGGCTGGCGGGAGAACTGCCCGCCGCGCGCGAGCCGTTCGCGGGAGAGGCCGTGACCGCCGTCGCCGCCACGTCTTGAGCGCCTTCGTGATGGCCGTTCGGCGGCGGCGGAGCGACGGCGGTGGGCGCGAGTCCCTTCTCGACTTCGGCTTGCGCCTTCGCTTCCGGCTCCGCGCCGTTCCCTTTCGCCTTCGCGCCGTTGGTCTCGGCGGCGCGCTT
>DASTQX010000342.1:0-3879 GCA_035761505.1 Pyrinomonadaceae bacterium
AGTCGGGCTCGCTCGACGGAACCGAGTTGGTGTACGACCACGTGAGGTTCTTAGTGATATGAAAAAGAGAACGCTTTCGAGCGTCGCCGCGCTCACGCTTCTGTTCCAGACGAGCCCGCTCATCTCCCACGCTCAACAGGCCGAGCCGGGCAGCCAAAGTCTCGTCTCCCACACGAAACCGCAGCAGAGGAACGTCGCCCCCTTGCGGAAGGTTGACGGCCCCGAAGGACGGCGCGTGGTCGTCACGTCCGACGCGTCGCTCGACGGCTACGTGACTTATCAGAGCGGCGACCGCTTCTACGTCGTCATCCCGCAGGCGCGGATGATGGAGGGCGGCGCGGGCTGGCGCTTCGAGCAGGCCGAAGTTCAACAGCGCGACGAAGACCTCGTTCTCTCGTTCCGTCTGGAACCGGGGAGCGTCGCCACGATCAGCCAGAAGTTCAACAAGCTGGACATCACCCTGACCCGGTCTGAGTCGGCGCGCTCAGCCGTCAAGAAGGAAGCGGCGTCGGCCTCGGCCTCGACCGACGGGGGCGAAAATCAATCCGCCTTCCGCAAGGCGCTCTACCAGCCGACGCTCTTCGCGCAAGGCGTGAGGCCGTCGTCATTCAACCGCGCGCCCGCGCACGTCGCCGGAAGGCGGCTGGCCCCGGCCCGCGTGCCGCAGGGCATCAGCTTCCTGCCGAGCACCGAAAAGATAAAGGAGACGGACATTGACCTCTCCGTCCCGGAGTCCCCGGCCTTCACGGTGCTCGGACTCACCCCGCAGACGGTGGTGCGCCCGACGACCCCGCGCGAGCTGGCGACCTCGCTCATCAACGGCGTGGACGAGAACGGAAACTTCCAGAACGGCGTCGCGTTGGACACCGTCCCGTATCTTCTGCTCTTCGGGAACAACCTGACGCTCGACGCTTATCGCAACAGTCGGGGAACGCGCTTCTTCGCTCGCACCCAACTCTCCATCGGCACGACGAAGGGGAGCACCGACGCGGACAAGTCGGCGCGGCTCGCTCTGGGGCTGCATCTGACCTTCTTCGACGAAGGCGACCCGCGTCTGGATCGAGAACTGTCGCAGTGTTTCACCGAGATGCTGCAATTCCCCCCGATGCCCGCCGGGATTTCGATTGACGAGCGGGAGCAGTTCCTCGCCGACGCGAAGAACAAGGTGCTGGCGAACCTCAGAGAAGCGGCGGAGAAGTGCCGGAAGGCTTCGAGGAAGCGGAACTGGAACCGCTCCAGTCTGGTCGTCGGGCTCGCGCCGAGCTGGATCAGCGAGTCGGGCAACGTCGGCAACATGCGCTGGAACGGCGGCGGCGTCTGGACTTCTTACGCCTACGGCTTCGACGGCGTCGAGGGGCTCAAGGACGTGGCGCAACTGATTCTGCACGCGCGCTACCGCAACAAAGAGAAGGTGGCCGACCCGGACAACGAGGGCGAGTTCATCACGCAGGACAGCTTCTACTCCGGCCTCCGCTTCAGATTCGGTGGCCCCACTTTCGCCGGTTCTCTGGAAGGCACGTACCGCCGCAACAAGCCGAGCGGCGCGGATGCCGACGACCTGTTCCGCCTCTCGTTCGGGGCTGAGAGAAGGCTGAGCAGCGACCTTTGGCTACAGTTCGCGCTCGGCGGCGAGGGTGGACGCAGGGACGGCCAGAGTCATCTTTTCGTCCTGACCTCTTTCAAGTATGCTCTCTCGAAAGACCGGACGTTCGAGGACAGGTCGAGAGAACAACTCAAGTGAGGTGGCCGGTCGGCGGCGTTGAGATGAAGGAACAACACACACCACGGGGAAGCAAGACCCTCAGCTTGCGCGGCATCCACATCCCGTTCCCGACGCCCTTCGACGCGGGCGGCGAGTTGGACTTGCGGGCCGTCGCCGCCAACGTCGGGCGCTGGAACCGAACGGGCGTGAGCGGTTATGTCGCGCTCGGCTCGACGGGCGAGCGCGTCCACTTGGACGAGCGGGAGCGGCTGGCCGTGGTCGAGGCGGCGCGCGAGGCCGTGCCGCCTGAGTCGGCCTTCGTCGTCGGCGTGGGCGAGCAGGGCACGCGCGCGACCGTCGCCGACGCGCGGCGGATGGCCGGTGCGGGCGCGGACGCCCTGCTCGTCTTAACGCCTCACTTTTATCGCGGCGCGATGAACGCCGACGCGCTCTCCGCGCACTTCGCGGCGGTCGCCGACGCCTCGCCCGTGCCCGTCATCCTCTACAACATCCCGCAGAACACGGGCGTCACGCTCGCGCCCGACGTGGTCGCGCGACTCGCCGCGCACGAAAACATCCGAGGCATCAAGGACAGCTCCGGCGACGTGCTCGCGCTGACCGAGACGCTGCGCCTGACGATTGACGGGGCGGATGATTTCGTCGTCATGACGGGACACGGCGGCGCTCTTTACGCGTCGCTCTGCGCGGGAGCGCCGGGGGCGATTCTGGCCGTCGCGGCGGTCGCGCCGGAGTTGTGCGTTGCCATCTACGAGGCGTGCGGGGCGGGCGAGTATGAACGCGCGCGCGCGCTGCAAAGACGACTCGCGCCGCTCGCCGCCGCCGTCACGACGCGCTTCGGCATCGGCGGCTTGAAGGCCGCGCTCGAACTGCTCGGCTACGCGGGAGGGGCGGTGCGCGCGCCGCTCCGCGCGCCGGACGAAGGCGCGCGCCGCGAACTCGCGCGGCTCCTCGCAGAGGCCGAAGTCTTGACGCCCGCCTGACGGCGAAGGGAAGCGAAGTTTGCGCGCCTCCGCACGCACTCGCTATAATGCCGGAGCCTTGAGAGAAGACGAACCGCCGCGGGGCGTGCAGCTTCAGGCGAAAGCGTTAAGCGTGTGACTACGACGACCGAACCCGCATGTTATAGCACGCCCGAACAGTCGGGCCTGCGCGTCGAGCGCCTGCCCTTCGGGCGCGTCCCGCACCAGTCAAGGCTCTTCCTCGAATACCTCGAAGACCCTCTCGCTCTCCGCCGCTTCTACCCGGAAGCCGTCCGCTTTCATCACGAACTGGCCGCGCGCGCGCCGAAAGTCCTGGCCGCGCACGCGACCGACCGCGACGCGCTCGCCGACGCGCTCTCGGCGCTCAACGCCTCTTGGGGCGCGAGCCGGGAGACGCTCGCCAACGTCGAGCGCTTGCGCGCGCGCGCGACGGTCGCGGTCGTCACGGGCCAGCAGGCGGGACTCTTCACGGGGCCGCTCTACACGATTTACAAGGCGCTCTCGGCGGTCAAGCTCGCCGGTTGTCTGACGCAGCGAGGCACGGAGGCCGTGCCCGTCTTCTGGATGGCGACCGAGGATCACGACTGGGAGGAGGTGCGTTCCGCCGAGGTCATCGCCTGCGACGGGCGGCTCGCGGGCGCGGGCGTCCCCGAAGGCTGGCACGAAGAGGGCGAGGCGGTCGGCGGCGTCCGCGTCGGCGCGGAAGTCGAGGAGGCGATTCAGCGGCTCTTCGATCTCCTGCCTTCGAGCGAGTTCCTGCCCGACCTCGAAAAACTTGTGCGCGAGTCTTACCAGCCGGGCCGTCGCTTCGGCGAGGCGTTCGCGCGGATGCTCGCGGCGCTCACGGGACGCTACGGCCTCGTGCTCCTCGACCCGACGGACGCGCGCCTCAAGCAACTCTCCGCGCCGCTCTACGCCGAGGCCGCGCGCCGCGCGCCCGACATCGCCGCCGCGCTCGACGCACGCTCGCGCGAGTTGGAAGCCGAAGGCTACCACGCGCAAGTGCATACTTCGACCGACGCCTTCCCGCTCTTCATGCACGACGAAACGGGCGCGCGCCGCGCGCTCGTGCGTAACGCCGAGGGGCTCTACGCCGCGAAGGGCTCAAGCGACGCTTGGACTTCGGACGAGCTGGCCGCGCTCGCCGCGCGCGAGCCCGAACGCTTCAGCCCGAAC
>DASTQX010000343.1:0-2801 GCA_035761505.1 Pyrinomonadaceae bacterium
TGTTCTTGAAGAACTCCTTCTGCGCCTCGACGCCCCGCCCGTCTGCGCCGCCCGCGCCGCCGAAAGAAAACAGTTGCGTCGCCGACAGGACGCAGGCCAGCAAGATTTTCATCAACCCTTCTCCTTCTCCCGACGCTCAACATAAACTCTCGACGACTTTAAGAGCTTCCGCCTTGTCGCCGGTGTTCGTTGTTGACTAACGAGTATAGCAAACCGGAGCGCCACCGAACCGACGCGCGCCGGGCGCAAAAAAAGAAGGAGCGAGATCGGAGTCCCGCCCCTTCTCGACTGACGGGCGACGCGGAGGCCGCCTCGTGCGGGCTACTTGCCCGTCGCCTTTTTCTCGGCGCTCTTGCTCTGGTACTCGACCTTCTTGCCGGAGCGCGCTTCGAGGATCGGGAGCACAGCCCGAACCATGTTCTTGTTGAGCTTGAAGACGGCGACCTGCTCCTTGCCCGCCTCGTCCGTGAAGCCGAGCGTGAGGAAGTGATCCTGCTTCTTCGAGAAGAGCGTGAGCAGCCCAACCGGGCCGAGCAGGATGGTGGTGGCGACCGCCGCGCCCACGCGCCGGCCCGACTTCTGGCCGTACTCCAGATCAACGAAGTTGGCGTAGGGGATGGAGACCAACTGGTTTTTCCCGTACATGAACTGCAAGTCCTTCTCGTCGGAGGTGACGAGGCGGCCTTTGATCTCCTTCTTCGCGTCTTTGAAGGTGGCGACCGTGCCGCCGTAGTAGGAGGCGCTGTCCGACTTGGCGAGGGCACCGGTCGTCCCGAACGCCAGCACGAGGACGAGAGCCAAAGAGATTGTCTTAAACATGGTGAAGCCTTTCGAGGTTAGGGGTTAGAAGGGGTGGCACAAAGCCGCGGCAGAAGCGTCGGAGGTTCTGCGGGTTTACTGCCCGTCGTTTGCGTCGTCGGGTCGTGAGACTCTGCTTTTAGGGGAAGGACGCTCGCGCGTTTTGGGAGGGCCGAACCTTTAAAGCGCGGCAGAGAATACGAAAATCAACAGGCGGAGTCAAGCGAGGGCGGCTCGTCTCATTTCACTTCGCGGACGCCGCCGAGACGATCCGCGCGGCCAACTGCGCGGCGCTCCGGCCCTCCGTCACGCGGACGCGGAGCGGGGCGAGACGGTAGGAAGCGAGCCGCTCCTCGAAGAGGCGGCGCGCGGCCTCGCGCTCGCGGGCCAGCGGGCGGGGCTCGCCGCCGCGCTCGCTCTCGATGCGCCGCCAGCACAACTCGAACGGCGCGTCGAGCCAGACCGCGAGGCAGCCGTGCTCCGCGACGAGACGACGGTTACGTTCGAGCGTCCAAGCGCCGCCGCCGGTGTCTATGACGCGCGCCGACTCGTCCGCGAGTGCCCGCCGCAGGGCGCGCGTCTCGGCCTCGCGGAAATAGTCTTCGCCTTCTTCGTCAATGAGGGCGCGCGGCCCGCGCCGCTCGATTTCCGCGACCGCCTCGTCGAGGCTGATGAACGGACTGGCGAGCGCACGCGCCAGTTCGCGCGCGACCGTCGTCTTGCCCGCGCCCATAAAGCCGGTGATGACGATGCGGGGCGTCTCGCTCATCTCTCGGCCACGGATTCGAGGAGGTCGAAGAACTCCGGGAAGGAGACGCCGACGCACTCGCGCGCGCCTTCGATTTCTGACGCGCCTTCGGCGGCGAGCGCGGCGACCGTGAAGGCCATCGCGATGCGGTGGTCGCCGTGCGCGTCGAGCCGCGCGCCGCGCAGCCGCGTGCGCCCCGCGACGCGCAAGCCGTCCTCGAACTCCTCGACCTCCGCGCCCATCGCGCGCAGGTTGCCGACCGTCGCACTGATGCGGTCTGACTCTTTGAAGCGCAACTCCCCCGCGTCCCGAATCTCCAAGCCGCCCTCGGACTGGCTCCCGACGACGGCGAGCACCGGCAACTCGTCAATCAACTGCGCGATTAAGGGGCCGCGCAGGACGTTCGTTTCGCCCCGCGCGTTCGGTGCTCCGAGCCCGCGCGAGTCGCCGACGACGATTTCGCCGACCGCCTCGTTGCAGCGCTCGCGCACGCCTTCCGTCCTGACCCGCGCGCCGAGATTGTGAAGCGCCGGGATGACTTGCGTGCGCGTCGGGTTGAGGCCGACGCCGCCGATCTCCAGCGCGGAGCCGGGGAGCATGGCCGCCGCCGCGACGAGGAAGGCCGCCGAAGAGATGTCGCCCGGCACTTCGAGGTTACAGGCGGCGGGCGTCGCGCCGCCTTCGACGGAGAGGGCGCGGGCCGTCGGCTCCGCGTGGTCGGTCAGGAACTCGGCGCGGACGGGGACGCCGAACCAGCGCAACATCCGCTCGGTGTGGTCGCGCGTCATGGCGCGTGCCTCGGCGACTCGCGTCACGCCGCGCGCCGCGAGCCCGGCGAGCAGGACGCAAGACTTGACCTGCGCGCTCGCGACCGGCATCTCGTAGGCGATGGCGTCCAGAGGCCGCCGCCCCTCGACGCGGAGCGGCGCGTGGCCGTCCGCCGAGCGGATGCGCGCGCCCATCAATTCCAGAGGCTCGATGACGCGGCGCATCGGTCGGCGTAAGAGCGAGGCGTCGCCCACGAGCGTTGACTCGAAGGGCTGGCCCGCGAGCACCCCGGCGAGCAGGCGCATCGTCGTCCCCGAATTGCCACAGTCGAGCGGCGCGGAAGGTTGACGAAGGGCCGCGTGACCGGCCTCCGAGGCCGTGCCCTCGACGATCACGTCGCCTCCTTCGCGCGCGACCGAGACGCCGAGTTGTGCGAGGCACTTCAGCGTCGAGGCGCAATCCTCGCTCGTCGAGTAATTCCTGATGC
>DASTQX010000344.1:0-8275 GCA_035761505.1 Pyrinomonadaceae bacterium
GGGCTTCCATGTTGAGGAAGCCCGCGCGCCGTCGCCGTCGGTGCGACGGGTTATCTTCGGCCTCGCGCGCCTTACGGGCGCTGGCGAGAGGCGGGCTGCGGCGAACGCGTCGTGGCGGGCGTGCTCGCCGCCGGGGCCGCGTCTGCGGGCCGCGCGCCGCCCGCAGACGAGGAGACGCTGACCGGCTCGATGTTCTTGGTCGAGATGTTCGTCACGGGCGGAACCGACCAAGTCATCTCGTTCGCCTCCTGCATGTAGTCGTAGATGACCTCCATGTTCGGCGGGAGTTGCCCGCCGTTCTGGCGCTGGTAGAGGTTGACGTATTCCTTCAGCGTCGAGACGATTTCGGGCATCTGCGAAGACTCCTTGTTCTCGATGAGCGCGAGCGCGCGGTGGAGTCTGGCTTCGGGCAGGACGCGCCGCTTATCAAGCTCGATGGCGCGGACGAACTCGGCCAGAGCGCGCGACTTTTCGGTGGCGTTGCGCGCCGTGAGCTTCAAGACCTTCCCGTAGTAGAAGTGCGTGAACGGGTCGTTCGAGCGGATGAGGAGCGACTCTTCCAAGTTGTCGCGCGCCATCTGGAACATGTCGTAGTAATAAGCGCGGATGCCGTTGTCGCGCTTGAGCGCGGCCATCACCGACTCGAACTCGGCCCCGCTGCCGATGAGTTCCCCGGCGTCGAGCTTCTGCTTGATCTCGGCGGCGAGCTGCGTGCCGATGGTGCGGTCGGCGGCAGCCGCGCGGGCCGCCGCGTTGTTCGAGGCGTCGAGCGACTTGGTCGGGTTGTCGCTCGGCGGCGGGGCGTTGGGCTTGGCGTTAGCCAAGTCCATCGCGCCGACGAGGATTCTGGTCGGGTCGAGCGTGAGTCCGGCGAGCGCGAGGTTGACGGTCGCAATGCGCTCGTTCATTCGCTGCGGGTCGGCCATGAAGCCGAGCGCGGCCCGCTTGTCGCGCCGCGTGCTGCGCTGCATGGAGGCGTAGAACTTCGGCACCTCGCGCGGGTCGTAGTTGCGGTCGAGCATGTACTTGAGGCCGAGCTGGTCAGCCTCGTCCTCTTGCAGCCTGTCCCAAGAGTTGACGGCGTTCGGCATGACGAACTTCAAGAGCGTCGGGGCGATGACGAGGCCCGTCAGGAGCCCCGCGTTGAGCGCGTCGCCGCCCGCCGCGCCCGCGACTCCGGCGGTGGCCGCGCCGATGACCGCGCCCCAGATGGCGCGCTTCTTCTGCTGCTTCTCGTTGAACTCGTTGACGCCGTTACTGACGAGCGTGTCCTCGAACCAGTGCTCCTTCTCGATGTGCCCGATCTCGTGGCCGAGGATGTAGGCGAGTTGCGCCTCGTTGTCCACCTTCGAGAGCAGCCCCGAAGAGATATAGACCGTGCCGGTCGCCAGCGACTTGGCTTCGGGTATCGGGTTGAGCGTGATCTTGAAGGCGTAGAGCTTTGTCGTGCTCGCGGGGACGAGCGACTGGCCGAGGCGGTTGACGTAATCCTGCGCCAGAGGGTTGTCGTAGAGCGCGTCGTAAATCTTCAGCTTGTCGCCGTCGCGCTTGACCTGGTCGAGGCCGTTGCGCGTGTTGAGGTCGAAGGCGAACTCGGTGTGCTCGCGCATCTTGCGCTCGTAGGCGTCGTCCACGGTGTCGCGGAAGTCGGCGTCCTTGTTGTAAAGCTCGGCGCTGAACTTTTTAATCTCCTGATACTTGCGCTCGGCCTTGGTGAGCTTGGGCTTCTCTTCCTTCTCGTCCTTCTTCTTGTCCTTGTCCTTGTTCTCCTCCTTCTTCTGCCGTGGGGCGGGGCGCTTTGTCCCCGCGAAGGCGGCGAGCGGAGCGAAGGTCGAGAGAAGCAGTGCGGCGGCGAGCAGAGCGGCGAGCGACGGGCGGTTCGTGTACCTGAACATGGGGCCTCCTGTGAACGCTTGTCATGAGGTGTCAGAAAGGAATGGCCGTCGTGCTGCGAGGGGCGGCCAAAAGTTGAAATCGGCGGCGCTGTGGTTCCGAGCGGCGTCGGAGTCGTGTCTGAAGCGCGGGAAAGCTACCACAGGTCGGCGCGGGTTTCAATGAAATTTCGGCGCGGCGGCGCGGCGCGTTCGCGCTCCGAGAAGCGCCGGGGCGCGCGGCGCAAGCCACTCGCTTGACGCCCTCTCGCGCGGCGTGTTAGGTTTCGTGCCTAAGCTCCAACAAAGATTTTTCAGCGCCAAAACTCCGGCAAATGACTGAGGAGACGAGTGTGAGCGCGCCCTCCCTGAAGCAGACGCCTTTGAACGCCGCGCACCGCCGCGCGGGCGGGCGCATGGTGGACTTCGGCGGCTGGGACATGCCAGTCCAGTACCCGCTCGGCACGGTCGAGGAACACTTGCGCACGCGCACGCGCGCCGGGCTCTTCGACGTGTCGCACATGGGCGAGTTCGAGTTGAGAGGGCCGGACGCCATCGCGCTCGTCAACCGCCTCTGCTCGAACGACGCGTCGAAGCTCGTGGACGGCCAAGCTCAGTACTCCGCTCTGACGACGCCCGAAGGCACGGTCGTCGACGACCTGCTCGTCTATCGCTTCGGCCCCGAACACCTGCTGCTCGTCGTCAACGCCTCGACCACCGACAAGGACTGGGACTGGATCAACTCGCACCGCGCGGGCGAGTCGGTCGAGCTGACGAACCGCAGCGCCGACTTCTGCCAGCTCGCCCTGCAAGGCCCGGAAGCGCTCGGCATCCTGCAAACGCTCACCGAGACGCCGCTCAAAGAGATCAAGTACTACCACTTCCGCGAAGGCGAGGTTGACGGCGTGCCTTCCATCATCTCGCGCACGGGCTACACGGGCGAGGACGGCTTCGAGGTTTATGCCGCCTCTGACGAAGCGGAACGACTCTGGGACAAAATTCTCGACGCCGGGAAGGCGGGCACGCCCGCAGGCGTCGCCCCGTGCGGGCTCGCCGCGCGCAACACGCTCCGGCTCGAAGCGGCAATGGCGCTCTACGGCCATGAGCTTGACGACACGACGACTCTCTTGGAAGCCAACCTCGGCTGGATTTGCAAGTTGAACAAAGGCGATTTCGTCGGGCGCGAGGCGCTGGCGCGGCAGAAGGAAGAGGGCGTCCGCCGCAAGCTCGTCGGCTTCGAGGTCACGGAGCGCGGCATCGCGCGCGACGGTCAGGACGTGTACGTCGGCGGCGCGAAAGTCGGCCACGTCACTTCCGGCAGCCCCGCGCCGTTCCTCAAAAAGAACATCGGCATGGCCTACGTCCCGGTCGAGCACGCATCCGTAGGCCAGCAACTTCAGATAGACGTGCGCGGGCGCATGGTCGGGGCCGAGGTCGTGCCGACGCCTTTCTACAAACGCGAAAAGAAGTAAGCAGAGAGCAGTAAGCAGTAAGCAGTAAAGATTTGAAATCTCGACGCCAAGCACCGAAATTTTAAAACTGCTTACTGCTCACCGCTGACTGCTCACTTGATTGAGGAGGGTTAATGTCTAACGTTCCCGAAAATCTGCACTACAGCAAGGATCACGAGTGGATCAGGGTCGAGGGCGGCGTCGGCACGGTCGGCATCACCGACCACGCACAGGACTCTCTGGGCGACGTGGTGTACGTCGAACTGCCGAAGGCGGGCGAGACTTTCGCCGCGCACGAGACGTTCGGCTCGGTCGAGTCGGTGAAGGCCGTCTCCGAGCTGTTCATCCCGGTCGCGGGCGAGGTCGTCGAGGTCAACGAGACTTTGCAGGACGAGCCGGAGAAGGTCAACTCCGACCCCTACGGCGAGGGCTGGATGGTGCGCATCCGCCTCGCCGAGCCGGGCGAAGTGGACAGCCTGCTCAACGCCGCCGAGTACGAAGATTATCTCAAGTCCGAGGAGTAGCCGAAGGCCGTGCGTTACATCCCGAATTCGCCGGAAGAGCGGCAGGAGATGCTCTCGGCCCTCGGACACGCTTCCGTGGACGAGCTCTTCGACTCGATACCGGCAGACATCATCCTGCGCGAGCCCTTGAAGACCCCGGCGGCGCTCTCCGAGGTCGAACTGCTCGAACGCTTCGAGGCGATGGCCGCGAAGAACACAGCCGCCCGCCGCCCGAACTTCATCGGCGCGGGCGCATACACGCACTACGCGCCGACCGTCATTGACAGCCTCCTCCAGCGCTCCGAGTTCTTCACCGCCTACACGCCTTACCAGCCGGAGATTTCGCAAGGCACGCTCCAGGCCATCTTCGAGTTCCAGACTCTGGTCTGCCAGTTGACGGGGATGGACGTGGCGAACGCCTCGATGTACGACGGCTCGACGGCGATGGCCGAGGCCGTTTTGATGGCCGAGCGCGTCACGCGGCGCAAGCGCGTGCTCGTCTCCGGCGCGGTGCATCCCGAATACCTCCACGTCGCGGAGACTTACGTCGCGCACGCGGGCGTCGAACTCGTGCGCGCCGACTTCGACGAAGCGACGGGCCGCACCGTGCTCGCCGAAGGCGCGCTCGACAAGACCATCGCGGCGGTCGTCGTCCAGTCGCCGAACTTCTTCGGCTGCGTCGAAGACCTGAAGGCTCTCGCCGACGCCGTTCACGCCGAAGGCGCGCTCCTTGTCGTCGTCGTCACCGAGGGCGCGTCGTTCGGATTCTTACGCTCGCCCGGCGCGTGCGGCGCGGACATCGTCGTCGCCGAGGGCCAGTCGTTCGGCGTCCCTGCCTCCTTCGGCGGCCCTTACGTCGGACTCTTCGCCACGCGCGAGCAGTACGCGCGCCAGATTCCGGGCCGCTTGGCGGGGATAGCCTTCGACAAAGAGGGACGCCGGGGCTTCGTGCTCACGCTCGCCACGCGCGAGCAGCACATCCGGCGAGAGAAGGCGACCTCGAACATCTGCACCAACGAGGGCTTAATCGCGCTCGCCGCGACCATCTACATGACGACGATGGGCCGTCGCGGGTTGCAGGAAGTCGCCGCGCAGTGCGCGCAGAAGGCCGCTTACGCGCGCCGCGAGATTGCCGCGCTCGAAGGCTTCACGCTCCCGCACTCCGCGCCCACTTTCAACGAGTTCGTCGTCCGCGCGCCTGCGGAAGCCGAAGGACTCCTGCGCCGCCTCGCCTCCGAGCACAACGTCACCGGCGGCCTCTCCCTCTCGCGCTACTTCCCCGGACGCCCGAACGACTTTCTCGTCTGCGTCACGGAAACAAATAAGCGCGCCGAGATTGACGCGTTGGTCAACGGACTCAGAGAAGTTCACAGTTCATAGTTCAAGGTTCGACGTTAAAGAAATTTTCCACCTTGAACCGTTGCCCCTCGGCCCGCACCGAACTTTGAGCTTTATCCTTTGAACTTTGAATTTATGGTCTTGAAAGCCACACCGCACATCACGCAGAACGAGGCGCTTGTCTTCGAGCGCTCGCAGACGGGGCGCAAGGGTTACATGCTGCCCGCGCTCGACGTGGACGAGACGGCGCTCGACGACCTGCTGCCCGCAGAGCTTCGCCGCGACGACGACCTCGAAGGCGTGCCCGAACTCTCCGAGGTTGACGTGGTGCGCCACTTCACGCGCATCTCGACTTGGAATTACAACATTGACCTCGGCATGTACCCGCTCGGCTCCTGCACGATGAAGTACAACTCGCGCCTCAACGAGAAGGTCGCGCGCATCCCCGGCTTCGCCAATCTCCACCCGCTCGCGCCCGTCGAGGACTCGCAGGGCGCGCTCGAAGTGATGTTCGAGTTGCAGGAGCATCTGGCGGAGATTACGGGATTGCCGGGCATCTCGCTGCAACCGGCGGCGGGCGCGCACGGCGAGATGACGGGCGTGATGATGATTCGCGCCTTCCTCGACGCGCGCGACGGCGTGACCGAGGGCGACAAGCCGCGCCGCAACGTGATGCTCATCCCCGACTCGGCGCACGGCACGAACCCCGCTTCGGCGCACCTTTCGGGCTTCTCCGTCAAGACCATCCGCTCGACCTCCGAAGGCTTGACCGACCTCGAACACCTGCGCGAGTTGTGCTCGGCGGGCGACGTGGCGGGCTTGATGCTCACGAACCCGAACACGGTCGGCATCTTCGAGCGCAACATCCGCGAAATCTGCCACATCATCCACGAGGCGGGCGGGCTCGTTTACATGGACGGCGCGAACATGAACGCGCTGGTCGGCGTCGCGCGCCCCGGCGACATGGGCGTGGACGTGATTCACTTGAATCTCCACAAAACCTTCTCGACCCCGCACGGCGGCGGCGGCCCCGGCTCCGGCCCGTGCTGCTGCACGGCTGAGTTAGACCCCTTCCTGCCCGTCCCGCGCGTCGTCCGCGAGGGCGACCGCTTCGCCTTCGACTACGAGCGCCCGCAATCGGTCGGTCGCGTCAAAGCCTTCTACGGCAACTTCGGGATGCACCTCCGCGCGCTCGCCTACATCCTGACGCACGGCAACGAGGGCTTGCGCGAGGCGACCGAGGCCGCCGTCTTGAACGCCCGCTTCATCGCGCACGGGCTCGCCGACACTTACGAAAAGCCGTTCGGCTCGCCGCCGATGCACGAAGTCCTCTTCACCGACAAGCGACAGTCGCGGAAAGGCGTCCACACGCTCGACATCGCCAAGCGGCTGATTGACTATGGCTTCCACCCGATGACGATCTACTTCCCGCTCATCGTGCAGGGCGCGATGCTGATCGAGCCGACCGAGTCGGTGGGCCGGGCCGAGCTTCAGCAGTTCGTGGACGCCATGAAGGAGATCGCGCGCGAGGCGCTCGAAGCGCCCGACACCGTCTTGAACGCCCCGCAGACCACGCGCATCGGGCGGCTCGACGAGGCCGCCGCCGCGCGCAAGCCCGTCCTCCGCTGGAAGCCGGAGGCGAAAACCACCGCCGCTTAAACGAGCTTCCGTCGAAGACATCAAGGGGGCCGCGTGAACTTCTGAGAGTTCACGCGGCCCTCCTCATTCCACGGCGGGCGAGCCACTTCAACCGAGAGAGGAGGCGCAAGATGAGTTCCGACCGTTTCGAGGCGAACTGCAAGCGTTGCGACCGTACCTTCGAGTACGGGCTGTTCAGCCGGAGCTATCCCTACTGCGTGGAGTGCAAGGCCGAACTGGACGAGGAATCCCTCAGGCAGATCGGCGCGGGCAAAGTCTCTTGGGTCGAGGACTGGCCCGACCCGACCGCGCCCCGCGCCGAGGGCGAAGTCGAGCGGCAGGAGCGTTACACGTCGGAAGACCACCGGCGCTCGATGGACGACTATGACCGGCGCAACAAATCCTGAAGCCGCGTCCGCCGGCGGCGACAAGAGCACGCCTTTCATCAACGACACGAACAGCGCCTCCGGTGTCTGGCGTTCGGCGCTTCGTGTGTGATAAGAAAATGGCCCCCGACCTTTAGGCGTCAACGACAGAATCCGCATCCCTCGCGTCAATCCGATTCTATCTACTTTCCGAAAGGAGTTCCGCGTGGCTATTAACGAGGAGAAACTAAATCAGTTGTTGGGCACCGGCATCACGGATTTCGGGGCCGCTTTCCACGCCGGTCTGGTCGTCATCGGCGAGAGTCTCGGTCTTTATAAAGCACTGGCGCAGGCCGAAGAGCCGCTCGCGCCCGAAGAGTTGGCGCGGCGCACGAACACCAGCGAGCGTTACGTGCGCGAGTGGCTCTGCTCGCAGGCGGCGGGCGGTTACGTCTCGTTCGACGCGGCGACCGGGCGCTACACGCTCTCGGAAGAGCAAGCCTTCGCGCTCGCCGACGAGAAGAGCCCGGCTTACCTGCCCGGCGCTTTCCTCATCGCCGTCTCCGCGCTCCGCGCCGTGCCGACGATCACCGAGCGCTTCCGCACCGGCGAGGGCTTGGGCTGGCACGAGCACGACCACGGGCTCTTTCGCGGGACGGAGATGTTCTTCCGCCCCGGCTACGCAGCCAACTTAATCAACTCTTGGATTCCGGCTCTCGCGGGCGTCGAGGAGAAACTGAAGGCGGGCGGGAAAGTCGCCGACGTGGGCTGCGGGCTCGGCGCTTCGACCATCCTCATGGCTCAGGCTTACCCGAACTCGACTTTCGTCGGCTTCGACTACCACGACAAGTCCATCGAGATGGCGCGGCAGCGCGCGGAGGAGAGCGGCGTCGGCGAGCGCGTGAGTTTCGAGATTGCGAAGGCGAAGGATTATCTCGGCGACGGTTACGATTTCGTGACCGTCTTCGACGCCCTGCACGACATGGGCGACCCCGTGGGCGCAGCCGCCCACGTCCGAGAATCTCTCGCGCCGGACGGGACTTGGATGATCGTCGAGCCTTTCGCCAACGACGAATTGGAAAACAATCTGAACCCCATCGGGCGCGCTT
>DASTQX010000345.1:0-3217 GCA_035761505.1 Pyrinomonadaceae bacterium
ACGTCCCGCAGCCCTTTTGAAACTCAACCGATAAACGCACACCGCGCGCGAGCGCGGGCCGCAAAGCCACGGGAGTCGAGACCTTTTGTTACAGGGTTTTCGACTTAGCCGGGTTACCGAAGGGGAGACCTCTTGAGTCGCAGCAGAGCCACCACGAAGCTCGCGTCCTTGCGGCGATCCCGCCTCGATTCTGAAAACTTCAAAGGAAGCGCGGCCCTCAGCCTCGTCCCACCAACACACGGGCGGACGCCCGACGCGGCAAGTTCGCTCACCCCGGTTCAGACTTCAGGCCAGCAACAGATGAAATCCGCCACCGCCGCTACCGCCTCCAACACACACGCGCCCGGCTGCCGCGCCACGCGCGCGAGAGTCCGCCGCGTCCGCGCCAGACTCCGGCGGCTCAACCGTCAGAGAAGCCTTCAGGCCGTTAGGAACACATAAGACTATGCTCAAAAGAAATGTCGGCAAGAAGGGCCTTGTGGGCCTTGACATCGGTTCGAGTTCGGTCAAAGCGGTCGAGTTGTCGGGCAAGCCCGGCTCGCTCGCTCTGACCAACCTCGGCTTCGAGAGCCTTCAGCCCGACACCGTGGTTGACGGCCAGATCATGGAGCTGAACGATGTCTCGAACGTCATCGCCGGTATCTTCCGCGACGGCCAGATCAAGACCGACCGCGTGGCCGCCGGAGTGAGCGGCAGCTCGGTCATCGTCAAGAACATTGTCGTCCCGCAGATGACGCGCGAGGAACTCGAAGAGTCCATTGACTGGCACGCCGAGGAGCACATCCCGTTCGACATCGGCGACGTGAGTCTCGACTATCAGGTCGTCGGCTCCGGAGCCGACTCGCTGCACGTCCTGATGGCGGCCTGCAAGCGCGACTTCATCGCCAACATCCGGCAGGCCATCCAACTCGCCGGAAAGCAGCCCGCCGTCATTGACGTTGACGCCTTCGCGCTCCAGAACTGCTACGAGATCAACTACGAGCCGCCCGACGACTTGATCGTCGCGCTCCTGAACGTCGGCGCTTCGACGATGAACATCAACATCCTCAAAGGCGTCCGCAGCGTCTTCACGCGCGACGTGTCGGTGGGCGGCAACCAGTACACGGCGCTCTTGCAGAAGGAGTTGGGGCTCACCTACGAGCAGGCCGAGGCCGTGAAGCGCGGCGGCTCCGCGCCGTCGAACGTCGAGGCCGTGGACACGGACGGCGTGTTGGAGACCGTCTCCGATTTGCTCGCGCTCGAAATCTCGAAGACGTTCGACTTCTTCCGCGCGACCGCCGAAGACAGCAACGCCGCCGTGCAGAAGATTTTCATTTCAGGCGGCGGCTCGAAGTTGAAGGGGTTGCCGGAATTCCTCTCCAACCGTTTTGAAATCCCGGTCGAGCGGCTCGACCCGTTCCGCCGCATCAAGGTTGACGCGCGCCGCTTCGACCCCGACTACATGCGCGAGGTCGTGCCGGAGATGGCGGTCGCCGTGGGGCTCGCCCTGAGAGGAGTGGATGCTTAAATGATTAAGGTAAACCTTTTAGACTCCGTCACCGACCGCGCCCGCAGCGCCGGCGTCGTCGAGCAGAAAGTCTCCGACCCGCGCACGCGCTTCTGGCTGCTCGGCGCGTGCGTCTTCGCCCTCATGGCGTGCGGGATGGCGTTCGACTTCGTGAGCGCCAACGCCGAGAACGCGCGGGTGAAGGCCGAACTCGAAAAGCAGGAGCAGATCGCCGCGCAGATGGCGGCCATCAACAAAGAGCAGGCCGAGCTGGAAAAGAAGATCAAGAACATCGAGACGCGCATCGAGGCCATCAAGAAATTGCGCGCCTCGCAGCAGGGGCCGGTCGCTCTGCTCTCGGCCATCAACGAGCGGCTGCCCGCCTCGCCCGACTTCCGCCTCGAAACCATCGAGCAGAAGGGCGGCGAGCTGATTATCGAGGGCCACTCGCCGAACGAGGCCGCCGTCACGCAGTTCGGTCGGAGCCTCGAATTCTCTTCGGGCACATTCAGCAACGTCAACATGGAGACGGAGCGCAAGGAGCTGACGATTGACTCGAAGGACTACGACAAGTCCCTCGGAGAGATTGACATGTCTCAGAAGCCGGAGACCGTCAAGTTCAAGATCAAGTGCCGGTACGGCCCGCAAGCGCCGCCGCCCGCCACCGCCGCGCCGCAGGGCAAGGCGGGCGCGGAGAAAGCGCCCGCCAATCAGGTCGCCAGAAGGTAGCTTCCGCGCGGCGACTCAGAGACCCGGATTCAGAAGGGAACGTAAAGAGCGATGTTTAAAATCGAAGTCCTACAAGAAAAGCCCTGGTACGTCCACGCCGCCGCCTTCGGTTGCGTCGCGCTCGTCCTCTACCTCGGCTTCTGGTATCTGGTCACGAGCGGCACGCGCGCCGAGACCTCGGAGGTCGCGTCGAAGGTCGAGCAGTTGCAGCGCGAGAACGCGGGCGCGCAGATCGCCTCGCAGCGCCTCAACGAGTTCAAGGCGTCGTTCGCGCGCGCGCAGGCCGATTACGAAGACTTGAAAGCCCTGCTCCCCGAACAGCGCGAGCTGACGATGGTCTTACAGAACATTCAGGATCGCGCGCGTGGCCGGCTCTCCGTCCGCCGCTTCTCGCCGAAGGACGACGTGCAGGAGGACTTCTACACGGGCAAGCCCATCGAGGTCGAAGTCTCCGGCACCTACAACAACGTCGGGCAGTTCTTCGCGCAGATGGCCTCGTACCAGCGCATCGTCTCGGTCACGGACTTCAAGTTCATGAAGCTCGACGAGAAGCTCGTCAACGACCACCGCGAGGGGAAGACCGTGGACGCGCAGTTCAAGCTCACGGCCTACTACGTCTCGCCCGAAAAAATCCAGCCGCCGAAGGGGAAGCCGGGCAAGACCTCGAAGGCCGCCGCCAAGACCGAAGGGGCCGCGCCGGAGGCGAAGTAAGCCGCGCGACTCCGACCACGGAAACGAACACCGCGCCGGACAGTTAGGAAGAGACTATGAAAGACAGCACCAGAACGATTTGGAAGTTCACCCTCGGAACGCTCGCGTTCGCGTTCGTCCTCTTCGGCTCAGCCGCGGCGTTCGCGCAGGAGGCGAGCACGACCTACAAGGGCGCAAACCGCGACCCCTTCTCGAAGTACAAGCCGCCCGTGCGGCGCAAGACGCCGAAGAAGGTCGTCGAGCCGGTCGCGCCGCCCTCCATCCAGTCGCGCATCGAGAAGTACAAGGCCG
>DASTQX010000346.1:0-2532 GCA_035761505.1 Pyrinomonadaceae bacterium
GCCTCCTCGTCGGCACGAATCGCGGCCTCTTCGTGCGCGACGAGACGGCGCGCGCGTGGCGTGAAGTCGAAGAGGTCAGCGGCAAGACCGTCCACGCGCTCGCCGAAGACCCGCGCGGCAACCTCCTCGTCGGCACCGCCAGCGGCCTCTACGTCGGCTTGCAGCCCGACGGCGCGCGCCCGCCCGACGCCCCCGTCCGCCTCGCGCCCGAAGAAGGCACGGTCGAGAAGAAGAGCCCCCACGACGGCGCGCACGACGAAGTTGACGTTGAGTCAAACGAGTCGTCATCCTCGAAGCCCGGAGCGGACAAACAGTCGAACGACAAGACGGACGGCGCGGCGCGGGGACAGGCGCAAGAGAAGACGGGCGACCAGCCGCAGGGCAAGCCGGAAGGCAAGTCGAACGGGCAGGCGAGCGAGAAGACGAACGGCGCGGCGGTCGTGAGGAAGACGGCGGAGCCCGCCGCGTCGGGGAGCGTGAGGGCGATTGCGGTGCTCGGCGGCGCGGTTTACGTCGCGGCCTTCGGGCGCGGCGTCGAGCGCTTCGACGGCCCCGCGCGCCGCTCGCCCGTCTGGCCGAAGGGCGCGGACGACGCGCGCGGGCGCGAAGTCGTGAGCCTCTTCGCCGACGAACCGGCGGGCCGCCTCTGGATCGGCACGGCCAACGCGGGCGTCTTCTACTTCGACGGGCGCGAGACGCGGAGCGAACCGGCGCTCGCTTTTCTGGGCGGCGCGACCGTCTGGGGCGTCGGCGTCGCCGACTCGCTCGTCTGGCTCGCCACCAGCCGCGGCCTCTACGCCTACCAGCCCGCGTCCGGGCGCGTCACCGAGATCGCGCCCGGCGTGGACGCGCGCGCCGTCCACGCCGTCCCGCAAGCCGCGAGGGAAGACGGCTCGAAGCCCGCGCCGCAGGCTTGGTGCGCGACCGCCGGGGGCGGCGTCCTCAAGGTCGCGCTCGACGAGCAGTTCGGCCCCGTCAAAACGCGGCTCGACGCCGAGCAAGGCTTGCCCACCGAGAACGCCTTCGCCGTGTTGTATCTCGCGGCGAACGATAAAGGCGAAGCTCCTTCCGTCTTCGTCGGCACGACGCGCGGCCTCGCGCGTTACGACCCTTCGGACGCCGCGCCGCTGCTCCGGCTCACGCGCATCACGGCCTCGCGCACGCACCAGCCGGAGGAGTTGGAAGGCGGCGGCTCCCTGCGCCTCGAATACCCGCAGAACAGCCTCGTCGTGGACGTAGGCGCGCAGGCCAGCCGCACCTTCCCCGAACAGTTCCAGTACGCCTTTCTGCTGCGCGACGCGCGGGGCCGCGCCATCAAGCAGAAGCTCTCGCACGACTCGCAGTTTCAGGTCGAGGCGCTGCCCGCCGGTCGCTACCGCGTCGAGGCGCGCGCCTACACGCTCGACCTCCTGCCTTCCGAGCCGCTCGCCTTCGACTTCGAGGTCGCGCGCGCGCCCTTCCCGCGCACGACCGTTCTGCTCTCCGTGCTGCTCGCCGCCGCGCTCGTCGTGCTGCTGTGGACTTACCTCCAACACCGCCGCATCCGCCGCAGCCGCGAAGAGCTGCGCGACGCCAACCGGCAGCTCGCCGCCGCGCGACTCCGGCTCGCCAACGAGGCCGAGTCCGAGCGCCGCCGCATCGCACGCGACCTCCACGACCAGACGCTCGCAGACCTCCGGCGACTCTTGTTACTCACCGACGAGATGCAACAGGCGAGCACCGCCGCTCTGACTTCGACCGGTGGCGAGGCGACGAGTTCGACCTTCGACGCGAACGGCTCAAGCGTCTTCGCGTCGAACGAGGCGCGCGACGCGAACGGCTCAGGCGACGAACGCTTTGACGCGAACGGCAACGACGCCGGGCGAGACGCGGACGCCCAGACGGGCGCGGTCGGCCCGGCGATGCTGCGCGCCGAGATCGAGTCCATCTCGCAGGAGGTGCGGCGCATCTGCGAAGACCTCTCGCCCTCCGTCTTGGAGAACGTCGGGTTTGCCGCCGCGCTCGAATGGTCGCTCGCCTCGGCGCTCGCGCACCTCCCTGCGGACTGTAAGTTCGCCTACGAGTTCGCGTGCGACGAAGATTTGGAAGAGCGCCTGCGCCTCACGCCCGGCGTCCAGATGCAGGTCTATCGCATCGTGCAGGAGGCGGTCAGCAACGTCTGCCGCCACGCCCGCGCCACGCGCGTCCGCCTCGGCGTCCGCGTCTCCGAAGAGGGGGACTTTCTCCTCACGCTCGAAGACGACGGGCAGGGCTTCGACGCCGACCAGCGCAAGGCGCGCAAAGGGCGCGGACTCGCGGGCATCCGTGGTCGCGCCAGCATCATTGACGCCGAAGTCGCGTGGCGCAGCCGCCCCGACGAAGAAGGCTCCGGCACCGTCTTCACCCTCCGCAAGCCCCACGCCGCCGCGCCCGCCGCACCCGCGCACGAAGCGTAAGTGCGCGGGCGGTGTCAGACAAAATCCCCGAAGGGGATGAAGACAATAACCGGGGGCAGAGCAATTTTCGTTTGCCCCGCCCCCGGCTATTGTCTTT
>DASTQX010000347.1:0-5290 GCA_035761505.1 Pyrinomonadaceae bacterium
GCGAGTCATAAAGCACGTCGAAATTTTCGGCGCTGAAGGTGTGGCGCTCGCCGGGGACGGCGGGTAGGCCGGTCGCCACCTTCCAGTCCTTGAACGGCACGACGCGGACGGTCGAGCGCGCGCTCAAGTGCCTGTCCGGGTACATCAGAAGCGCGGCGTTGTTCCAGAAGGCGTGCCGGTCGTTCAGCTCGTTGGTGCGCACCGTCAGCTCGTTGGAATAGACGCTGTAACGCGCTCGCACTTCGCGCGTGCCGCCCGTCTCGACGCGCCACGTGTTCTTGTTCGTCTTGCGCCACTGGAGCGCGCGCCCGCCGCCATCCTGCGCCGTGAAGTCCTGGACGTGGCGCGCGTACTCGCGCACGAGATACGAGCCCGGCGTCCAGACCGGCATCAGGAGTTCGACCTGCGCCGGGCCGACCGACTCATGCCAGCGGACGCGCATTTCGACTTCGAGGAGGTGCGTTTCGGGACGCGGCATCGAGACGGTGTAATTAATCTGCGGGTGGCCGTTCTGCGCCCGAACCGTCTGGGACGCCGCCGAGAAGATGAGCAGGAGCGCCGCGAGGGCGAGCGCCTGCGCGCGTGTTTGACGCATCGTGAAAGACTCTTCCTTTGCCTGACGAAAAATGCTTTTTGGGAGAAATCGCTTGGCCCGCATCTTACAACGAAACGGCGCGGGCGCGCGACACGCGAAACACGTAAACGCGGAAGGCGGAACGATGAACGATGAACTGAAAGACGGCTCGTTTTAGTTCATCGCTCCGCGTTCATCGTCTCCTTTCCCGTCCTTCCGACGGGCGCGGAGTTGTGTCACACTTTCGGCGAAGAGACGAAGGAGGGCGACGGCGATGGCGATTGAGGTCTGCGGGAAGTGCGGCGCGAAGAACCGCGTGGACGAGCGCGCGGCGTCGGCGGGCAAGCGGCCCGTGTGCGGCAGCTGCGGCGCGCAACTCGGCGCGGGCGGCGGCGCGGCGGCGTCCGAGGCGGATAAGCCTCTGACGGTGACGGACGCGACGTTCGCGCGCGAGGTGGTCGGGGCGTCGGAGCAGAGGCCGGTGCTGCTCGACTGTTGGGCTCCGTGGTGCGGCCCGTGCCGGATAGTTGCGCCCGTGCTCGACCAGCTCGCCTCGGAGTCGGGCGGGCGCTACCTCATCACGAAGCTCAACGTGGATGAGAACCCGCGCACCGCCGCGCAGTTCGGCATCCAGAGCATCCCGACACTCCTGATTTTTAAAGGCGGCCAGCCCGTCGAGCGCCTCGTCGGCGCGCAGCCCAAACAAGTCATCGCCGCGCGCCTCGCCGCCCACGCCTGAGAAGAAGGGGTCAAAGGGTAAAGGGGAAGAGGGGAAGAGGGGAAGAGGGAAGAAGACGAATGTTCTGTCTTTACCTTTGACCCTCTTCCCCTTTGACCCCTTGTCTTTATTCGACGTTGATGGTGACGGATTGCTTGCCGCAGGGGGAGTTGAAGTTGACGACGAAGGCTCCGGTCTTGCGGCTGGTGGAGCTGATGGTGAAGCGGGAGGAGTTGCCGTCGGTGTCGGCGCGGGGCTCGGCGAGGACGACGATGTCGGCCCAGTTGGTGGTCGAGGGGCTGACGCGCGGCGGGGCCGCGCCGTTGAAGTTCTCGAAGTTGACGGTGACGAGGGCCGCGCCGCCGTTGTTCTTGATCGTTAGAGAGCTTTCGCTGAGTGTCATCGTGCAGGCGCTCGCGCCGTCGCCACTGCCGTTGCCGGTACGTCTGCCGCGCGTGGCCTTTGGCCCGGCGGTCGTGGCGGGTGTTGATGAAGGGGCTGCTGACTGGCCTCCGGCGGGCGCGGGCGTTGATTCGGGCGCGGGCGTGGGAGAAGGCGCGGGCGTCGGAGTTGTTTCAGGAGTTGGCGTCGGAGTCGGTTCGGGGGTCGCTGTGGCTTCGGGCGAAGGGGCCGTCGAAGGTTCGGGCGTCGGAGTCGGAGTCGGAGTCGTGGTCGCTTCGTTGATTGTGGTTGAAGGAGTCGGCGTCGGCTCGACGTTCTCCGGTGTCGTCGAAGGCGTGGGCGCGGGCGTGCTCGTCGGCGTGGGCTCAGTCGCGGGCGTCGGAGGTTCGGGCGTCGGAGTCGGCGACGGCTCAGGCTGCGGCGTTTCGGGCGCGGGAGTCGCTTCGGGCGAAGGGGTCGGCGTCGCTTCGGGTGTCGCGGTGGTGGTCGCCGCCGGGGAGGGCTGCTCGGCGACGGGCGTGACGCTGGCGGTGTCGGGGGTCGTGCCGAGGAGTTCGTCGAGTCCTTGAAGTGAGCCCCGGTTGAGTTTCTTGTAGAGCGCTTCGATGACGGCGCGGCGCGTGGGGTCTGGGCCGAGCAGGTAGCTCTTGACGTAGGCCGCGAGCGCGTCGCGCGAGTTGCCGCTCGCTTCGAGCGCCGCGCCGAGACGCCACTCGGCGCTGCGCCACCAGATGGTGTTCTCCGGCAGGACGCTCACCGCGCGCCGCAAGCGCACGACGGCCTCGGCGGTCTGCCCCTGATTGTAGAGAGCCCACCCGGCAAGCTCTTCGATGCGCCCGCGCATGATCTTCGAGAGCATGTCGCGCGGCACGTTCGGGACGGTGGTCGTCGAGCCCTGCTCGATGGCGCGCGCGCGCACCTCTCCCAACTCTTCGGCGAAGAGGGCGACCGACGCGAGCGGGAGCGCGAGCGCCGCTTCGACGCCGCCTTTCGCCGCCTCGGCGCGTTCGAGCACGGCGTCGAGCGCCGCGCCCCGGCGCAGCAAGCGGCCCGCCACGTAGAGGTGACGGAAGGAGCGCATCGCGTCCTCGCCGGAGGCGAACTCGCGCGCCGCCTCGGTCGCCGCGCGCTCGTCGAAAGTCTCGCCGCCCGCCGCGAGGTGGAAGGCGAGCAGAGACTTCAAGAGCCGCGCCTGCCGCTCGCCCTCCGCGCCTTTGTACTGGAAGAGCCCGGCACGTCGTTCGGGCGCGAGCAGTTCGTTGAAGTCTTCGCCGCGCGCGCGGATGCGTCCCGCGAGGTTCGTCTCGATCTGCCCGCCGCGCAGGGTGAAGGAGCGCGCCAGCTCCTGCGCCGCCTCTTCGTAGAGCCCGGCGGCGGCGAGGATGGAAGCCAACTCGTAGTCGAGCGTCGGGAAGCTTCCCAACTCGCGCGCGGGGCGCAGAGCGCGCTCGGCTTCGAGCGGCTGCTTCTGCGCGAGCAGCGCGCGGGCGAGCGCAATACGCGCCCAGACCCAGCGATAGCGCGGCTCAAGCGCGACGGCGCGCTCGGCCAGTTCGACCGCCCGCGCGCCCGCGCCGTTCGCCGCGTACCAGTAGGCCGCGCCGACGAGCAGAGGCAGGTTGCTCGGACGCTCGGCGAGCGCCGCGTCCAGTTCGCGCTCGGCCTCTTCGCGCCGTCCGGCGTCGAAGAGCGAGAGGACGAGCCCGGCGCGCGCGTTCGCGTCCTGCGGCTCGGCGGCGAGTTGTTCGCGGTAGAGCGCGAGGGCTTCTTCCGACTTCCCGGTCGCGCGCCGAAGGTCTGCGAGGCTGCGGCGCGCGGAGGCGGATTTGGGGTCGAGTTCGAGGGCGCGCGCGTACTCGGTGGCCGCGTCTTCGAGTCGCAGGGAGACGCGGTAGGCCGCGCCGAGCGCTTGATGCGCGGCGGCCAATTCGGGCTCAAGCGCGACCGCCGCCGAGGCGACGCGCGCCGCCTCGTCCGGCTGCTCCGTGCTCAGATAGAACGCCGCGATGGTCAACAGGCGGCGCGCGTTGCCCTGAGCCTTCTCCTCGACGGCGAGCGCCAAGTCGCGCGCCGCCTCGCGCTCGCCGAGCACGTAGAGGTTCGCGGGCAGTTGCGCGACGACCTCGACGAAGAGCTTGTCCGACATCTCGGCGGGCGCTTCGGCCACCGCGCGGCGGAACAACTCCGCGCCCGCCAAGCGGTCGTTCGTCCGCAGCTTCTCGTCGCCGAAAGCGGCGCGCGCGCTCGTCAGAAACTCGCGCGCGCGGAGGGCGAGCGGCGAGGCCGGGTCGGCCTTGATGAAAGCCTTCAGGCGCTCGATGCGTTCCTCCGGCGCGAGCTTCACGATCTCGTCCAACTCGGCCTTCCGCGCGTCCTCGCTCGCGGGCTCCTTCTTCGCCGCCGGAGGCTTGGCCGCCGTCTTCGCTTTGGCGGGCTTGCGCTGCGCCGAAGCGTTCACCCCGATGATTAACAGAAGGAGCAGCGCCGCTGAGATTTTAAAAACTTGACTCATAATTTCTTCCGCATTGTTGACGGGCTAAGTCCCTGCCCGAAAATTTCACCTCTCTACCTCAACGCTTCGAGCAGGACGCGACCCACGGCGCTGCTCGGCGTCTGGACGCCGAGCAGCCGCGCGAGCGTGGGCGCGATGTCGGCGGGCGTCGCGGCCTCCGTGTAAGTGCCGCGCGCGACGCCCGCGCCCATGATAATCAACGGGACGTGCGTGTCGTAGGCGTAGGCCGACCCGTGCGTGGCGACGGTCTGGTAGTCGGTGACGTACTTGTAGGGCTCCTGCACGATCACCACGTCGCCGCTCCGCCGCGCGTTGAAGCCGTGCAGGGCTCGGCGCGCGACGGCGTCCGCCGGCGAGATAGAGCCGGTGGCGAGTTGCGTCCGCGTGAAGAAGCGCGCGATGCCGGGGACGGTGAGCGCCGCCTCACCCGCCACGCGCTCGGCCTCTTCGCGGCTGATGCCGTCGCGTTCGAGCGCGGCGCGGTTGAGATAGATGTGCCCGTTCGAGTAGGTCTGGACGTACTCGTCGGTCGCGCTCTCGCCGCCGCCCGCCGGACGTTTAAAATGCTCCTTGAAGCGGTTGCGGACGGCGTTCATCAAGTCTGTCACTCTGACGCGCCCGCCCGGCAGGCGTATCTCTCTGGCGTGTTCGGGCGCGGGCGCGACGGCGTGGTCGGCGCTGAAGACGACGACCGTGTTCCGCAAGCCGACGCGCGCGTTCACGATGTTCAAAAGCTGCTCGATCTGCTTGTCGGTGCGCAGAGTGATGTCCATCACCTCATGGCTGTAAGGGCCGAAGCGATGGCCGACGATGTCGTTGGCCGAGAAGCTGATGGTGAGCACGTCGGTATCTTCGTCCGCGCCGAGACCTTCGTTGACGATGGCCTGCTCGGCGAAGGAGACAAGCAGGTCGTTCGTGAAGGGTGACTGGTTGAGCGCGTCGTAAAAATTCCTGTCGGGCGCGGACGCCCCGCCCGTGACGACGTAAGGGAAGACGTGCGGGTTCTTCGCCCCGTCGCCCACCTTCTCCCACGGCGCGTCGTCGCGCCCCGCCCGTCGCTCGTACTCCGCGAGGGGCGCGAGAC
>DASTQX010000348.1:0-5405 GCA_035761505.1 Pyrinomonadaceae bacterium
ATCGAGACGCCGCGCAGGGCGTGCACGTCCACCGTGCCCACGCGATAGACCTTCTCCAGATTCTCGGCTTGCAGGATGATACGCATCAGTCAGTCGTCAAAAAGGCCCTTCGTCAATCGGTCGTCAGTCGTAGGAGAGCGCGCTCACGGGGTCGAGGTTGGCGGCGCGCGCCGCCGGGTAGAGTGCGCCGAGGACGCCGCCCAGAAGCCCGATGAGCGCCGCCGTCACCGCCCAAGCCCAACTGTATTCAAACATCAGGCCGTAGGAGCGCTGAATCAGGTAGCCCGCCAGAAACGAGACGGCGAACCCGGCGGCGACGCCGCAGACGCTAATCAGCATCGCCTCCTTCTCGATCTCGCCGACGATGTAGCGGCGCGACGCGCCGAGCGCCTTGAGGATTCCGATCTCGCGCGTCCGCTCCGTAATCGTCGTGTACATGGCGAGCATCACGACCAGCCCGCTCACCACCGCCGAGAGCCCGACGAGCGTGCGCAGGAACGTGCCGAGGTACGGGATGCTCTCCTCGAAGCTGCGGAAGACCTCGCGCGTGAACTGGATTTTGTTGCCCGGCAGCGCCTCGTCGAGCCGCCGCGCGACGACGGCCTCGTCCGCCGGGTTGTGCAGCTTGACGTAAATCCAAGTGCACTTGCCCGGCACTTCGAGCGCGTCCTGCATCGCGGCCAGAGACATCTTGACGCGCGGCCCGGCCTCCGGCGTGTAGATGCCGACGACCGTGTAGGGCTGGTCGCCGAAGAGCTTGACGGTGCCGCCGACGCGGAGGTCGTTGTTGCGCGCCTTCGTCTCGTCAATGACCACCTCGTTGACGCCGGTCGGCGCGCGCCCCTCGACGAGGCTCATGCCGTTCATCTCGGCGAAGGGCTGCCAGTCCACGCCCTCGACCTGCTCGAAGCCGAAGCCGCGCCCGCCCTGCGAGACGTAGCGGATGGCGGGGACGACCGTGCGGACGCCCTCGACCTTCAGAAGCTCCTCCGTGTAACGCGTGTCGAGATTGGCCGAAGAGCTAATCATCTCGGTCGAGCCCTGCCGGGTAAAAATAATCTCCGCGTGCAGGTTCGACGAGCGCCGCTGGAGGTCGTTCGACATCCCGCGCGCGAGCCCCGTAAAGAGCATCACCAGACACACGCCCAGCGCCACGCCCGCCGCGCTCACAAGAGCACGCACGGGTCGCTGGCGGACGTTGGCGGCGGCGAGACTGTCCATAAAAAGCGGTAAATGGTGAATGGTAAATGGTGAATGGAGAGAGCCGTCAGTCATGAATGGCGAGCAGGAAAACCGGGCTTATCCATTCACCATTTACCATTCACCATTTACCTTCTCCCTCTGGCGTCCAGATCGACTTCCGGCAGTTTGGAGTCGTTCTTGAGGACGAAGATTTCGGGGTCTTCGTAGGCGCGATCTACTTCAACCGATTCGGGCTCCTGAAAGGCGATGCGGATGGAGTAGCGATCCTGCGGGCGCGTCAGCTCGACCTGCGAGGGCAGTTGATGGCGGCCTTCCGCGCCGAAGCGCCGCTGGTTGCCGTAGATCACGTCGGTGAACAGTTGCCCGCGCTCGTTGTAGGTCTGGACGCGGGCGAGGCGGAGCGCGCCGACGCGGTCGAACCAGAAGCGGCGGAGCACGCGCGCCTGATTCGGGCCGAGCGGCTCAAGCTCGGAGAGGACGTAGTAGCCGCGCACGACGCGCGCCCCTCGTTTCGCGTTGGGGCGCGTGTCCGGCTCCTCCTCGAACGTCTCGGCGGGCGCGTAGATGAGGTTCGAGCCTTCGGTCGTCACGGGCAGGACGAGCAGCGCGTCGGAGAAATGCTGCGGGCGCAGGCTCGACAATGCGCTGACGGTGGCGCGCTGCATCGCGGCCTCGCGCTGGCGGTCGTTGCCGCGACAGTCGGGGGTCGCGCCGTTGGCTTCGAGTTTCTCGTACACGGCGCTGTTCGTCCCCGTCACGAAGCGCTGGTACTTCTGGTCGCCCTGATAGAGCGCGGCCCAGAACTTCTGGCCGTTCGAGCTCATCTCTGCAATCTTGATGCCGAAGGGCGCGTTGATGGCGAGATAAATCTGGCCGGGCCGCTGGACGACGATGCTCCCCTCGGTCGTGCGGTACTTGTCAATGACGCCGCACTCGGCGAAAGAGGTGTCGAGGAACTGGATGTCAATCTTGCCGCGCAAAGAGCGGACGGCGGCGAGGCGGTTGATCTCGTTGAAGAGCGCGGGCATTTCGGCCCCGACGAGCGGCGTGAGCACGGGCGCGACCGCGACGCGGCTCTTGGTGCTGAAGAGGCCGCAGCCCGTGAGCAACACGGCGACGGCCAACGTCGCCGCGAGGCGCGCGCGCGGCACGTTCATCGAGTGCTTTAAATTGAACATCGAAAGAAGTAAGGAGCCTCCCCGCAATCCCCGCCCGCTCAAAAATTTAGCGCAAACAATCAAAGGAAGCTAACAAACGCGCTTCGCCCTTGTCAACGCACGGCGCAAAGAGGGGAAGAGGGGAAAGGGGAAGAGAGTTAAGGGGAGATGACGACGCGCGCCTTCGTCCCCTTTACCGTTTTCCCTTTTCCCCTCTTCCCCTTCCTCTTTCATCCCGGCTCTACGTCGAGCATCAGGGGCGGCTTGTCGAACTTGGCGCGCAGGCGGTTGATGGCGCGGAAGACTTTCTGGCGGCCCACGAGTTTGATCTCAAGGTCGCGCTTGCCCGGAAAGTCCAGCAGCATGATGCCGAGCAGGATGGTCAGAACCCCTTGACCCGGCACGCCCGGCAAGGACATCAGGATGCCGAAGAAGACCAGCACCAGCCCGAACAGGTTCTTGGCGATGATGGCGACCCAGCGTAGCGCGCGGTGCCGGTCAACCAGAAACTCGCGCTCGTGCGACGAGTGGAAGTAGTTCGCGGGCAGCTTCACCAGCACGAACGTCACCACCGTGATGCTCAAGACGAAAGTCGCCGCCGAGATGAGCACCCCCACCAACACCTGCCCCCATGACAGGCCCCAAGTATCCAGTTGTCGCGTCAACCAATCCATAAGAATCCAGTAAGCAGTAAGCAGTAAGCGGTGAGCGGTGAGCAGTTTTCAGACTTTAGTTATTGAGATTTGGAATTTCAAAGTTGAAATCTCAAATCCTTACTGCTTACTGCTCACCGCTTACTGCTCACTTTTTAATCTCCTCGTGCGCGCGGATGAGCGCCGCCAACGTCTCGGCGACCACCGCGCGGCACTCGCCTTCGAGGCCGAAGTCGCGCGTCTCGGCTCCCTCCCAGAACTCGTCGAGGCCGCGCGCGCCCGCGCGCTCGAACATCAGAGCCTGCGCCAGCAGGTCAACGATGTCCGCCGCCTTCACGAGCCGCGCTTCGAGGCTCGCGCGCTCCTCGTAATCCGCGTGCAACTCGTTGTAGCGCTCGCCGCGCCCCTCGCCCAAGCCGCGCGTCATGTCGTCGAAGGCGGCGCGCTCGGCGCGCTTGCGCACCTCCGTGCCGTAGTAGTCCGCGACCGTGCGCGGCATGTCGCCCGTCCGCGCCTCGGCCAGATCGTGCAGCAGCGCGAGCCGCATCACGCGCTCCGCGTCCACCTCGACGCCGCGCGCCTCGGCCTCGTCCGCCAAAAGCATCGCCGTCAACGCCACCCCGAAAGAGTGCGCCGCCACCGACTCCGCGCCCGGCGGCAACCCGCGCAAGACCCAGCCCGTGCGGTCGAGCCGCTTCAAACGCTGAAGTTCTAAAAGGACTGAAAGCATAAAAGCGATGAGTGATGAGTGATGGATGATAAGTGATAAGAAAAGGCAACTGCTCTTTCTTATCACTTATCATCCATCACTCATCACCGTCTTAAACATCTTCCCCGGATTAAGTATGCCGTTGGGGTCGAGCGCGCGTTTGATGCGGCGCATGGTTTCGACGGTCGAAGGGTCGAGGGCCATTTCGAGGTACGCCGCTTTGACGTAGCCGATGCCGTGCTCGCCGCTAATCGTGCCGCCGAGTTCGACCGAGGCGGCGAAGGTGTCGCGGACAGCCAGACGAGCGCGGCGGACGGCCTCCGCGTCCGAGCGCTCGCACATAAAGTTAACGTGGATATTGCCGTCGCCGAGGTGGCCGAAGTTGACGACGAAGGTCTCGTGCCGCCGACCGATCTCTTCGACGCGCTCGATCAACTCCGGCACGCGCGAGCGCGGCACGACCACGTCTTCGTTGAACTTCAGCGTCCCGTACTTCTTAATCGCGGGCGAGAGCGCGCGCCGCACGTCCCACAGGCGGTCTTCCTCTTCGCGCGTCTCGGAGCGCAACACGTCGTAACCGCCCGACTCCTTCACTACGCCTTCGACGACGCGCGCGGTGCGCTCGACCTCTTCCGCCGAGCCGTCCACCGAGACGAGCAAGAGCGCGCCCGCCTCCGGGTCAATGCCGAAGGCGAACTCGGCTTCGACGGCGCGGACGGCGCTGCGGTCTAAGACCTCGATGGCGACCGGCGTGACGCGCGCGCGCGTGAAGGCCGCCGGGCAAGCGCACGCCGCCGACATCGTGCGGAACGTCGCGCGCACCGTGCGCGTCGCTTCGGGCAGAGGCAGAAGCCTGAGCGTCGCCTCCGTGATGATGCCGAGCATCCCCTCGGAGCCGCACATCAAACCCGTCAAATCGAACCCGACGACGTTCTTGCTCGTGCGGCCTCCGGTCTTCACAATCTCGCCGGTCGGCAGCACGACTTCGAGGCCGAGCACGTAATGCTTCGTCACGCCGTACTTGGCCGAGCGGATGCCGCCCGCGTTCTCCGCGATGTTGCCGCCGATGAAAGAGTTCTTATAGGAGGCCGGGTCGGGCGGGTAGAAGAGCCCCTGCGCTTCGACCGCCTGTTGCAGCGCGTAGGTCGTCACGCCCGGCTCGGTCACGGCGTAAAGGTTCTCGGCGTTGACTTCGAGCACGCGGTTCATGCGATCCGTGCCGATGACGATGCCGCCCTCCACGGGAACCGCGCCGCCCGTGTAGCCCACGCCGCCGCCGCGCGCCGTCACGGGGAACCTTCGCTCGTTCGCCAGCCGCATGATCTCCGAGACTTCGCGCGCCGAGCCCGGCAGCAAGACCGCCTCCGGCGGAAATTTCTCCTTGAGCGCGTCCGCCGCGTAAGGCTCGACCTTCTCTTCGTCAACCAGCACGTTCTCCGCGCCGACCACTTCGCGCAGGCGCGCGAGCACCTCCGGCTCCGACGCCGCCGTGCGCGCACGCACGCCCCTGTCTGCGAAGTGAATCGAACGGCTCATCTCTTAAAAGGCGCTTCTCCCTTGCGCTTACTTTATCGCGCCGCACGCCAACTCATCAACACAGGAAGATTGCGGGAGCCGGAATAAGAAAAAGTAAAAGGCCGTCAATCGTGAGTCGTCAATCGTGAATAGTTAAAGACCGAGGTT
>DASTQX010000349.1:0-6334 GCA_035761505.1 Pyrinomonadaceae bacterium
GGTCTTCGCCGGGCTTGAGCCGTTCGAGCAGAGCCTCGCCCGCGTAGGCGTCGCCCTCGATAACAGTCAGGCTCCCGTCCTCCAGCGTGAGCGGCGAAGTGTTCTTCAAGAACAGGCCGCTCATCGGTCGGTCTCTGCGCGCGGCCTCGTTGTAGATAGAGACGCGCTCGCCCTCCATGCGCGTCTGCAAAATCGGGATGAGCGCCGAGCGGTTGCGGTTGACCGTCACGGGCTGCTCGACGGCGTACTCGAAGAGGTCGCCCAACTCGCTCCCCTTCGCGGCGGCCTCGACGCCCGACTCGCCGCCCGTCAAAGCGTCGCTCAAGGTCGTGACCGGGCCTCCTACCGAAGCCGCATTGCTTGTGACGGTGACGAGTTCGTTGACGGTCATGTGGTTCACGCTGCCCCCGCCGCCTCCGCCGCCGCCTCCGCCGACCGCCGCATCCCCTCCGCCAGTGTTCCCGCCCACGCCGGTCGCGGGCTCATAGACCTGCGGGTCGAGGCTCAGGTATTCGGGGATGGGGATGACTGGGCGGTAGCGGTAGAGCGGCTGCTGGATGGGCTGGATGAAGGAGACGGGCGTGCCCGAAACCATCGAGAGCTGCACTTGCGTCCAATCCTCTTCGCCGACGTTATCTACAATCGCCCAGCCCTGAAAGAAGGGCTTTCCCGTCGAGTCGAGGACGACGCGATAAGTCGTCTTCCAGATGGGCGCGGCGACCGTGTAGCTGACGAGCATCTCGCGCGCGCCCTCGCCGTCGGAGGTGACGACGATGGTCTTGGCGTCGCGGCGGCGCGCGGAGGCGGTCGCGTCGGCGAACTGCCGGAGGTCTCGGCGCGCGCCCTCGTCGAGGACGCGCACGGAGCGCACGTCCGCGAGGTCGAAGGCGCTGATCTCGCCCGCCTCTCCGGCGACGACGAGTTGGTGCGAGACGTGCGGCGGCTTGTTGGCGTCTATCTGCGCGCGGCGTTCCTCGACCGTGAGGATCGAGCCCGTGGCCGAGCCCTTCGACGTGGTGACGAGGACGCGCGCGCCCTGCAACTGCTTCAAGACTCCGGCCAGACCGCCTTCGATCTCGTCGCCCGGCTCCGTCCCGGCCTCGATGGAGAAGGGAATCTCGGCGAGCCGCGCCGAGGGCGGGGCCGAAGAGTTGTAGCTGACCGCGCCGACGCGCCCGCGACCGAGGTCGAGCACGATCATTGACTTCAAAACGTCGTCCACCTGCGACTGTTTGAAGGCGAGACTGATTTCGGCGTGCCCGCTCACGCGCCCGCGCCGCTCGAAATAGGCGACGCCGTTGCTGTAAAGAATGACGCGCTTGATGGGAAGAGTCTGAACGGGCTGCTCGGCGCTCGCGTCGGCGACGGCGGCGCGTGCGACTTGGCGCGCGGGCGCGCGGCGCGTCTGCGCGAGCGCGGGCGCGGAGAGAAAGAGGAGCGTTAAGGCGACGGCGGTGAGCTTCATCTGTGGGCCTCCTGCCTGAAATTTTAAGCGCGCGGGCGACCGGCGACCGCGGCGCGCCTTAAAACACATAGACACGTGAGAGTTGATTTTGGGTGGCGCGGAGACGTGCGCCGAAAAAGGCTATCGGCACTCTGATGCGGGAATGATGAGAGGCGTCGAGAGCGAGGCGGGAAAAATTTTCGGGAGCTTCCCGCAACTCTCGCGCGGAGGAGTCGGGTCAGCAGAAATTTTATCAAGGCTCAGCCGAAGAAGACTTCGGCGACGCGGTAAATCTCTTCGTCGAGGTACTTGATCTTCTGGACGGCCTCGTCGAGCGGGATGTGGATGACCTTGTTGCCGCGCAGCGCGACCATCTGGCCCCAAGCCTCTTCGAGCACCAGCTCGAAGGCTTTGACGCCGAAGCGCGTCGCCAGCACGCGGTCGAAGGCCGTGGGCGAACCGCCGCGCTGGACGTAGCCGAGGTTGGCGTGGCGCGTCTCGATGCCCGTGGTCTTCTCGATCTCGCGCGCGAGGTGAAAGCCGATGCCGCCGAGCCGCCCGTGCTGGTAAATCTGCGCGCGAATCTCCTCGTCGAGAAAATCCTCTGCGGGGTGCGGGCGCGCGTCCTCCGCGACGACGATGATGGAGAAGGCACTCCCCTGACTCTCCCTGTGGCGCAGGAGTTCGCAGACGCGCGTGAGCTTGAACGGATGTTCCGGGACGATGATGACATCGGCCCCGCCCGCGATGCCGCCGTAGGCCGCGATCCATCCCGCGTGGCGGCCCATGACCTCGATGACCATCACGCGATGGTGCGACTCGGCGGTCGAGTGGAGCTTATCCACGGCGTCCATCACGGTGTTGACGGCGGTGTCGAAGCCGAAGGGGAAGTCCGTGCCGTCGAGGTCGTTGTCAATCGTCTTGGGGACGCCGACGACACGGAAGCCGTGCTCGCGCCACATGTCGCGCGCGGCGCGCAGGGTGCCCTCGCCGCCGACGACGACCACGGCGTCGAGGCGTTCGGCCTCCCACGTCGCGCGGATGCGCTCCACGTCGCCCGCCTCCTGCTGCGGGTTGACGCGCGAAGTCCCCAGAATCGTCCCGCCGCGCGGGAGGATGCCGGTGATGGACTTCCGGTCGAGTTCTAAGAGGTCGTTTTCGAGCAGGCCGCGCCAGCCGTTCTTGATGCCGACGACCGTCGTTCCGTTCTCTAAGAGCGCGCGCCGGACGAAGGCTCTGATGACGGCGTTGAGGCCGGGGCAATCGCCCCCGCCCGTCATAATTCCTAAACGCAGAGACGCTTCCGACATCAATGAAAACCACCTTGTTCCGGGGCCGCGGATTTGATTTGCGGGAAATTCAGAACCTATAATCAGCGACAACACTCGACATGTCAAACAGGGCAGACTTTCACACCCCGGAGCGGCACACGGAGACATCGGATGACTCGCGGGCGGCGCGCGCCGACGCGGGGCCGCTCCTCTTGTGCGTGGATACGGCCACGGAGGAGCGGAGCGCCGCCGTCTTCCGAGGCCGGACGCAACTCGCCCTCCGCGCGAATGATTTGCGCGCCGGGGGTGCTTCGGGCGTCCTCCGCGACGTTGACGAAGTGCTCCGCGCCGCCGGTGTCTCCCTGCGCGAGATAGAGCTTTTCGCGGCCTGCACGGGGCCGGGGAGTTTTACCGGCCTGCGTTCGGGGCTCGCGACCGTTAAGGCGCTCTCCCGCACGCTGCGCAGGCCAGCCGTCGGCGTGCCCACGCTGCACGCCGTCGCGCACGGCGCGCGCCCGTCCCGGAGACTCTACGCCTTGCTCCCGGCGGGCCGGGGCGAGGTCTTCGCGCAACTCCTGAGCGTGGGTGAAGAAGGTGAGGTGAGTGAGCTTGAAGAGCCTCTCCACCTGCCGCCCGCGAGACTTCTGGAGAGGGCGAAGGCTTCGGGCGGCGGCCTGAAATGGGCCGGGAGCGGCGCTCTCAAGTACCTCGGACTGATCGAGGAGGCGGCGAAGCAAGCCGGGTTCTCGTTCGTCAAAGATGTCGAGGAGCGCGCCGAGCCGCGAGCCGACGAATGGACGTTCGCGCACACGCCCTCAGTCCTCGCGCCGTCCGTCGCCGCTCTGGCGCTCTCTTCGTTCCGGGGCGGGGCACACGCGGGAGTCGAACAACTGCGGGCGATCTACGTCCGCCCGTCCGACGCGGAGCTGAACGAGCAATGTCAAGAGTAGGGGTCAGCTACACACGGGAACACGAAGGGTTCGTCATCTCGCCGATGACGGAGCACGACCTTCTGGAGGTCGTGGAGATCGAGGAGACTTGCGGCCTCAGCCTCTGGGGCTGGGACGCGTACCGCACGGAGTTGGAGCGGCCCGAATCCCTGATGCTCGTCGCGCAACGCCCGGCGCAGGATTTCCAGAGCGCGAAGCGCGTGAGCGCCTTCATCGCCGCGCGCGTCAACGCGGGCGAGCTGCACATCAATAACATCGGCGTCCGCGCAGAGGCGCGCAGGCGCGGGCTCGGCAAGGCGCTGCTCGGCCTCGCGCTCGACTTCGGGAGGCAGGCCGGGGCGGAGTTCTCCATCCTCGAAGTGCGCGCCGGGAACAGCGCGGCGCAGTACCTCTACGCCAGTCTCGGCTACGCCTTGGCGGGGCGGCGGCACAATTATTACCGCCAGCCCGCCGAGGACGCTCTGGTCATGACCATGCGGCTCGGCGCGAGGGCTTGATTCGCCGCGCCCCTTTGGGCTAACATTTTTCCGCACCCACAGACGAACGCGCTTCGCGACGGACGACGCGCAGGTTCCAGACACCATCCGAGCGCATCCGAAAGGAGATTATCCGGCATGGAAATGACGAACGCGGACAGCATCAAGGACGAACTGATTGCGAGCGACCCGGAGTTTCGCGAGCTGGCACGCGAGCACGGGCGCTACGAGGAGCGCTTGAGCGAGCTCTCTTCGCTCACCTATCCGAGCGACGAGGAGCAGCTTGAAGAGATTACGCTCAAGAAGAAGAAGCTGGCCGTGAAAGATCAGATGCACGCTATCATGTTGCGACACCAGAAGGCGGGGAGCGTGACACACTGACGCCCTCTCCGAAGCGGCGGTCAAGATTCTCTGGCAGTTTTTAAACGGGGGACGCGTCAAAGTTTTTGAGCGCCCCCGTTTGCGTTCAAAGGGGCGGGGCGAGTCCGCCAGAGAGCGCTCCCCCGAAGGCGGTTCGAGACACAATGGTCAAAGACGGAATCCTCTGGATTTTAATCCCGGCGCTGGCCGCGCTCGCGGCGGCCCTCTTCGGTCTGTGGTGGGTCGCCATTCCGCTGCTCCTGCTCGCGGCTTTTATGGCCTACTTCTTCCGCGACCCGAACCGCGTCGTTCCAGACGACGAAGCGCTCGTCGTCTCGCCCGCCGACGGGCGAGTCACGCGCGTCGAAAAGCTCTCGGAAGGGGACGCGCAGACGCCGACGGTCGTCAGCATCTTCCTCTCGCCCTTCGACGTGCACGTCAACCGCTCGCCCATCGCCGGGCGGGTCATTGACCGCGCCTACACGAAGGGCCGCTTCATGATCGCCACCAAGGACGAGGCGAGCCTCGTCAACGAGCAGAACGCTTTGACCATCGAGGGCGAGCGCATCACGGTCGTCTGCAAGCAGATCGCGGGCGTGCTCGCGCGCCGCATCGTGTGCTGGAAGGGGCCGGGCGACGTGCTCCAGAGGGGCGAGCGCTTCGGGTTGATAAAATTCAGCTCGCGGACTGACCTCGTTCTGCCCCCGGAGGTCTCGGTCAGCGTGAGCGTGGGTGACAGGGTGCGCGGTGGCGTGAGCGTCATCGGGAGGATCAACGATGGAAGTTGAAGCCCGGCTCGAAGAGACGGCGGAGCCCGTCGAACAGCGTCGAAGGCAGCGCCTGCGCAAAGGGCTCTACCTGCTCCCGTCCGCCTTCACGGCGGCCAACGTCGGGATGGGCTACTTCGCGGTGATGGCCTCGCTCCGAGGGTTCCAACTGCTCGAAGGGGGAGGCGAGGCCGGGCTGGCACAGGCGACCGCGCACTTCGACAACGCGGGCCGCGCCATCGGCTGGGCCATCCTCTTCGACACGCTCGACGGGAGGATCGCGCGCCTCACCAAGACCACGACCGAGATCGGTATTCAGTTCGACTCCATCGCCGACGTGCTCACCTTCGGCATCGCGCCCGCCGTCCTCGTCTATGCATGGGGCTACGGCGCGGCCTTCCCCGACGGCAGCCCGCAGCATCAGCTCGGCTGGTTCATCTCCTTTATGTTCCTCATCTGCGGCGCGTTCCGCCTCGCGCGCTTCAACGTGCAGGCGACGCGCCCGCGCCCGCTCGCCGAAGGCACGGCGAAAGTGGATAAAAAGAATTTCGTGGGCCTCCCGATCCCCGCCGCCGCGGGCCTCATCGCCGCCCTCGTCCACTTCGCGCCGAAGCCGCTCGCCTCTTACGACCCACAGCTCTCCGCGCTCTACAGCGGGCTGCTCATGGCCTTGATGGCGATCCTCTCGATTCTGATGGTGAGCACCATCCGTTATTCGAGCTTCAAGACGTTGGGCGCGGGGCGACGCAGCACGACCAAGATGATGTTGATACTGGCCGCCGCGGGGATGCTCGTCTGGCAGTTCTCCCAGTACTTCCTCCTCATTATCGTCGGCTCGTATGTCCTCCACGGGATATTCTTCCGCGTAGTCTCCTTCCTGCGCGCCCGCTTCCAACCCTCGAAGACCTGAGCCGTCGAAACTCTCAACGCGGCGTGTGAAGCAGTTGAAAAACGAACGTGGCCCGGCTCTGACTTAACTTCGCTCATTTCCGCGGGCCGCCCGCCGCCGTGTTCGAGAAAGCGATGAGCCCCTTCCGCGTCGTCAGCAATAACAGATTGCCCGAAA
>DASTQX010000350.1:0-3817 GCA_035761505.1 Pyrinomonadaceae bacterium
CGCGCTCCAACTCGACCGCACGAACTTTCAGGCGCTCACCGCTCTGACGAACCTCGCGGCCCTGACCGGGCGGCTTGATCAGGCGCGCGCGCGCATCGAGCAGCTCGCCGGCGAGCAGCCGAACAGCGCGCCGCTCCAAAACCTGCGCGGGCAGGCTTATCGCATGGGCGGCGCGCAGGCCACCGGCGGCGGCGTGGCCGCTTCGCAGGAGCCCGACGCGCCGCGCGCCGAAGAGGCTTTCCGCCGCGCCGTCGAACTCGACGCCGACTACATGCCCGCCTACTCGGCGCTCGCCGAAATCTACTTCAGCACGCGCCAGCCCGACCGCGCCATCGCCGAGTACCGCAAGATTACGGAGCGGCGGCCCGACGACTTCATGGCCTATCGCAACATCGGGCTCATCGAGGCGGGCCGCAACAACCTCGACGCCGCCGCCGAGTACTACCGCCGCGTGCTCTCGATCCGGCCCGACGAGCCGGTCGCGGCCAACAATCTCGCCATGCTCTACGCCGACCACGGCAAGGGCAACGGCGACGAGGCGATGCAACTGGCGCAGGGCATCGTCCAACGCTATCCCAACAATCCCGGCTTCGCCGACACGCTCGGCTGGGTCTATTTCCGCAAGGGGCTCAACGACGCGGCGGTCGAGCAGTTGCAGAAGGCCGTCGTCGGCGCGTCGAAGGCGGGCGGCGACAACTCGCTCTACCGCTATCACCTCGGCAAGGCGCTCGCCGTCAAAGGCGACAAGAGCGCCGCGCGCCGCGAGTTGCA
Organism: Pyrinomonadaceae bacterium; assembly: GCA_035761505.1. GTDB lineage: Bacteria > Acidobacteriota > Blastocatellia > Pyrinomonadales > Pyrinomonadaceae > JAIVJM01. The sequence continues at coordinate 772 of DASTQX010000350.1, forward strand.
GAAGTGCCTTGAGCTGGCCGCGCTCGAAGAGCGCCGCGCCGTCAGGTCGCCCTCTTCGACCCCGCTCGACGACGCGCGCCGGACGTTGGAAAGCCTTTAAGAGAGACGCGGAACGCGCGGCGATGAACGCGGAATGAAAGACCAAAGCAGTTCAGTTCATCGTCCCGCGTTCCGCGCTCATCGTTTTGCGAACGGAGTGAGCCATGAGTGTTGAATTCCGACAGCGGACTCTGGGCGAGTACGCGGAGATGTTGTGGCGGCGGAAGTGGCTGATCGCGCTGCCCGCGCTGGCCGTGACGCTCGCCGTGACGTGGGTCGTGTGGCGGCTGCCGAACACCTACGAGTCGAAGACGCTTCTGACGGTGCGGCCACCGGCCATCTCCTCCTCGGTCGTGCCGCAACTCTCCGACAGCGACCTCTCCATCCGCATCAACAACATCAGCCAGGAGGTCACCAGCAACTCGACGCTCAAGCCGATGATCGAGCGCTACAACCTCTACGCCGCCGAGCGCAATCGCGGCGAGCCGATGGACGTGCTCGTCGAGCGGATGCGTACCAAAGACATCAGCATCCAGATCAACACGAGCCGCGAAATCACCAACGGCTTTACGCTCGCCTTTCGCGGCCCCGACCCGCGCTCGACGAAGGCCGTGACCGAGGAGCTGGCCGCCAAATACACCAGCGCGCAGACCAGCGCCGCGATGAAGGAGGCGCAGGGGACGATAGACTTCTTCGGGCAGAAGCTGAAGCAGGCGAAGGAAGAACTCGAAGCCATTGACCAGCAGCGCCTCCAAGTCATGGAGGCGAAGAAGTCGAGCCTCCCGCAGAGCGTGCAGGCCATGATCGGCCAGCTCGCGGGCCTGCGCGAAGAGCAGAAGAGCGTTCTGACGACGCTCGGCCTGCTGCGCGAGCGCCGCTCGATTCTGAACACGCAGCGCGCCGACCTTGAGAAGCAGCGCGCGCAGGAGATCGAGAACATCGTCGAGGCCGTCGGCGACCCCAAGCAGACGCCCAACTACATCGAACTCGCCAAGCGCAAGCGGCAGTTCGAGAGCGAGCGCCAGCAACTCCTCACGCTCTTCAAGCCCAAGCACCCGGACGTGATCGCCAAACAGGCCGAGATTGACTCCGCGCAGGAGGAGATTGACGAAATCTTCGCCGAGACCAAGAGCAAGATTGCCGAGCGGCGCAAGAAGCTCGAAATCCAGATTGACCCGCGCCTCAACTCCATCAAGTACGAGTTGCAATCGGTGGACGGGCAGGCGACGGCGTTGGAGAAGCGGCTCGCGGCCAACGAGGGCCAGATCGCCGAGATCGAGCGGCGCATGAACGACGTGCCCAACACCGAAGTCGCTCTGGAGAAGGTCAACCGCGACTACCAGACGGCGAAGGCCAACTACGACAGCCTGCTCGCGCAGGAGCAGAAGGCCGACATCGTCGCCAGCGTCAACGCCAACGCGCAGGGCGAGGCCATCGCCGTCATTGACCCGGCCTTTTTGCCGGAGCGGCCCATCGCGCCGAACCGCCCCGTGCTCATCGCGCTCGGCTTCTTCGCGGGCCTCGCCTGCGGCCTGCTCTTCGCCGCGCTCTTCGAGGTGCCGCGCCTCCTGAAGATTCAGACGACCGAGGACGCCGAGCACTACACGGGCCTTCCCGTGCTCGTCACGCTCCCGAACCTCTTGACGCCGCGCGAGGTGCGCAACCTCAAATTGCGCCGCGCCGCCTTCGTCGCCGCCGGGCTCGTCCTGACGGTCATCAGCGTCCCCGCGCTCGCCTTCGCGCTCCGCTTCACGCGCGTCATCGAGCTGTTTGCGTCGAAAGGATGAGAAGAAAGTGATGAGTGATGAGTGATAAGTGATAAGAAAAGACCCGGTTTCTTACTTATCACTTATCTCTCATCACTGATCACCCCTTCGGAGGTCTGCAATGTACCTTGACTTCTACGGTCTGAAAGAACTGCCGTTCGCGCTGACGCCCGACCCGCGCTTCATCTACTTCACGCCTTCGCACACGGAGGCGATGGCGAACCTGCACTACGGCATCGAGAGCGGCAAGGGGCTCATCGTCGTGACGGGCGAAGTCGGCACGGGCAAGACGACTATTCTGCGCTGGATGATGCAGCGGCTCGACCGCACCGTGCTCGTCGCCTACCTCTTCAATCCGCGCATGAGCGCCAGCGAGTTCTACCAGTACATCTCCTCGCCGAAGCTCCTCGACGTGCCGCGCTGGGAGAACAAGTCGGAACTGCTCTTGAAGCTCGGCGAGGTCTTGGAGGCGCGACACTCAAGGGGCTTGCGTACCGTGCTCATCATTGACGAGGCGCACGGGCTCTCGCCCGCCGTGCTCGAAGAGATACGCTTGCTCTCGAACTTCGAGTCGGACTCGGCCAAGCAGTTGCAGATCATCCTCACGGGTCAGCCGGAGTTGCGCGACGTTTTGAACAACCCTGAACTCCGGCAGCTCAAGCAGCGCGTCGCGTTGCGCTGCGAGATCAAGGCTCTGCCGAACATCGAGGAGACGGAGCGCTACATCACCTCGCGCCTGCTCGCGGCGGGGGCCGACCGCACGGACATCTTCTCGCCGGGCGCGGTGGATTTCGTCTTCCGCTGCTCCGAAGGCATCCCGCGCCAGATTAACAACCTCTGCGACAACGCGCTCCTGACGGGCTTCGCCGCCGGGGCCGAAGTCATCAGCCGCGCCATCGTCGAAGAGGTCGCCGACACCTTCGACCTCCTGCCGAGCGCGCATCGCGGGCGACAGTTGGGCGAGGAGCGCGAGGCCGCCTCGCGCATCTTCACGGCGACGGGCCGCGCCGAGCTTTGGGCCGCCGGGGCCGGAGTCGCGGACGATTCGGGCCGTCCGCAGACGAGCGTCGCCGGGGCCACACAGGCGCGGCACGAGGAAGAGATGGAGCGCGAGCTTAATGCGCCGGACGGCGCTGAGGGCGGCGACGCGTCGGCGGCGACGCCGGACAGCGAAGACCTGAGCCGCGCCTTCAGCCGCTGGGACAAGACGGGAGGAGAGTGATGGGCAGAGTTTACGAGGC
>DASTQX010000351.1:0-6625 GCA_035761505.1 Pyrinomonadaceae bacterium
TCGTCCCCGGCGCGGGGCTCAGCCAGAACTACGAGCACGAGAATTACTCCTTCTACTTCAACGACCAGTGGAGGATTAAGCCGACCATCTCTCTCAACCTCGGCCTGCGCTACGAGATGTTTACGGGCCTGCGCGAGACGAACGGCGTCATCCTTGAGCCGAACATCCCGGCGGGCTCGACCATCGAGCAGGCGCTCTTGAACCCGCAGGGCTTCACGCAGATCGCGGGGACGAACCTCGGAGGGAACAAGCTCTTCCAAAACGACTTCAACAACTTCGGCCCGGTCGTGAGCTTCGCGTGGTCGCCGAACTTCGAGAACGGAGTTCTGGGCGGCATCTTCCCCAACGGCGGGCGCACCGTCATTCGCGGCGGCTACCGCAAGAGCTTCGTCAACGACACGATGTTGCGCGCCTCGGCCTCCGAGGGCGACGCCAACGCGGGCCTGCGCGGCTCGAACACGCTCAACAACCTCAACCTCCGCGCGGGCGATCCCCTGACCATCCCGCAGCCTTCGCTGGCGATTCCGCGCAGCTACGCGCTGAACAACGCGCTCGGCGGACTCCTCGGAACCATCGGCGGCATTGACACCGACATCCAGATTCCTTCGACGCACGAGTTCAACCTCGGCATCCAGCGCGAGCTGGGGTTCCAGACGGCGCTCGAAATCCGCTACGTCCACGGGCGCAGCAAACAGCTCTGGCGCTACGTTGACCTCAACCAGCTCGACATCACGAACAACGGCTTCCTCGGCGACTTCTTCCGCGCGCAGCAGAACCTCGCGCTCGTCGAAGCGCGCCGCGCGCAGATTCAGTCTTCGGGCCTTTCGGGCGCGGCACTGACGGCGGCGCTCGCGCCTTTCCCCGTGAGCATCGGCTTTAACCCGAACGTCACGGGCAGCCAGCAACTCCCCGTGCTCGCCAACCTGACGAACACGGGCGGCGCGGCCTTCAACAACGCCTCGGTCATCCAGTTCGTGCGCGAAGGCCGACCGGGCTCGCTCGCGCAGAACTACATCACGCTCGGTTTGACGAACGGCTTCCCGCTTCTGCCGAACCCAAACGCGGGCGTCGCGCGCCTGCTCTGCAACTGCTCGGAGTACAACTACAACGCGATGCAGTTGGAAGTGCGCAAGCGCTTCTCGCAGGGGCTCTACTTCCAAGCGAACTACACTTGGCAGAAGACGCTGACGGATTCGAGCGGCTCCGAGCAATCGCGCGTTGACCCGCGCATTGACAACCTGCGCCCGCGCATCGAGTACGGGCGGGCCGACTACGACGTGGCGCACGTCTTCAACTTCAACGGGATTTACGAACTGCCCTTCGGCAAGGGCAAGCCGTTTCTGAACGAAGGCTCCTGGCTCAACCGCTTGGTCGGCGGGTGGCAGTTCAGCGGCATCGTCGCGCTCCAGACGGGCGCGCCGTTCACGCCACTCGACCCGCGCTCGACCTTCAACCGCACGACGCCCTCGGCGAACCAGACGGCCTTCTCGAACCTGAGCCGCGAGGAGTTGCGGAGCCTCTTCGGCGTTCGCCGGATGCCGGACGGGCGCATCCTCTTCGTCGACCCGTCCGTCCTCGCGCCTTCGGGCGCGGCCACGGGCGGCGCGGGCTCGCCGACCTTCGAGGGTCAGGCGCTCTTCAACGTCCCCGCCGGTCAGGTCGGCAACATCGAGCGCGGTTTGATTAACGGCCCTTCGTATTTCAACATCGACGCCTCGATGATCAAGAACATCGCCATCAACGAGCGGATGAGACTTCAGCTCCGCGCCGAAGCCTTCAACCTGCTCAACCACACCAACTTCTTCATCGGCAACACCGACGACATCAACAGCACCACGTTCGGCGTCATCGGCTCGGCCTTCACCGCCCGCCGCGTCCAGCTCGCGGCGCGCTTCGAGTTCTAAAAACTTTCCGCCGCCGTCACCCGACGGCCTGAGACTTGAAGAGGGACTCCCCGGAGTCCCTCTTTTTTTTCGCCCGCCCGGCGCGAAAATCCGACTTGGCCGCGCGCGGCGTATATCCGTGCAAGACACCTCGCGCGGACGAAGCCAAGTTCATCCCGGCGACCTCGGCCCGACCGGGAGGAGGAAAAACGATGCACACTTCACGCACGGCCCCCAACCTTCGCCTCGCGCTGACACTGCTCGCGCTCATCCTCGCCCCCGTCGCGTGGGGCGCGGGCGCAGCGCCCGGCGCGCAGGACTCCGCGGCGCAGAAGTCGCTCTACGCGCGGCTCGGCGGCTACGACGCCATCGCGGCGGTCGTGGACGACTTCGTCGGGCGGCTCGTCACCGACAAGCAGTTCGAGCGCTTCTTCGTCGGCCACAGCACCGACTCGAAGAAGCGCATCCGCCAGCACATCCTCGACCAGCTCTGCGCGGCGGCGGGCGGCCCCTGCATCTATACGGGCCGCACGATGAAGGCTTCGCACGAAGGGCTCGGCATCACCGACGCCGAGTGGGACGCCGCCGCCAAACACCTCGTCGCCTCGCTCGACAAGTTCAAAGTCCCCGACAGGGAGAAGAAAGACCTCCTCGACTTCGTTACCACCCAGAAGGCCGACATCGTGGACAAGAAGTAAGCAGTGAGCAGTGAGCAGTAAGCGGTGAGCAGTGAGCAGTAAGAGGTGAGCGGTGAGCAGTAAGCGGTGAGCAGTAAGCGGTGAGCAGTGAGCAGTAAAAAGAGAGAGCCGCCGGTGGTCTCGCAACCCGGCGGCCTTTCTCTCTCTTAACTGCTTACTGCTTACTGCTCACTCTTCACTACGCGCCCGCGCCGCTCGACTTCTCCAGCGAGCGGATGCGGTCGTGGGCTTGCTTGACCTCGCCGAACTGTCGCTCGACGAGGGAGCGGACGTTGGCGGGCAGGTCTGTGTCGAGCGCGGCGCGGTAGTTGGCGACCGCCGAGTCTTCGCCGCGCTCGCACTCGGACAGGACGGCCCCGTCGTCTTGGCCCGTGACGGCGGCTTTGATGTCAATCCAGCCGCGGTGGAGCGTGGCGGCGACGCTGCCCGTGTTTTCAGGGTCGCCGCCGAGTCGTCGCACCTCGTCCTGCAACTCGCCGACGAAGCGCGCGCGCTGCTGCGAGTAGCTGTGGAAGAGCATCTTCAAGTCGCTCCCCTCGACGCCCTCGGCGGCGGTCTGGAATCCGTTCTGCCCGTCTCGACACGTCTCGATGAGATTGTTGAGCGTCGAAATCACTTCCTCGTTGCTTGCCATTTCTGTACTCCTCCCCTTTCGGTTCTTGAAACGGAGCGCGACACGTCGCAGCGCCGCGCGTCCCTTTCGGTCAACCCCTTGAAGACTTCTTTACCCTCGACGCCACCCTTGCGCGGCGGGTCTGCCGCGACCGATGGCGAAGACCTTGATGAGTGCGAGCCCGGCGACGAAGCCGCCGATGTGCGCCGCGTAGGCGACGCCGCCCGCCTGCGAGCCGCCGCCGAGCATGCCGAGCCCGCTGATGAGTTGGAAGACGAACCACAGGCCGATGGCGGCCCACGCCGGGATTTCCGTCACGAAGCCCCTCAACACAATCGCCCGCACGCGCCGGTGCGGATGAGTCAGGATGTAGCCGCCGAGCACGCCCGAAATCGCGCCCGACGCGCCGAGGCTCGGAATGAAAGAGTCCGTGTTCGTCAGGACGTGCGCGAGCGAGGCCAGCACCCCGCACGCCAGATAAAAGAGCAGGTAACGCACGTGCCCCAAGTCGTCCTCGACGTTGTCGCCGAAAATCCAGAGGTAGAGCATGTTGCCGAAGAGGTGCGCGAAACCGCCGTGCATGAACATCGAAGTCAGGAGCGTGAGATAGACCGAGAACGGCGTCGGCTGCAAAGGGATGCGCCCCACGGGGTCGCCGCTGATGGGGTCGTTGACCACGACCGGCCTTGCGATGTCCACGCCCGTCACGATCTCCTGCGGCACGGTGGCGTAGGCGTAGGTGAAATTGTCGTTCTGCCCGAAGCCTTGAAAGAAGACGAAGACGAGGATGTTGAGCGCGAGCAGCACGTAGTTCACGACGGGCGCGGTCACGCGGTCGGAGTTGTCGTCGCCGATGGGGAAAATCATCTCTCGCTTCTCCTTACAACGCTGCGGCGGCGAAGCGCCGAACCTTTACCTCTCGCCCCGCGAACAATCGCCGCCGCGAGCTTCGGACAGTCTTCTGGCGGAAGTTTTACGGGAGTGTGGAAACTTAATCCCTCGCGGGCGCGGGTTGCAACCGCCCGCGACTCGCAAGACGCTCCTTATTAAAATCACGCTCCGACCGTTAGCTAATCACGTCGCGGCTCGACGGCCCGCCCGCGACGACGCCGAGCCGTTCGAGTTCCGGCACGTGCGGCTTCAAAAGTTCATATCCTTCGGAGCGCGCCACGTAAGTCGCCGCCGTGATGTCGCCCGCGACGTTCAAGGTCGTGCGGCACATGTCGAGAATCCTGTCCACGCCGAGGATGATGGCGATGAGCGCCGGGTTGATGCCGTAGGTGGCGAGCATGATGATGATGAACGGGATCGAGCCCGAAGGCACGCCCGCCGTCCCGATGCCGCCGAGGATGGCGAAGTAAGCGATGCCGAGCTGCTGAAAGAGCGTCAGCTCGATTCCCGCGAGCTGCGCCAGAAAGAGGACGGTCACGCCCTCATAAAGCGCCGTCCCGTTCTGGTTCGCCGTCGCGCCCACCGTCAGCACGAAGCTGTTGATCTCGCGCGGCACGCCCAAGTTCTCCTCCGAGACGCGCAGCGCCGTCGGGAGCGTCGCGTTCGACGAGGAGGTCGAGAACGCCGTCAGCATCACGGTCTTGATGCGGCGGAAGAATTCGAGGGGGCTGATGCGCGAGAGGAAATAGACCGAGAGCGAGTAGATGCCGAACATGTGGAGCGAGAGCCCGGCGATGACCGTCACCACGAACCACGCGAGCGCCGACAGAAGGTCGAGGCCGAAGCGCGCCGTGTTGTTGAAGAGCAGGCACGCGACGGCAAACGGCGCGAGCTTCATGATGAGGTCAATGATCTTGGCCGAGATTTCAAAGAGCGCTTGCAGGCCGCGCAGGAGCGGCGCGGTCACTTCGGTCGGGACGAGCGTCGCCGCCACGCCGAGCAGGAGCGCGAAGAACATCAGGTGAAGCATGTTGGGCGTCTCGCTCGCCACCGCCGCCACCGGGTTCGCCGGGACGATGGTCTTCACCACCTGCATGAAGGGCGAGTCGGTGGACTCGGCCTTCTTCGCGTCGGCGACGCGCTTCGTGGCGTCCGAGCCGTAGCGCGCCTCAAGCCCCTGCGCCGTCGCCGCGTCAATGCGCTCGCCCGGTCGGATGGTGTTCGCCAGCGTGAGCCCGATGACGACCGAGATGGCCGAGATGACGAGCGTGTAGGCGAAGGACTTCAGGCCGACGCGCCCGAGCTTGCGGATGTCGCCGATGCCGGCGACGCCCACGACGAGCGAGGAGAAGATGAGCGGCACGACGATCATCAGCAGCAGCCGCAGGAAGAGCGTCCCGACCGGCTCGGTGACGTTGCCGATGAACCACTCGACTCGCGGGTGCGGGAGAAAGCTACCCGTCCCCTTCGGGTCGGGGACGCTGAACATGGCGTAGCTCACCACGCCCGCCACGATTCCCAGCGCGAGCCCGATCAGGATGCGCGTGTGCAGCGGCATCCCCTTCGGCTTGTCCGGCGTCGAGTCCTTGAGGTCGGTCGTCAACTCCCGCTCGTAAGCGTGCCGCTCCTCCGCGCTTCTGTCGTTTTTGTCGGCCATGAGAATGAAACGATGAGCGCGGAACGCGGAGCGATGAACCGAAGAGACTCTTCTTTCAGTTCATCGCTCCGCGTTCCGCGCTCATCGTTTTCTTACCTCCCCCATTTCAACTTGTTGCGTAGAACGTCGAAGTAGTTGCGCGTGTGCGCCTGCACGAGGTTGAAGGCCATGCGGCTTTTGCGGACGACGATGCGGTCTTCGTATTCGAGCGGCATCCCGACCTGCCCGTCGAGCGTGAGGCCGACTTCTTCTTTCGGCGTCTTTAAGGTCAGCTCGAACTCCACGTCGTCGGGGACGACGAGCGGGCGGTTCGAGAGCGTGTGCGGGCAGATGGGCGTGATGACGATTGCGCCCATCGAGGGATAGATGACGGGGCCGCCCGCCGAGAGGTTGTAGGCCGTCGAGCCCGTGGGCGTCGAGATAATGAGCCCGTCGGCGCGGAAGCAGTTGACGAACTTGCGGTCAATCACCGTCTCGATTTCGATGATGCGCGCGAGCGCCGACTTGCTAATCACTACGTCGTTGAGCACGCGGTCGTGCAGCAGCTTCTCGCCGCCGCGATAGACTTCAGCCGCGAGCATCAAGCGGCGGTCGAGCGTGTATGTCCCGTCGAGGATGGATTCGAGCGCGGGAATCATCTCCTCGTGCGTGAAGTCGGCGAGGTAGCCGAGCGTGCCGTAGTTGATGCCGAGGACGGGAGTGCCGTGGTCGCCGACCATCCGCGCGGTCGCAATCATCGTCCCGTCGCCGCCGAGGACGACGAGGAGGTCAACGCTCTTGACCAACTCCGCGTGCTCCAACGTCTCGACGGCGCATCCGGCCTCGCGCTCGATCCGCGCGCGGTCGAGGCGCGGCCCGCCGACAACCTTGATGCCGCGCGGGG
>DASTQX010000352.1:0-12821 GCA_035761505.1 Pyrinomonadaceae bacterium
ACGACGCGACCGGCGTCGCGGCGATCCTCGAGACGCTGCGCGCGGTTCGCGCCACGCCCCTCCGGAACGACCTGATCGTGCTGCTCACGGACGGCGAGGAGCTGGGCCTGCTCGGCGCGGAGGCGTTCGCCGCCGGCCACCCGTGGATGCGCGACGTGGGGCTCGTCCTCAGCTTCGAGGCGCGCGGCGCGGGCGGCCCTTCGATGATGTTCGAGACGAGCGAGGGCAACGGCCTCCTCGTGCGCGAGATGGCGCGGAGCGCGCCGAGCGTGGTGGCAAACTCGCTCATGTACGCCGTCTATAAACGGTTGCCGAACGACACGGACATGACCGTCTTTAAGGACGCGGGCGCGGCGGGGCTGAACTTCGCCTACGCCGACCGCATCACGCACTACCACACGCACCTCGACAACGTCGAAGAGTTGGACGAGCGGAGCCTCCAACATCACGGCTCCTACGCGCTCGCGCTCGCGCGCCGCTTCGGCCACCTCGACCTGCGCGAAACCAGAGAGCGTGACGCCGTTTACTTCAACCTCCTCGGCACGTTCTTCGTCAACTACTCCGAAGTCTGGGCCTTGCCGCTCGCGGCGCTCGCCGCCGTGCTCTTCGTGTGCCTCTTAATCCTCGGACTTAAAAGAAGGGCTCTGACCTTCAAGGGGATGACCGCCGGATTTCTCGCCTTGCTCGTCGCCTCAGCGCTGGCGTGGGCCGCCTCGACGGGTGCTTGGCGCGCGGCTCAGAAGCTTCTCGACGGTGGTTACGAATCGCACCCGTGGCGGACGCCTTACAACCTCGCGCCTTATGAGATCGGCCTCGTGCTGCTGGCCTTCGCCGTGGCCGCGCTCGTCTATGCTTTCCTGTTCCGGCGCACGCGGGCCGCAGACCTTCTGGCGGGCGCGCTGCTGTGGTGGCTGCTCTTTTTAATCCTCACGGCGGCGGTGCTCCCGCTCGGCAGCTTCATGTACGCGTGGCCGTTGCTCGGCGCGCTGCCGGGCCTCGCCTTACTGATTTTCAGAGACGGAGGGCGTTTCGCCTCGCCTTCGAGCCAACTCGTCCTCGCGCTCTGCGCCGTCCCGGCGGTGCTGCTGTTCGCGCCGCTCATCTACATGCTTTTCATGATGCTGGGGATGGAGCTGGCGGGCTTCTACATGATCTTGGCGGTGCTGCTGGTCGGCCTCGTCGTCCCGCAACTGCTTGCGCTTTTGACGGCGCGAGGGCGTTGGCTTCTGCCTGCGGCGCTCGCGCTCGCGGGCGTCGGCTTCATCCTCGTCGGAGTCGCCGGTTCGGGCTTCGACGAGCGGAGGAAGAAGGTCAACAGCGTCTTCTACCTGCTCGACGCGGACGCGGGCCGAGCGCGCTGGTTGAGCATGGACGCGCGGACGGACGAATGGACTTCGCAGTTCATCCGAGAGGGCGCGAGCCGCGAGAGCGTCGCGCACGTCTTCCCGTGGGTGAGGCCGCGCGGCTGGCAGGCGGACGCGCCGCCGGTCGCGCTCCCCGCGCCCGGCGTCGAACTCCTCGAAGACCGCGCGGCGGGCGAGGGCGTGCGCTCGCTGCGCCTGCGAATCACTTCCGCGCGCCGCGCGCCTTCGCTGCTCGTCTTCACCGAGCCGGAGACGGAAGTCCGCCGCGCCTTCGTCAACGACCAGCCCTTGATTGAAAGTGTCGGCGACGCGCCGCAAGGCTTGCGGCTCTCCTACGCCGCGCCGCGCGCCGAAGGCTTCGAGCTGCTTTTGGAGATTCGCGACACGACGCCTCTGCGGCTCGTCGTGGAAGACATCTCCTACGAACTGCCCGAAGTGCCCGGCCAGACCTTCCAGCCGCGACCGCCGCACATGATGCCCGCGCCCTCTGCGCGTTCGAGCAACACGACCATCGTCAGGCGCGTCTTCCGTCTCGACGCGCCGCCGGGAAGCCCGCTGGCGGCCTCACGTTGAGCGGCGTCTCTTGTTACTATGTCCCGCGTGGCGCGGAACGCGGAGCGCGTCGAGCGAGTTGAGCGAGCTTAAAAACTCCGGCCTTCGTCGTCGCTTCCGGGGCGCGGATCGGAGTGGAGATTAACGATGAAAGCGATTCGGGTTGACGAGTTCGGCGGGCCTGAAGTGCTGCGGCTGGAAGAGGTCGCGGAGCCGCAGCCTTTGGCGGGGCAAGTGTCGGTGCGCGTCCGCGCCGTCGGCGTGAACCCCGTGGACACTTACATCCGTTCGGGCGCGCACGCCGTCAAGCCGCAGACGCCTTTCACGCCGGGGCTGGACGCGGCGGGCACAATCGAGGCCGTGGGCGAGGGCGTCCGAAGCGTCGGCGTGGGCGAGAGGGTTTACGTCGCGGGCAGCGTGAGCGGGACTTACGCGGAGTTGTGCGTCTGCGAAGAGCGGCAGGTGCATCGTCTGCCCGAAGGCGTCTCGTTCGCGCAGGGCGCGGGCGTCAACACGCCTTACGTGACCGCGTACCGCGCTCTCTTCCAACGCGCGCGCGGCGTGGCGGGCGAGTGGCTGTTGGTACACGGCGCGAGCGGCGGGGTCGGCATCGCCGCCGTGCAGTTGGCGCGCGCCGCCGGGTTCCGCGTCATCGGGACGGGCGGGACAGACGAGGGGCGAAAGCTCGTCCGAGAGCAGGGCGCGCATCACGTGCTCGACCATCACGCGGCGGATTATCTGGAAGAGGCTCTGGCGCTGACGGGCGGGCGCGGCGTGGACGTAATCTTGGAGATGCTCGCGAACGTCAACCTCGGCCAAGACCTGAACGTCTTGGCGAAGGGCGGGCGGGTGGCCGTCGTCGGCTCGCGCGGGCCGGTCGAGATTAACCCGCGCGCCCTGATGACGCGCGACGCGAGCATCGTCGGCCTGACGCTCTTCAACGTCTCGGCGGAGGAGATCGCGGGCATCCACTCGGCCATCGTCGCCGGGTTGGAGCAAGGGACGCTCCGCCCCTTCGTCGGGCGCGAGATGCCGCTTGCCGACGCCGCCCGCGCCCACGAGGCCGTCTTGCAGCCCGGCGCGCACGGCAAGATCGTCCTCGTGCCTTGAACGTCACGCGCTGAAGGGGCCGCGCCTCAACGTTGAGGCGCGGCCCCTTCCGCGTCGTCGTCTTCGTCTCCGTTCAGACGTTCCCGCCGCACCGCTTCGGCGGCACGCTGTTGAGTTGGAAGCGTTGGATTTGGCCGTCGGGCGTGAACGAGACGTTGAGTTCGTAAGCGCCGAAGGCGAGGAGCACAGTACCGCGCAGCACGGGTGCTTGGCGCGCGACGCTCTGAGCTTCGGTCGCGCGCAGAGGGAGTCGCGCCGCCGCGAGCGCTTGATAGGCGAAGGCCGCGCACAACGCGAGGCAGGCCGCGCACAAGAGTCTGCCCCATGTCCGTCTTCTCATCTTCATCTCCATGACCTCCGTCGAGCGAAACCGTGTGCGAGGTGGCGACTCGCCGAGGACTTTACGCGCTCGGAGTGTAAATGTAATCTCGCGGCGGTAAAGTGTGGTAAAAGTTGTCAACAAGACGTAAAAAGCGTCCTCACGCCTAAAGACGCGCGCCTCCGTTTCGTTGTATGTTATGCACCGGGAGAGAGCCCTCCTTCCGCAGTAGAACGCGAACCAAGATGTCTAAGCTCCGCACATTCCTGAAAAATCACATGCTGCTGGTCGGCCTCGCGGCGGTCGTCGTCCCGCTTTTGAGCATCCTCGGCCTCCAATACTGGTCGCTGCTCAAGTTGGAGCAGACCTCAATCGTCGCCGGGACGGTCGGGATGAAGAACTACCTCGGCGATGTTTCCAAAGAGGTCAAGAACTTCTACAAGACGAGCGCCGAGCAGGTCTTGAACGTCCCCGCCTACTCGATTCAGGGCGAGAACCTGCACAAGGTCAAGCACCACTTCTCGAAGTGCTCGGTTGACGGGGCGAAGCGCCTCTTTATCGCCTCGTTCGGCCCCGACGGCGGCTCGCAGATGCTCTTCTTCGACTCGAACGGGATGAAGAAGGCGGCGAACGTCCCCGAAGGCGAAGCGCACGCCGCGCAGCGCGCCGTCGCACTGATGCGTCTCCTCAATCAGGAGGGCACGACCGTCAAGACGCCGATGCACTACTACGAGGATCGAGACCCGGAGAACCGCGTCATCTACAAGCCCGTCGTGGACGAGTGGTCGAAGGTCGTCGGGACGACGGGGATGATTCTCGACACGGAATATTTTAAGCAGCAGCTTTTGCCGCGCGTCGTGCGCGAGACGCTGCCGAAGTTCTTCCCCGGAGGGCAGGACGAGAACGTCATCGCCTCGCTCTACGACAGCAAGGAGCAGCTCGTCTTCACGTCGCAGGAGGCCAGGGGGCAGAACGACAAGACGGCGATGAGCATGCCGTATTTCTACGACTACGCGCTCGTCGTCCGCAGCCGCCACATGACGCCGGAGCAGTGGGCGCGCTGGAACTTCAACTACAGCCTCACGCTCTCTCTGTTGATGACGGGCGTGCTCATCGGCGGCATCATCCTGGCGCTGCGCACGGCCTCGCGCGAGATGCGTCTCTCGCAGATGAAGCAGGACTTCGTCTCGAACGTCTCGCACGAACTCAGGACGCCGCTCTCCTCCATCCGCGTCTTCGGCGAGTTCATGAAACTGGGGCGCGTCCGCGAGCCGGAAAAGATCAGCGAGTACGGCGAGCACATCGAGACCGAGAGCCGGCGGCTGACGCAGCTCATCAACAACATCCTCGACTTCTCGAAGATCGAGTCGGGCCGCAAGACCTATCACTTCGAGCGCGTCTGCGTCGAAGAGGTCGTCGCCGAGACGCTCAAGTGCTGCGAGGTGCGTCTGAGGCAGAGCGACTTCCGTATCGTCTTCGAGGGGCCGTCGAAGCCGCTCTCGCCCGCCGTCCTCGACCGCGAGGCGGTCGCGCAGGCCGTGATGAACCTCTTGGACAACGCCGTCAAATATTCCGAGCACGCCGAGAACAAGGAGGTCATCGTCCGCCTCGGCCAGCGCGAAGGGCGCGTCCTCATCTCCGTCACCGACCACGGCGTCGGCATCCCGCGCGAAGAGCAGAAGAAGATTTTCGAGAAGTTCTACCGCGTGAGCACCGGCCTCGTCCACGACGTTAAAGGGAGCGGGTTGGGGCTGGCGCTCGTCAAGCACATCGTCGAGGCGCATCGCGGTGCGGTCTCGGTCGAGAGCGAGCCGGGGCGCGGCAGCACTTTCACCATCTCTCTGCCCGCCGCCGAACACTTGGGCGACCGCACCGAGACGCAGAAGCCCTCGACGCCCCTGCTCGGCGGCGACGCCCCGCCCGATCTGGCGTTCAAGCACTGAAAGCGCGTTCGTGACATTCAAACCAGACGAGTCTTCATCACGGAGGTCGAAGCCGATGAAAAAGTTGATGCTGTTGCCGCTCCTCGCGCTCGCCTGTGCCGCCGCTCTGTGGCTGCCCGCGAGGGCCGAGAGCGCCGAAGAGACGGCGGTGCGGCAGGCCATCGAACACTACTTCCGAGGGCACGCGACCGGGCAGGGCGAGCACTTCCGCAAAGTCTTTCACCCGGAGTCCAAACTCTTCGCCGTCCGCGAAGGGAAGTTCTGGCAGCTCACGAGCGAGCAGTATATCGCCCGCGCGCCGGGGAAGGCTCCCGCCGACGAGGCGCAGCGCAAGCGCTCGGTCGAGAGCGTTGACGTTTCGGGCAACGCCGCGATTGCCAAAGTCGTCCTCGATTACCCCGAAGTGAAATTCACCGACTACATGTCGCTCCTCAAAATTGACGGCGAGTGGAAAATCATCAACAAGACTTTCTACTCGGAGCAGAAAAAATAAAGACCGTCAATCGTCAATCGTGAGTGGTTGAGAACTGCCTTTCACGATTGACGGTTGACGGCTTTCGACGGCACTTAAATCTTATGCGAAAAGTTCTGATAGTCGAGGACGATCAGGCGATGGCGGTGGCGCTGCGCGACGGATTCACCTACGAGGGCTACGCGGTGCAGGTGGCGCGCGACGGCGCGGCGGGCCTGCGGCTGGCGACGGAGCGGGGCTTAGACCTCGTTATCCTCGACGTGATGCTGCCGCGCCTGAGCGGCCTCGACGTGTGCCGACAGTTGCGCGGCGCGGGCAACAACACGCCGATCATCATGCTCACGGCGCGCGGGCAGGAGATAGACAAGGTGCTCGGACTCAAGACGGGCGCGGACGATTACGTCACGAAGCCCTTCAGCTTCCTTGAGCTGATGGCGCGCGTCGAGGCCGTCCTGCGGCGCGCGGCCAAGCCCGCCGAGCAGATCGAGCGCGCCGAGTTCGGCGACGTGGAGGTCAACTTCAAGACCTTCGAGGCGACGAAGGCGGGCCACCCGCTCGAACTCAGCCCGCGCGAGTTCAAGATGATGAAATACTTCGCCGAGCATCGCGGCGAGGTCGTCACCCGCGACCAACTGCTCGACTCCGTCTGGGGCTACGACGGGCTCCCCTTGACGCGCACCGTGGATATGCACATCGCCAAACTCCGCCAGAAGATCGAGGACACGCCCGGCGACCCGCGCCACATCATCACCGTCCATCGCGTCGGCTACAAGTTCACGGGCTGAAGACGTTGCCCGCGCCCGAAGGGGACGGAACTCAGAGCCGGGGCAAGTGCTGAGCATTTGCCCCCGGCTCTCTTATCTCTGCCTCCTTCGTGGACATCCGGCGTCGGCGGTTGCGGGCCTTCGGAGCGGCGGGATAAGCTGCACGGGCACGCCGAGCTAAGATACTTGCAGAGGGACGAAGGACGAGATGCGTTCGGAAGACTACGCGCACCTGTACGCGCTGGAAGAGGATTTCTGGTGGTTCGAGGGGATGCGCGCAATCACCGCCGCGCTGCTCGACCCGGTCTGCCTGCCCGCCCGGAGGCGCGACATCCTCGACGCGGGTTGCGGGACGGGCGGGATGCTCACTTGGCTTGAGCGCTACAGCGACGGTGGCCGCCTCGCGGGCGTTGACCTCTCGCCCACGGCGCTCGACTTTTGCCGCGAGCGGCGGCACAAGTATCTCGCGCAGGCGTCGGTGACGGACTTGCCCTTCGCCGACTCGACCTTCGACCTCGTGACCAGCTTCGACGTGCTCGTCCAAGTGCCGGGCGAGGGAGAGGACGAGCGTGCCATCCGCGAGATGTACCGCGTCTTGCGACCGGGCGGCGTCGCCTTCGTGCGCGCCGCCGCCTACGAGTGGATGCGCAGCGGCCACGACGAGGCTCTGAGCACGCAACGGCGTTACAGCCTCAACGTCCTGAAAGAGCGGTTGGAGCGCGCGGGCTTCCGCGTCACGCGCGCGACCTACGCCAACTCGTTTCTGCTGCCCGTGGCGGCGCTCCGTCGCCTCGTGCTCAAACGCATCGGGCTCGCCGACAGCGGCTCGGACGTTAAAGCTCTCCCGCCGAGTCTCCAATGGCTCAACAGCGCGCTGACCTCAGCCCTCAAGTTGGAAGCGCATCTCCTCAAAAACCCGAAGTCGAAACTGCCCGCCGGGCTCTCGACCATCTGCGTCGCCGAAAAACCGCGCGCCGACGTTAAAGCGACGAAGGCCGCTCGACGTTAAAGGCGGCGAAGCTTCCGGCCCGAACTTCAATCTTCAAATTCGAGTATCGCGCTGACGACCGCGCGGAGTTCTTCATCCCTGAGTTGCGGGTAGAGCGGGAGCGAGAGAATCCTGCCCGCGACGCTTTCGGCGAAGGGGAGCGGGCCTTGTGCGTCGCGGCGGAAGAGTGGTTGCTGGTGAAGCAGGTAAGGATAGTGGACGAGCGTTTCGACGCCGCGCGCCGAGAGATGTTCGCGGAGGCGCTCGCGTTCCGGGTGCTGCACGACGAAGAGATGATAGACGTGCGCGCCGTCTTCATGCGCGGGCGGGAGCGAGAGCTGTTGGCATCGAGAGAGTTCGCGCCGGTACTCGTCCGCGAGTTGTCGGCGGCGCGCGTTCCACGCTTCGAGACGGCGGAGCTTGACGCGCAAGAGCGCCGCCTGCATCTCGTCGAGGCGCGAGTTGAGGCCAGCCGTCGAGCCGGAACGCAAGGCCGCTTCGTGCCCTCCCTGCCGCAACTCTTTGACGCGCTCGACGAAGCTCAGGTCGTTTGAAGTGACCGCCCCGCCGTCGCCGTATGCGCCGAGGTTCTTTGTCGGGTAGAAGCTGAAGGCGGCGGCTTGACCGTGCGTACCCGCGCGCCTGCCGCCCGCCGCGCTCGCGCCGTGGGCCTGCGCGGCGTCTTCGACGACGACGAGGCCGAGCCGTGCCGCCGCTTCGCAGAGCGCGCCGATGTCGGCCATCCGCCCGTAGAGATGGACGGGCACGACGGCGCGCGTGCGCGGCGTGACGGCTTTCGTGAAGGCTTCGGGGTCGAGCGTGCAGGTGTGCGGGTTGATGTCGGCGAAGACGGGCACGGCCCCGGCGTTGAGGATGGCGAGCGCGGTGTACCCGGCGGTGAGCGGCGTGGTGATGACTTCGTCGCCACGGCCCGGTCGGACAACTCCGGAAGCGAGGAGCGCGAGCGTGAGCGCGTCCGTGCCGCTGTTCACGCCCGCCGCGCCGCGCGCGCCGCAGAAGTCGGCCCACTCGCGCTCGAAGCTTTCGACCTCGCTTCCGAGGATGTAAGCGCCGCCCGCCAGCACGCCTTCGAGCGCCGCGCGCGTCTCGGCCCCGACCTCTTCAAGTTGCCTTCTGAGGTCCAGAAACGGTACTCGCATTCGGGCTCCAGTAGTGTTGCCGGTGTCGGCTGTAGAACTCGATGGTGCGGGCCAGCCCCTCGCGCCACGGCGTGCGGGGACGCCAGCCGAGCACGGACTCGATCTTCTTGAAGCTCGAATGGGCGTTGCCGATGTCTATCAACTGCCGCTCCGGCGGGAAGGGGACGAGCCGCACCGAGCCGAGCCCCGTGAGCGAGATGAGTTCGTGCGCCAGCTCGGAGAGCGAGATCGGCTCTTCGCCGCCGAGGTTGAAGACTTCGCCCTCGGCGGCCTCGCTCGCGCCCGCCAGCAGCAAGGCTTCGACCACGTCGTCCACGTAGTTGAGGTCGCGGCGCTGCCGCCCCTCGCCGAACAGCTCGATCTCGCCGCCGTCCATCGCCTGCCGGATGAACCACGCGATGAAGCCCTGCCGTGCGTGCAGGAGCAGTTGCCGTGGGCCGTAGGTGTTCGTCAGTCGCAGGCAGGTCGTGCGCGTGCCGTAAACGCGGTGGTAGAGCAGGTGATAGTGCTCGGCGGCGAGCTTGTTGATGCCGTTGATGTCGAGCGGGGCGACGCGGTGCTGCTCGTCGAGCGGGAGATAGACGGGCCTGCCATAGACCTGCCGCGTGCTGGTGAAGACGATTTTGACGTGCGGGTTGAAGCTGCGGCACGCTTCGAGGAGCGTGAGCTGCGCCGTGCAGTTGAGGTCGAGGTCGCGGTGCGGATGGAGCATCGAGTCGAGGTGGCTGACGCTGCCCGCGAGGTTGAAGATGTAGTCCACGCCGCCGACGAGGTGGTTGATGACCCAGTCGTCGCTCATGTCGCCCTGATGGAGCTTGACCCGGTCGAGGATGTCGCGGACGTTATAGACGTTGCCGCCCTGATCGGGCAGGAGCGCGTCGAGGATGGTGACTTCGACATCGCCGACCTCGACGAGCTTGCGCGCGAGGTTGCTGCCGATGAAGCCCAAGCCCCCCGTGATGAGCACGGAGCGGCCCTTGTACTCGCCGAACTGTTTGTCGGTGTTCATTAACGGATACCGTCGTCCGAAAACCTCGTCCGTGAAGTCTCCGGGTCAGGCGGGTGAGGCGCGGTTATTTAAGTACACGCCGCCCTTGCGCGGGCGCGCGCAGGACGAACAGCTTGAGCCACAGGGCGAGGAAGTCAAAGCCCGTGCGCGCCACGCGCGCGAGCGTGAAGAACTGCGAGCGACCGTGCAGGCGCGGGTAATGATGGACGGGCGCTTCGGCGAACACGCACCCGGCGGCGTGGAGCTTCCGCACCAGCTCGACGCAGATGACGCCGCTCGAAGAGACGAGTTCGACCCGGCGGACGGCACGCCGCCGCATGAGCCGGAAGTCACAGTCAACGTCGCGGACGGGAAGTCGGAAAAGAAGACGAGCGACCTGATTGTAGATCGCCCCGATCACCTGCCGATGCTTTGTATCAGCGCGTTTTATCTTATACCCGTTAACGATGTCAACCCCCTCGACCAGAAGCGGGCGGAGCAGCGCCAGCTCACGCACGTCGTACTGCCCGTCGCCGTCGGTGTAGAAGACCAAATCCTTCGACGCGCTCTCGAAGCCCGTGCGCAGAGCGCCGCCGTAGCCCCGGTTCCGCGCGTGGTGGACGGCGCGGACGTGAAGCGGGTGACGTTGTGCCAGTTCGTCAATGACGGCGGCGGTTTCGTCCGCGCTCCCGTCGTTGACGACGATGACTTCGTAGTCCTCCGTGAGCGTCGGGAGCACTTCGAGCGCGGCCTCGACGAGAGAGGGGATGGTTCCGGCGTCGTTATAGGCAGGGAAAAAAACGCTGATCCCTTCCGCCGCCGAATCCGGTTTCCGCGTCGCGCGCGTCTCTTGTCGGTTAGTGGTCGCCATCGGCTGTCGAGTCGTCTTGGTCGGCGGGCTCACTGCGCCGCCTTGAGTTCGTGCGTGCCTTCGAGTTTGAAAGCCTTGCCGGTCTGCGCGTCGAAGGCCCAAGCGGTCAGCCTCGTCGCGCCGTGTGGGAGTTCGCTCGCGCGGAAGGATTTCCGCCAGCCGGGGTCTTGCCGCGCGCCGTTTTGCCAGAAGCGGATGAAGACGTAGCCTCGGTTCTTCAGCTCGGCCTGCGCGAAGGCGACGTGCGCGCCTTCCGTCGTCTCGTAGGCGAGGAGAACCGCGTCGGCGGGCTCGCCACGGTGCGGCAACATCGCGCGACCGGAGGCGAGGTAAGTGTCGCCCTCTTTGCTTAAAACGTCGAATGAGCCGTAATCACCGGAAGCCGGAGTCGCGTCGGCGAACTCCTCGACGCGGTTGCTCTTGACGAGCCCCGGACGCCAGAAGCCCAACTCGTCGAGCGCGTTCGTCCAACCGCGCAGGTCTTCGAGTTCCGGCAGCACGTGCCGCGCGAGGCAGGCCGTGTCGGGGACGACGTTGACGAACATGTGGCAAGCCTTCGCTTGCAGCAGGCGCGTCCGAAGCAAGCCCATCTGCTGAAGCGCGATGACGCAGGCCAGAGCGTGCAGGCCGAGCATCAAGACCAGCACAGCCGGGATGAGCCGCGCGGGCAAGAGATTCCGCGCGCGGACTTTGCCCGCCTCCGCGCCGCGCGAGAGCGCGACGAGATGAATGAGCGCGACGATGAGATAGAGCGTAAACGTCGTGTAGCGCGAGGCCGAAGATTGCGCGACGCCTATTGCCGACCGGCCCGCAGTCACGGTCGCGGCGGTCAGGAGCGAGTACGCGCCGAGCATGAGCCAGCCGACGCTCCGGCGCGTCAGTTCGTGCTCTGTTCCCGCGCGCCGGACGACGACGGCGTGCGCGACGTAGAGCGAGAAGAGGACGGCCCCGGCGGCCACGGCGACCGGGAGCACGTAGGCGCTCTCGCCCGCGAGCGTCGAGCCGAGCAGGGAGAGGAAGTGCGCCGCCGCGCGCAAGGGATGGCCGAGGGCCGCGAGCGGCGAAGGGTGATGCGCCGGGCTCTGATAATTATAAAAGTAGCCCGCCGCGCACAGGGCGAACCCCGACGCGCAGGCCAATCCGAGCCGCAACCGCGTCCCCTTTGAGACGCCGCGCGCGCCGCCCCGCGCGAGCGCGGGGAAGACGACCACCCAGCAGAAGATACCGTTGGCCGCCGAGAAAGTGCTCACCGTCGAAAGGCACGCGCAGAGCGCGAACCTCTTCCACGGCCCCATGCCGGAACAGGCGATGACGAGACACGTCGTCACGCAGGCGGCGGGGAAAAAATAGACGAGCTGCTCGCCCATCAGCCAGTTGAGATATTGCACGGGCGAGAAGATGAGCAGGTTCGAGAGCAGGAACGCTATCCGCCGCCGCTCCGAGTCGCCCGCGCCGAAGGTCTGCTTGCCGAGGCGGTGGACGTTAAAGGAGATGAGCGCCGCCAGCAGGAAGCTGAAGAACATCTCGAAGCGCACGTCCCAGCGCGTCAGCCAGCCGAGGCCGATGATGATGAGGTTGGGGAAGAACTGCCGGTACTCGTTTTGCAGCCCGAACAGCTTGTCGAGCGTGAGCGTGCCTTCCTTGAACCGCACGAAGAGGTGCGCGAGCGACCACTGATCCTCGAAGGGGAAGTCCACGCCGTACTTCAGAATGAGCGCGGCGATGAGGCAGGGCGGCAGCGCGGTCGCGCAGAAAAAAAGCGCCCGTGATATTTTAAAGCGACGTGGCAAGTTCGTCGGGAAGTCAATCCGCGCCGTCCGGCGCAAAGTTTCGGGTTGGTCAAACGCCGGAGGATTCTACACTCAAATAATGCGGCCCGCACTATGAAACGAATCAAGAAAGCGCTGCTCGTGCTGCTCGCGGGCTTCTTCGCCTTCGCGCCGCCGGGCACTTTAATCTTCCTCTTCCTCTTGGCCTTCGGGATTTTTCGGTACCGGCCTTACGTCGTCGGCCTCCTCCTCGTCGCCGCCGCCGCGCTCGTCCTCTGGCTCATCCGGCGCAGGCGCTCCGCCCGCCGGACTCAAATCTCAAACTCAAAACCGTAGGCGCGGGGGCGAGCCCGGTGCCTACGGTTTTTTTCTCTCCGAAGAATTTTTGACGCCTCAACCGTTCGCGCCGATGGGCCACTGGCCGTCCACGAATTCGAGGTGGAGGCGACCGATGCCATCGTCGCCGGTGCGGCGCGCGCGGACGACCGAGATGAGCGAGACGTTCTGCTGCTCGCACGTCA
>DASTQX010000353.1:0-1724 GCA_035761505.1 Pyrinomonadaceae bacterium
ATCAACTACACGCAGTTGCGCCAGCTGTCCGAGACGGCGGGCGCGCTCTCGGTCGAGATTGAGGGCGAGACAGTGACCGTGAAGGCTCAGGACGGGCAACTCGCGCGCGCCGTCGTGACGAACGAGGCCGCGCAGCAGGAGATCGCCGCCGCCTTCGCTCGCCACAACGCGCAGATTGAATACCGCTCGCTCCGGCCCGGCCCGCTCTCGACCGCGCTCAACTGGCTCTTGCCCATCGCCTCCGTGCTGGTGCTGGCCTTCATCGGCTGGCGTCTCTACGCGAGCATGGGCGGCGGCCACGGAGATTTTCAGCAGGCCGAGGCGAACCCCAACGACGGCGCGACCTTCAAGGACGTGGCGGGCGTGGACGAGGCCCGCGCCGAGTTGTCCGAGACGATAGACTTCCTCCGCGACCCTTCGCGCTTCGGTCGCCTCGGCGGCAGACCGCCGCGCGGCATCCTGCTCTCCGGCCCGCCGGGAACGGGTAAGACCCTGCTCGCGCGCGCCGCCGCCAACGAGGCGATGGTGCCTTTCCTCTCCGTCTCTGGTTCGAGCTTTCAGGAGAAGTTTGCCGGGCTCGGCGCGGCGCGCGTCCGACGCCTCTTCAAACAGGCGCGCAAGCTCGCGCCCTGCGTCATCTTCATTGACGAGATAGACGCGCTCGGTCGTCGCCGAGGTCGCGGCAGCGACTCGGCCTCCGCCGATCAGGATCAGACGCTCAACCAACTCCTCATCGAGATGGACGGCTTCGAGAAGTTGAGCGGCGTCGTCGTCATCGCCTCGACCAACCGCCCCGACATCCTCGACTCCGCTCTGACGCGGCCCGGCCGCTTCGACCGAGAGATCACGGTCAACCTCGCCGACATGCGCGGGCGCGAGCAGATACTGCGCGTCCACGCGCGCGGCCTGAAGCTTGAAGACGGGCTCGACCTGACGTGGATCGCGCGCGGCACGCCCGGCTTCTCCGGCGCAGACCTCGCCAACCTCTTGAACGAGGCCGCCATCGCCGCGACGCGCGACGACTCGACGGCCATCGGTCGCCCGCACGTCGAGTACGCGCGCGACAAAATCCTGATGGGCGTCGAGCGGCAGGGCTTCCTGATGGACGAAGACGAGCGCTACGCGACCGCCGTCCACGAGGCGGGCCACGTCGCCGTCGGCCTCGCCGTCGAGAACGGCGACCCCATCCACAAGGTCTCTATCTTGCCGCGCGGGCGCGCGCTCGGCGTGACGCAGGCGTTGCCCGAACGTGACCGCTTCATGAAGAAGCGCGAGTACCTCGAAGACCAGATTGCGATGCTCCTCGGAGGCCGCGCCGCCGAGCAGCTTCTGCTTGAGACGATGACGGCGGGCGCGTCCAACGACATCGAGCGCGCCGTCGAAATCGCCCGCCGGATGGTCGCCGAGTTCGGCATGAGCCCCTTGGGCCCCATCCACCTCGGCAAGCCCGAAGACCCGCACAGCCAGACGCTCCTCGACCGCATCGAGCAGGCGACCAACGACATCATCACGGAGCAACTGAAGCGCGCCTGCGAAGTCGTGGACGCCCGCCGCTCCGAAATCGCCCTCCTCGTCGGTGGCCTCATGGAGCGCGACACCCTCGACGCCGAAGAGATTCGCGTCTGTTTCGGCATCGAGACGGAACAGGCTGCGGCGTAGAAAAGAAAGCAGTAAGCAGAAAGCGTTGAGCCGTCAGCACACGCGAGTGTCTTGACGGCTCAACG
>DASTQX010000354.1:0-5000 GCA_035761505.1 Pyrinomonadaceae bacterium
TAGAAGAAGAAATGCGTAGCGTTGTCGTGTGTTCGTGTTAAGGATACGGGTTATCGCTATGAGTGACGAAGAACGTTGCCGTGCCGAAGTAGATAGAATGCTCAAAAACTCGCAAACCAAAGTCATTTTCCCCATCCTCACTTTAGCCTTATTACGAGAATACTCTAACAGCGGTAAGACAATCTTTTCTGACAGCGAGATAAGAAAATTGTATGAGAAGACGGTCAAAAATATCGGGGAATACTTCGGACATGATATGCATATCGGGGGAAAATATTATGATGCATACCCTTCACGCAACTTGCCGCGCTACGGGGTTTTGAGGAGCATCGGCAAGTCGCAGTATGAGCTTCTCTCACCGTATACCCAAGTCGCCGCCTTGCTTTGTGAATGGATTCCCGGCAGGGTTAAGCAGCACATCGTTGAACGCTTAGGCGTCATCCCGCGTCTCGCTGATCATAAATTTAGAGCGAAATTATCCGCCGACCGAGACCAGTTCCTACAAGTAGTTAGTCAACACATCATTAAGAATCCAATTAATTTTGAAATCTTCAGCTTCGCCGTAATCAAAGTTCATTTAGAGAAGTTCGCTTGTAAAATTTACCGAGATACACGCACATCAGCGCACGACAGGGGCGTTGACCTTTCGACGAACTTCGGCGTCGTTTATCAGATAAAGAAACTCAAAATATACAACCAAGCTGCTGCCAAGAACATTTATGCCGAACTGAAAGTTAACTTTGACAGCGAGCGTTTGCAGGATGGCAACGTAATTTTGGTGATTGATGACATCTCCAAGGAAGTTAAGAATTACCTCATAAACATGAAGGTGCAGACCATCAGCAAAGATGATTTACTGAAACTGGCGAGCCAGTTTGAAGACATGGAAGACAGGGAGAAAGTGTTGAGAATCGTCCACGACGAATTTAGAAGAGAATATTCAAGCAGCATAAAATAGGACAGACGGGTGACTTCCTGATGACCTACGATGATGCCGACGGTGTTCGTAAGCTGGCGGAGAAGCACGGGTTCGACACGGAACTCGTCGCCATGAAAAACACGCATCACGCGAGAATGACGGAGCTGCTGATCGGCGTTGACCTTGATTGGGTCAGGAAGTAAAAGCGCGGGTGCGGTGAGCGAGAAATCCCCGCGCAGTTATGAGGAACAACCATCTCCGAGGTGCGAGCGGCTTGCGGGTTGAGGAGGGCGAAGCGCAGGGGTTGGAGGAGGGCGGCGGCGGCGCGGGGCGGCGGTCGCGGCTGTTGCGCGTGTTGGGGGTGGTGTTCGGGATGGCGGTGACGGTGGGAATCACCGTCGGGATGGGCATCCTGCGGACGCCGGGGGAGGTGGCGGCGCACCTGCCGGAGGCGAGGCTCTTCGTCGGGGTGTGGGTGCTGGGCGGGCTCTACGCGCTGTTGGGCGCGGTGTCGGTGGCGGAGTTGGGGACGATGATTCCGCGTTCGGGCGGGTTCTACGTCTTCGCGCGGCGGGCGCTGGGGGAGTATCCGGGGTTCGTCGTCGGTTGGAGCGACTGGCTCTCGACGTGCGGGACGATTGCCGCCGTCTCGGTCGTCGTCGGCGAGTACGCGGGCGTGCTCGTCCCGGCGCTCGCGGGGTCGGACGCGCGGGTGGCGCTGGCGCTGGTGGTCGCCTTCGCGCTCCTGCACTGGGCGGGCGTGCGCTGGGGGAGCCGGGCGCAGACCTTGACGAGCCTCATCAAGACGCTGGCCTTCGTCGCGCTCATCGCGGCCTTCTTCGCCTTCGGCGGGCGCGGCGAGTGGGGCGGCGCGGGTGATTCGCCTCCGGCGGGCGTCGTCCCCGTGGGGCTCGCGTTCTGGACTGCGCTGGTGCTCGCGTTGCAGAGCGTCATCTACACTTACGACGGCTGGTACAGCGCGGTCTATTTCGGCGAGGAGGTGCGCGACCCCGGTCGGTGCGTGCCGCGCTCGATGATCTGGAGCGTGCTGCTCGTGACGGGCGTTTATGTGCTGCTCAACGTGGCGCTGCTTTACGTTTTGCCGCTCTCGCGGCTGGCGGGCGACCGGCTCGCCATCGGCGGCGCGGCGGCGGAGATTTTCGGCGCGCGCGGCGGGCTCGTCGTGAGCGCGCTTGCCACCGTCTCGATGCTCGCCGCCGTCAACGGCAACACCTTGTCCGCGCCGCGCGTGCTCTACGCATTGAGCCGCGACCGGCTGTTCTGGCAGCGCGCGTCGGACGTGAACCGGGGCGGCACGCCGACCGTCGCGCTGCTCTTGAGCACCTTGATGGCCGTCATGATGATCGTCTTCAGCGGAACCTTGCAGGAGATCGTGGCGGCGCTCTCCTTCTTCTTCGTCACCAACTACACCTTGACCTTTATCTCGGTCTTCGTCTTGCGCCGCCGCGAGCCCGAAACGCCCCGGCCCTACCGCGCGTGGGGCTACCCGTGGACGACGGGGCTTGTGCTCGCGGGCTCGGTCGCCTTCCTCGCGGGCGTGGTTGCGAACGACACGGACAACAGCGTCTTCGCGCTCGTGCTGCTCGCGGCGAGCTACCCGGTCTATCTGCTGATTAAAAAGTTCGCGCGGTAGAGTTTGAGCTATGGACGGATACGAATTTGAAGAGCGGCTGGAGCGCGCCGCGACGCCGCCCGCGAGTTGGTACACGGACGCGCGCGTTCTTGCCGCAGAGCAGTTGAAAGTCTTCGGGCGGACGTGGCAACTGGCGGGGCGCGCGGAGCAGGTCGAAGAGCCGGGGCAGTATTTTACCTGCGAGGTCGGCGGCGAGCCGCTCGTCGTCGCGCGGGGCGCTGACGGGATTTTGCGCGCCTTCTCGAACGTCTGCCGCCACCGCGCCGGGCCCGTCGCCGAGGGGCGCGGGCGGCGGAAGAGTTTTCAGTGCGGCTATCACGGCTGGACTTACGGGCTCGACGGGCGGCTTCTGGGGACGCCGGAATTTGAAGGCGTCGAGTGTTGGAGCAAGGACGAAAACTGCCTCCCCGAATTCAAGGCGGAGACTTGGGGGCCGCTCCTCTTCGTCAACCTCGACCCGCAAGCCGCGCCGCTCGCCGGGACGCTCGGCGACCTCGCCTCGCTCGTCGCGGAAGGCCGCGACCTCGCCCCGATGCGCCACGCCGCGCGCAAGGACTGGACGCTCGACTGTAACTGGAAGGTCTATGTGGATAACTACCTCGAAGGCTACCACATCCCGGTCGTGCATCCCGCGTTGCACAAGGAGTTGGACTACGCGCGCTACCGCACGGAGACGAACGGGTTCTACTCCATCCAGCACGCGCCGCTACGGCGGGCGGCTTCGCGCCTCCGGCGGCCCGCGCGCCCCGAAGACGACGGCGCGCAGTTCTACTGGCTCTTCCCGAACCTGATGCTCAACGTCTATGCCGACAACTACTCGACCAACCTCATCGTGCCGCTTGGCCCCGAACGCACGCTGACCGTCTTCGAGTGGTACTTCCTCGACCCCGAAACCGTCGCGGCGCGCGCGAAGCTCGCCGAGACCGTCGAGTTCAGCGACGAGATACAGGTCGAAGACATCCGCGTCTGCGAGGCCGTGCAGCGCGGCCTGCGCTCGCGCACCTACGAGCGCGGGCGCTACTCCGTCCGCCGCGAGAACGGCGTCCACCACTTCCACGGCCTCCTCGCGCGGTTCATGACAGGTGATGAGTGATAAGTGATGAGTGATGAGAAAGAGAGAGCCGCTTTCTCTTATCACTTATCACTCATCATTCAACAACTCTTCGGAATAAGCTTATGGAAGAGAGATACAAGCACATCCGTTTCCGCGTCGAAGAGCGCGTGGGGCGCATCACGTTCGCGCGCCCGCCGCTAAACATCTTCGACATCGCGTTGATGCGTGAGGTGGATCGCGCGCTGACGGGCTGCCTTGAGCGGCACGACATGGTGGCCGTCGTCTTCGAGGCGGTCGAGGGCTCGCGCGCCTTCAGCGCGGGCGTCTCCATCGAGGAGCACCAGCCCGAAACCATCTACCAGATGCTCGAAAGTTTCCACGCCGTCTTCCGCACGCTTGAGCTTCTCTCGAAGCCGACCGTGGCGGTCGTGGACGGCGCGGCTCTGGGCGGCGGGTGCGAGCTGGTCGCGGGCTGCGACATCGTAATCTCCAGCCCGCGCGCCAAGTACGGCCAGCCGGAGATTAAGCTCGGCGTCTTCCCGCCCGTGGCGGCGGTGCTGCTGCCGCGCATCATCGGCGAGCGGCGCGCGCGAGAACTCGTCCTCACGGGCGAGCTGTTCGACGCGCACGAGGCGCTACGCATGGGGCTCGTCAGCTACGTCGTCGAGTCGGCGCAACTCGAAGCGAAGCTTCAGGAGATTCTCGCGCGCCTGCGCGAGCTGTCCGCGCCCGCCCTCGAAGCGACGCGCCGCGCGCTGGACGCGGCGCGCGGTCGCCCCTTCCTCGAAGCCCTCGAACGGGTCGAAGACCTCTACCTCAACGACCTCATGAAGACCGAGGACGCGCAGGAGGGCGTCCGCGCCTTCATGGAGAAGCGCAAGCCCGAATGGCGCAACAAGTGACGCCGCCCCTTGCCCCCTCGGAAGCGGGCGTTGACACCGCGCGCCAGCGGGTTTACCCTCCGCCCGTTACCACCGCACCTCGCCAACACTGAAGGGGACTTCCGCCGGTTCCGTCAACCTCACCACTCACGGGAGGGAATGATGAACGCACGAAAGCTCAGCCGGTTAATTCAGCCCCGCCACCTCACCTCGCTCTTACTCGTCCTCTTCGCCTTGTTGGTCGTCGCCTTCGGGTTGTCATCAGGCGCGGCCCAGTCCTCTCAGGACGGTGCTGAGTCGTCGGCCTCGGAGGAGAGAGAGTTCAAGAACACCGTCCGCGCGCACGTCCCCATCAAGGTGAAGGTCAAGAACGAGCAGTCATTCAAGAACCTGAAGAACAAGAAGTGGGCGCGCGAGTTGGAGATCGAGGTTAAGAACACGGGGACGAAGCCCATCTACTATCTGTACGTGGTCGTAGCGATGCCGGATGTC
>DASTQX010000355.1:0-3169 GCA_035761505.1 Pyrinomonadaceae bacterium
ACGAGCGCGCCGGTCTTAAATTATTTGATGAGAAGAGTCCGGGAGTTTTACTGCGCCGGAATCAGGAGCGGGTCTTGAGGGATGCCGCGTTGGCGCGGATCAAATGCGTCCTCCGGCATCCCGAAAGCGGGCGGGCCAAGAGTCGGGTCTGTGTCGTCGGCGGGGCCGCCGTGCTTGTCCGCGCCGTGTACCTCGCCCCCGTCGCACGAGGCGTAGAAAGACCGCACGCCGCTCTGCCCGTAGGTCATCGGCATGGCCCGCGCCTCGCAGCCACCCTCGAACGCGACGACCTTGAAGCGGTAACCGTTGCGGAAACCGCCCGCGAGATTCTTCTCCAGAAGGTTGTTCTGGCCGAGTTCGGCGAGCGTGCCGAAGCTGCCCGCGCCGACCGTAGATGCGTAAGTGCTTTGCGCCGAGACGATCTCGCGCAGGCCGCTGATGGCCGAAGCCTCGTTGGCGGCGCGGCGCGCGGCGAGCAGGTTCGGAATCGCGATGGCGAGGACGATGGCGAGCGGGAAGATCGTCAGCGCGCCCATCGCGTTCGTCACGATGCCGCCGATGGCGATGCCTCTGCCGCCGTAGGCGGAAGGCTCGCGGCTCGTCCTCCTGAGCGCCACTATGCCGAGAATCAAGCCGACGATTGCGCCGACCACGAGCAGGCCGAAAGTGAAGATGCCGACGACGCCGAGCACGAGCGAGGCGGTCGCCATCCCCTGACTCTTCTTCGCCTGTGCGCCGTAAGAATAGTAAGGCGCCTCCTGTTGCTCCCACTGCCCCTGCTGGCCTTGAGCGTCCCACTGGCCTTGCGGCTCCCATTCGCCTTGCGGGTCGTGCTGCTGCTCCCACGAATCCTGCGCGCCTTGTTGCTCCCAAGAGCCTTGAGCGGCCTGCGGTTGCTGCTCCCAGGAGCCTTGTGAGCCTTGCGGCTTCCATGAACTCTGCGCGGGCTGGTACGCGGGCTCGGTCACGGGCAGAGGTTGGCCGCAGCTTTTGCAGCGGCCTCCGGCGGCGGCCCAACTGACGAACCCGCACTGCGTACACGTAATGCTTTTCATAGTCTTTCCCAGAGGGGCGTGAAGAGTTTGGCGGGAAGCGCGTGGCCGCCGGTCAGGTTTTTGTGCGGCCACGCGCTCTCGAAAGAAGTCGCGCCGGGGCGCGGGGTTTGAGCTTACTGCACTTCGACGTGGTCGCCGGTGTGAATCTCCTGCGCGACGCGCGTGACGACCGCCGTGGCCGTCCGCCCTTCGACGTGGACGACGACGAGTTCACCGAGCACGCGGCGCGGGACTTCGGGGCGGCGCTTCCTGATTTTGGGAGTCTTCACCGTCTGGCCGTACTTGCTGCCGTCAACGTCCTCCACGCGCTGCGCCTGATTTGAAAACTCGCCGCCGCGCTTGTGGTCGCTCTCGAAGCCGCGCCGCGCGTTGGCGGCAATCTCGTCGCCCTCCTTGACGATCACGCCCTTCGCAACGGGCCGGAAGACGGTCAGATAATCACCGGGCTTGACGTTATCTTCCGCGCCGAGGTCAATGAAGACGACCTGATCGCGGGAGACTGACTCGCGGTTGTCGCGCGCGAGCACGATGCGCCCGCTCTGCTTGCCGGTCGGCTGGGCGAAGCGGTCGAGGTCGGCCTCGGCGCGGCCCACGGGCGTCGTGCGCTGCGGGACGCGGCGCAGCAAATCGCCCAGCAGGAGGTTGTCGCACGAAGCAACCACGAGCGCCACCGAAACGTTGTCCCTGACGCGGACGACGCGCACCCGCCCGATCTCCTGCGTGAAGACGCCGAGCGAGCCGCGCTTGCCGGAAAACTTCGAGCGGAACTGGCCGCGCGGGCGCACGACCGAGAACTCCTGCCCGACCTGCGCGCCCTGCTGCGCCCCCGCGTTGACGAAGACGTAGTCGCCCTCGGCGAAGAGCTTATTTAAGGTCTCGTCCTCCGCGCCGACGATCTCGAAGCGGTCGCGGGGCGGCGTCTGCTCGATGAACCCGGCGCAGGCCGTCTCGCTCTCGCGCGCGGCGGGGAAGGGAACGCGCTCCTGCGGCGCGTTGATCGTGGGGCGCTGCGGTGGCGGCGGCGTCTGTCGCCCGGAGGGGTTCGCCCCCGTCTGCGCGCTTGCCGGAATCGAGCCGGAGGCGCAAAATACGAGTACCGAGAAGAGCACTTGACGGATTGAGGGAAGCTTGCGGCTGGGCACAGGGAATCTCCTTGTTTGGTCGAGGCATCTAAAAGTTCTTGTCAGGCGGAACGGTTTCTCAGAGGTCTTGAGGTTCGGGGCGGCGTGCGGGTCGAGATTCGGGGCGCGGGGGCGGCGCGAATGACGTTGCGCCGCCACTTGCGGGCACTTTCATCCTAACTTCCGGCGACTCTCAGCGTCAATAAATTTATTCGCCCGCGCGCGAACCCGTGCGCCCCGGAGGCGTGCCGCCCCGCCGCTTGCCTTTTGGCGAAAGTGTTGCTAGTATTCGCGTTTTGTCGGAATACGCTTGGAGTCATCCGTAGCGCGCCGGCGTAGCTCAGTTGGTAGAGCATCTGATTTGTAATCAGAGGGTCGGGGGTTCGAGTCCCTTCGCCGGCTCCATTACCGCTTTGAAAAGTTTCCGCAGGGGTGGTCGAGTGGTTAATGGCACCGGGCTGTAAACCCGGCGGGTTCACACCCTACGTAGGTTCGAATCCTACCCCCTGCACCAGAAGTGATGAATGATGAGCGCGGGACGATGAACTGAAAGATTAAGTCAGTTCATCGTGCATCATTCCGCGTTCATCGTTTTCGTCGGCGGGAGTAGCTCAGTTGGTAGAGCATCAGCCTTCCAAGCTGAGGGTCGCGAGTTCGAGCCTCGTCTCCCGCTCCAGATTTCAGGCCGGGTCGGCTGAGAGACGCCCGGCAGCTTGTGCGCCCGCGTAGCTCAGGGGTAGAGCGCCTCCTTGGTAAGGAGGAGGTCATGAGTTCAAATCTCATCGCGGGCTCCATTCAACCGAGGTTTTAATCTCGAACATTTCCTTAGAAGAGGCTATCTCAGGATGTCGAAAGAAAAATTTGACCGGTCGAAGCCGCACGTCAACATCGGGACCATCGGGCACGTCGATCACGGGAAGACCACTCTCACGGCGGCCATCACGAAGGTTTTGGCCAAGCACAACCCGCGCATCACGGTGCGCGCCTTCGACT
>DASTQX010000356.1:0-10831 GCA_035761505.1 Pyrinomonadaceae bacterium
AGTTCAAAGTTCAAGGTTCAAAGTTAAGAACGCGTCTCGAACTTTGAACCTTGAACTTTGAACTTGAACTTTTACGCCTCCGTCGAACCGTGCGTCTCTGTGGCGGCATCAAAGCGGCGTCGGACAGAAAGCGTCACGTTAGCGAAAAGGTGCGGGAAGTGTCAAACTGATGAATGGTAAATAGTTAATGGTAAATGTTGGTTGACCGGCACGCGACTTCCCGCATGCCCTCAAGTGAGGGCGCGGCAGGCACTATTTACCATTTACCATTCACCATTTACCATTTACTATCTTTACCGATGGCCCTCCGTCATCCGCCAGAAGGTTACGTGCCGCCCGCGACGAAGAAGCGTCGCGGGGCGCGCGTCGTCAAGTACGAGCAGCCGCCGGAAGGCTTCCGGCGGCGCTGGCGTCGTCGTCTGACTCGCCCGGCGGTCGTCATCCCCGTGGTCTTCATGACGGCGGTCGTCATCGGCCTTCTCGGCTATTACTACTACGTCTTCTCCGCGCGCATTGACCGCCTCTTGCGCGGCGAGGTCTTCACGCGCAGCGCCGGGCTCTACGCCGCGCCGAAGCAGTTGCGCACGGGCGAGAACGTCTCGGCGGAAGACTTGATCGCGCGTCTGAAGCGCGCGGGCTACGTCGAGAAGGCGCAGCAGGCCGATACCTCGCGCGGGCGCTACACGTCGAGCGGCGCGAACGTGGATGTGGAGCCGAGCCGCGACTCGACCGTGGACGGCGCGCGGCAGTTTCCGCACATCCGCGTCCAGTTCGCGCGCGGCGGAAAGTCTATCGCCTCGATCAACGACCTCGACAGCAAGGGCGCGAAGTTGCAGAGCGCGTGGCTCGAACCGGAGCTGATTAGCTCGGTCACGGGCCGCCAGCGCGAGCGGCGCAAGGTCATCGGCTACAGCGACCTCCCGCCGCACTTGGTCAAGGCCATCACCGTCACCGAAGACCGGACGTTCTTCGACCACTACGGCATCAACTTCCGAGGCATCGTCCGCGCGCTCATCCGCCGCTACGACGCCGACCCCAACTCGCCCATCGCGCGGCAGGGCGGCTCAAGCATCACGCAGCAGTTAGTCAAGAACCTCTTCCTCACACCCGAACTCACCTTGAAGCGCAAGGTGGCCGAGGCGTACATGTCGGTCATCATCGAGACGCGGCTCAAGAAGGAGGAGATTTTCGCGCTCTACTGCAACGAGATTTACCTCGGCCAGCGCGCGGGCTTCTCCATCAAGGGCGTCGGCGAGGCGAGCGAGGCGTACTTCAACAAGGACGTGACGGCGCTCACGTTGCCGGAGTCGGCCTTCCTCGCGGCCATCATCCGCAGCCCGAACCGCTACAACCCTTACCGCCACCCGGAGGTCGCCTTCGAGCGGCGCAATCAGGTCTTGAAGGACATGGCGGCGGCGGGCGCGATTACCGAAGTCGAGGCCGCGCGCGCGATGGCCGCCGAGTTGAAAGTCGCTCCGGCGAAGGGGCGCATTGACGCTTCCGAGGCTCCGTACTTCGTGGACTACGCGCAGCAGCAGTTGGGCGAGATGATCGCCGATGCGAGCGCCGCCGAGCGCCTGCGCATCTACACGACGATTGACATGGACTTGCAGCGCGCGGCCTACGCGGCGGTCGTCAAGCAACTCGCGGCGCTCGACAAAGTTCAGGCGAAACGCTTCCCGGCGGGGACGCTGCAAGCCGCGCTCGTCGCGATGAACGCGCAGACCGGCGAGATCGTGGCGATGGTCGGCGGGCGCGACTACGAGCGCAGCCAGCTCAACCGCGCGACCGACGCCATGCGCCAGCCCGGTTCGGTCTTCAAGCCCTTCGTCTATGCCACCGCGCTCAACACCGCCTTCGACCCCGTGCCCCGCCTCATCACCGCCGCGACGACGTATGTTGACGAGCCGAAGACTTTCAACACGGGCGATCAGGAATACTCGCCCGGCAACTTCGGCGGGCAGTACTCGAACGCGCCCGTCACTTTGCGCGACGCGCTCGTCCGCAGCCTCAACGTCGTGACCGTCGACCTCGCGCAGGAAGTGACCATCGGGCGCGTGATGAACTTGGCGACGAAGGCGGGCTTGCCGAAGCCGAAGCGGAACTATCTCGCGCACGCGCTCGGCACGAACGAGGCGACGCCCTTGCAGGTCGCCTCGGCCTACACGGCCTTCGCGCAAGGCGGGACGCGCGTCACGCCGGTCGCCATCAACCGCGTGACGACGGGCGGCGGGACGACCATCGCCGCGCCGACCGCGCAGAAGAGCGACGTGCTGAAGCCGGAGATCGCCTACATCATGACCTCGATGATGAAGGACGTAGTAAACCGTGGGACGGCGGCGAAGGTGCGCGCGCGCGGCTTCAAAGGCACGGTCGCGGGCAAGACCGGCACTTCGCGCGACGGGTGGTTCGCGGGCTACACGCCGAATCTGGTCTGCGTCGTTTACGTCGGCTTCGACGACAACTCCGACCTCGGCATGACGGGCGGCGACTCGGCCCTGCCCATCTGGACGGACTTCATGACCGCCGCGCTCAATGCGCATCCCGAATGGGGCGGCGACTGGCAGATGCCGGCGGGCGTCGAGCAGGCCGAGATTGACCCTTCGACCGGAAACCTCGCCGCGCCCGAATCCGTGTCCAAGCGCGTCGAGTTCTTCGTCAACGGAACCGCGCCGACCGAGCCGAGCGTGCCCGACCCGGAAGATTTGTTGTTGGAGGGAGAGGAGGACGGCCCCGTCGTCGAGGATGAAGGGACTGCTGTCCCGCCTCCTTCGGGCCCAATCGAAGTGCCGCCGCTTCAGCAGGCGACGCCGCCCGCCTCGCGCTCCGCGCCCGGACTCGAAGGCCGTGGCGTGACGCAGCCCGACGGCTCTTCGCGTCTCACGGGAACCATCACGCTCGACATTGACCCGACGACCGGCTACATCGCGGCGGACACCTGCCCCGTCATCCGCAGCCGCACCTACGCCATCGGCGCGGAGCCGCGTCGGCGTTGCGGCCCGCAGTATCACAACGGCCAGCAGCCCATCACGCCCTCCGAGACACGGCCCCGCCGCGTCTCGCCTTGAAGACGAAGACGTAAGGACAACTCGTCACGAACACGAACGAAGGAAGAGAAGAAGTGAAAGCCGAACCTCGCCGTCTCACCCGCGCGCTCATCTCGACGGCGCTCGTCCTGCTCACCTCCCTTTCCGTCTCAGTCTCCGCGCAGACCGTCGCGCCGCCCGCGCCGACGCCGGAGCTGGTGAGGCTCGGCTTCACCGTGATTGACGAGAAGAACCGCACGGCGGACGACGTGAAGCGCGAGGACGTGCGGCTCTTGGTGGACGGCGTGGAGCAACCAATCGTCCACTTCGAGAAGGAGATTGCGCCCGCGAGCTACGGGCTCGTCGTAGATAACTCCGGCTCGGTGCGGAGTCGGATACACCTCATCATCGCGGCGGCGAAGTTCATCGTCGCCAGCAACCAGCCGGGCGACGAGACGTTCCTCGTGCGGTTCGTAGATAGCAGCAACATCAAAGTCTTTGCCGAGATGACCTCGAACACGGCGGCGGTGCAGAGGGCGCTCGAAGAGATGTACGTCGAGGGCGGACAGACGGCGGTCATAGATGCCGTTTACACCTCGGCGGAATACCTGCTCAAGAGCGCGCAGCCCGTGGGCGAAGGGCCGCGCCGCCGCGCCCTCGTCCTCGTCAGCGACGGCGAAGACCGGGCCAGTTATCACAAGCTCGATCAACTCCTGACCCTGCTCCGCGAGGGCGACGTACAGGTCTTCTGCGTCGGCTTCGTCACCGACCTCGAACGGGGCGGCGTGTTCCGTGGCGGGCAGAACAAACGCGACAAAGCCGAAGCCCTCCTGCGGCGACTCGCCGCAGAGACCGGCGGGCGAGCCTTCTTCCCTGAGAACGTCAAAGAGTTGCAGGAGGTCGCCGAAGAGATCGTCAAGAACCTCCGCACCCGGTACGTCGTCGGCTACGCCCCGAACGCCGCTCCCGCCGCCAAGTCGCCCCGCAAACTGGAAATCAAACTCGCCGACACGCCCGGCAAGGAAAAACGCAAAGCCCTCCACAGGCCGAGCCGCCCCGCCGCCGCGCGAGACAATTCCGAAGGGAAGAAAAAAGGCGGGCCGTAAATTTCTCGGCCCGCCCCGACAGTCCGGCTAAAACTCTACCCTCTCGTAAATATCCTTCAGCCTCAGCCCGCACCCGACCGACGCCAACTCGACGACGCTCTCCGGCGAGCTGATGTCCGTCAGCAGCCACCTCCCGTCCGGCTGCTTCGTGTACTGCTCGACTCTTTGCTGATTCTGCGCGACGAGAAGATACTCGGCCAGCGATTCGATGGTGCGGTAGTATCTGAATTTGGTCACACGGTCGTAAGAGGCCGTGGACTTGGACAGCACCTCGATAATCAGGACGGGATTGAGCAGGGTGTCCAGATATTCGTCCTCCAACTTCGGCTCGCCGCACACGACGACTACGTCCGGGTAGGTGTAAAGCTCTTCGGCGGGCACGCCGACACGCATGTCGCTGACGAAAGCGTGACAGTCCGTCTGCCTCAACTGTCGCTTGAGTTCCGCGAAGATGTTGCCCGTAATCAGATTGTGCTTGATGCTCGCCCCCGTCATGGCGAACGTCTCGCCCTGAAGATACTCACTCTTCTCTTCGGAGCCGCGCTCAAGGGCCAGATATTCTTCAACTGTCAAGTGGGATTTAAGTTGACTAACCATAGTTTCTCTCCTGAGTCAGGAGGCGGGATTGCCGAAATATATCACCTCGGCGGAGGCGGAGGCGAGCAACTTTCACCCACGGGGAGCGAGCTTTCATCAACCCAGAGCCGCGTGCAGGGTTTCGACGGCGAGGGCGGCGGCGTGTTGTTTCCTCAGAGGGAGGCCGCCGAGTGCTTCGGCGAGTTCGCGGCGCGTAAGGTGGAGCGCTTCTTCGACGGTCAGGCCGACGATCATTTCGGTGAGGGCGGAGCCGCAGGCGAGGGTCGGGGCGCAGCCGTAGGCGAGGAAGCGCGCGGCCTCGACGCGGCCCGCGCGGAGGCGGAGCGAGAGGCGGAGGCGGTCGCCGCAGACCGGGTTTGACTGTTCGGCGGTGGCGTCGGCGTCCTCAAACTCCCCGGCGTTGCGCGGGTTGGCGAGATGGTCTCGGAAGGCGTCGGAGTAGGGCACGGTTCGGGTTCAGAAGTTCGGAGTTCAGAGTTCGGAGTTCAAGGTTCAAAGTCGAAATGCAGTATGCAGTTCTTAACTTTGAACCTCGAACTCCGAACTCCGAAACTTCAAGCGGGCGCGCAGGCGCGTTCGGACAACTCCTTCTGGTAGAGGGGCGAGAGGCGGCGGAGGTTTTCGACGGCGCGGGGGAGGACTTCGAGGACGTAGTCTATCTCTTCGGCGGTCGTGTCCTTGCCGAGGCTGAAGCGGATTGAGCCGCGGGCGAGTTCGTCGTCGCGTCCGAGGGCGCGGATGACGGGCGAGGGTTCGAGCGAGCCGGAGGAACAGGCCGAGCCGGTCGAGACGGCGACGCCCTGCATGTCGAGGTTGATAAGCAAGCCCTCGCCTTCGATGAAGCGGAAGGAGATGTTTGAGATGTGCGGCAGACGTTGGTCGCGCGCGCCGTTGAAGACGATGTCGGGGACGCGCTCTTCGACTCCCCGCTCGAAGCGGTCGCGCAGAGTGCTCATCCGCGTGATGCGCTCTTCCAACTCTTCGCGGGCGAGCCGCGCCGCCTCGCCGAAGGCGACGATTAAGGAGACGGCCTCGGTGCCGCCGCGCCGCTCGCGCTCCTGATGGCCGCCGATGTTCTGCGGCGCGAGCCGGACGCTGCGGCGCACGTAGAGGCCGCCGATGCCTTTGGGCGCGTGCAGCTTGTGCGCCGACATCGAGAGCAGGTCGCAGCCCAGAGCCTCCACGTCAACAGGCATCCGTC
Organism: Pyrinomonadaceae bacterium; assembly: GCA_035761505.1. GTDB lineage: Bacteria > Acidobacteriota > Blastocatellia > Pyrinomonadales > Pyrinomonadaceae > JAIVJM01. The sequence goes on from DASTQX010000356.1 coordinate 5,931, forward strand.
CGAGCGCCTGCACGGCGTCGGTGTGGAGGAAGAGGTGCTTTCTGCCCCCGGCGCGCAACTCGCGGACGAGCGCGCCGATGTCGGCGACGGGCTGGACGGTGCCGATCTCGTTGTTGGCGAGCATGACGGTGACGAGCACGGTGTCCGGCCTCAAGGCGGCGCGCACGTCCTCGACGCGGACGACGCCTTCCTCATAGACGGGCAGGCGCGTCACCTCCCAGCCGCGCTTCTCCATCGCGTCGCAGACGCCGCGCACCGCCGAGTGTTCGATGGAAGAGGTGATGATGTGCCGCCCGTGCTCGGCGTGCTGCTCGGCGACGCCCCGGATGGCGAGGTTGTTGGCTTCAGTGCCGCCGGAGAGGAAGACGATTTCGTTCGGGCGCGCGCCGACGAGGTTGGCTACCTCGCGCCGCGCGCGGTCGACGGCGGTGCGCGCCTCCTGCCCGTAGAAGTGGACGCTCGAAGGGTTCCCGAAGCTCTCGGTGAGGAAGGGCAGCATCGCCTCGACCACGCGCCGGTCGGTGGGCGTCGTCGCGCTGTGATCCATGTAAACTCTGCGAAGCGTCATGATTCGATTTCGGACTTCGGATTTTAGATTTTGGACTTGTTGAGTGAGAGAGGCGAAGCCTTCTTTCAATCGCCAATCCAAAATCTAAAATCCAAAATCGCAACCTGACGAACGGCGGCGCGCATCAAAAGCTGCGGGAAAGTCCGTCCCGGCGCTGGCCGCGTGTGTTCGAGTCTATGTCGCGCCGCACCGAGCGTCAAGAATGGTAGAGGTTTTGACGCCGCTTGTTGTAAGCTCCCCCCGAAACCTTGTCCGCCAGTCCCTTGTTTTGAGGAGAAAGATTTATGAAGACCCGCAGACAACGCTTCGCCCTGCCCCTCGCGCTCGCTTTGACGCTCGCCTCGTTCTCCGTCTTCTCGGCGGCGACGCCGCGCGCGGCTCAGGCCGCCGCCGCGCCGACCGCGCAGGAGCCGCAGCAGTACGGCGCGCTGGAGCGCGGCTACCGCACGGGCTACTCCGACGGCTTCCAGTCGGGCTGGGGCGACTCGCTGAAACGCGCGCCTTACGAGTTCAAGAACAAGGCCGACTACCAGCGCGCCGACCGCGCCTACATCGCGGCTTACGGCGCGCGCGAGGACTACCGCGACGGCTACCAGCAGGGCTTCGAGGTCGGCTACGAGGCGGGCTTCAACCGGGGCGGCTTCGACTCCAACGTCCCGCCGGGGCTCTCCCGGCGCGGCGCATCGCCCGAAGGCGTGGCCGACAGCAACGGCGGCTCGCGCGGAGGCCGGAGCGGCGACGTGGCGGAGAGCAGCAGCGACCCGAACGACCGGCAGGCGGGCGCGCAGACGACGGGCGGCGTGAGTGCGACCGTCGGCACGAGTCCGATTCCCGGCAACACGGTGCTGCTCGTCGAACTGATGAACCGCCTCTCGACCGACGTGAGCCAGCGCGGCGACCGCTTCGAGGCGCGCGTCATCGAGCCGCAGGAGTTCGAGGGCGCAATCGTCGGCGGTCGTCTGACCAACGTCGAGCGCGCGGGCAAGGCGACGGGCCGCTCGCAACTCCAACTCGACTTCGACCAGATTCGGATGCCCGGCAGCGGCAACTGGGAGCAGCTCAGCGCGCAGGTCGTCGAGATTGTCCCCGTGGGCGGCGAGGGGAACGGCGAGGAGGTTGACGAGGAGGGCGGCGTGCGCGGCAAGAGCACGACGAAGGAAGACGCCATCAAGGTCGGCGGCGCGGCTGGCATCGGCGCGATCATCGGGGCCATCGCGGGCGGCGGCAAGGGCGCAGGCATCGGCGCGGTCATCGGCGGCGCAGCCGGGACGGGCGCGGTGATGACGCAGCGCGGCAAAGACATCCGCTTCGAGCCCGGCCAGCAACTCAGGATTCGCACGTCGGGAAGGTAAGCGGAAGCGGAAGAGGTCGGAGAAGCGGAGACCGAAGTCCGGTCACGAAGGGGAGCGGATGATTACAGTCGCCAATCGCATCTACGTCAGGCCGGAGTACGGCGAAGCCTTCGAGGCGAGGTTCCGCGAGCGCGCGGGGCTCGTGGACGGGATGCCCGGTTTCATCTCGAACCAAGTGCTGCGGCCCGTCAACGAGGGCGACCCTTACGTCGTCTTCACCTGCTGGGAGAGCCGCCGGGACTTCCTCAACTGGGTGCGCTCGGACGCCTTCGTGAAGGGGCACGCGCAATCGGGCTCTCTGCCGAAGGAGGCTTTCGCCGGGCCCAACGTCTTGGAGATGCACGAGGTCGTGCAGGACTCCGCGCGCCCCGGTTTGGAGCCGGAGCCGCCGGGCGGCCCGTTCAAGATGCACTAAGCCCGACCCCGAAAATGATCGTCACCCTGCTCACCGATTTCGGCGTCGCCGATTACTTCGTCGGCGCGATGAAGGGCGTAGTCCTCTCGGTCAACCCGCAAGCACAGGTCGTAGATATTACGCACGAGATTCCCGCGCACGACGTTGAGGCGGCGGCCTTCACTCTGCTCGCCGCCTGCGAATCTTTCCCGAAGCCGTCTGTCCACGTCGCGGTCGTTGATCCGGGCGTCGGCTCGCCGCGCCGCGCCGTCGTCGCGGAGGCCGACGGCCATCTATTCGTCGGGCCCGACAACGGAGTCTTCGGTTACGTCTTCGAGCGCGCGGCAGACGTTCGAGTCTTTCACGCGACCGAGAAGAAATATTTTCGCGCTTCTGTAAGCACGACCTTCCACGGGCGCGACATCTTCGCGCCGCTCGCGGGCGCGCTCTCCCTCGGCCTCATACTTAACAACTTCGGCCCGCCCGTGACGGACTATGTGACGCTTCCATTCCCCGCGCCGCGCCGTCTGCCCGAAGGGACGCTCGAAGGCGCAATCATCCACGTTGACCGCTTCGGCAACTGCGTCACTAACCTCACACCCGAAGACCTCGGCGATGATGAGAATGACGCTGATTTAACTCTCCGCGTCGGCGAGCATGAGATACGAGCCTTCCGCCGCTTCTTCGCCGAAGGAGAAGGCGCGAGCGCCGAGCCCTTCGTCATCCACGGCAGCGCGGGCTTCCTCGAAATCGCCGTCTATCTCGATTCCGCCGCGCGCCTCCTCGGCCTCCGGCGCGGGCAAAAAATCAGAGTTCGGAGTTCAAAGCTCAAGGCTCAAAGTTAAAGAGTTGCACTGAACCTCGAACTTTGAACTCCGAACTTATTCCCGCCTTTGAACTTTGAACTCTTCTTTGCTATTTTCGATTCACTTCGACGTTAAGGATCAATCATCATGGACAAACCAGAAAGCAAGGCCGCGGCGACGGCCAAGAGTCCGGCTGGGCTCGAAGGCGTGGTCGCGGCGGAGTCTTCCGTCGGCGACGTTGACGGCGTCAATGGCGTCCTCATCTATCAGGGCTACAACATCCACGACCTCGCCGAGCACTCGACCTTCGAGGAGGTTGTCTTCCTCCTCTGGCACGGTCGCCTGCCGAAGCGCGAAGAGCTGGACGAGTTGCGCCGCTCGCTCGCCGAGAGTCAGAGCATCCCTGCGGAAGTCCTCGCGCTGATGAAACAGTTCCCGCGCGACGCCGAGCCGATGGACGCGCTGCGGACGGCGGTTTCGGCGCTCGCCTTCTACGACCCGCGGGCGCGCGACCTCTCGCGCGAGGGCGCGCTGCGGGCCGCGACGAAATTGACGGCGCAGTTTCCTTCAATCGTCGCCGCCATCGAGCGCGCGCGCAAAGGGCAGGAGGTCGTTGAGCCGAAGCCCGGTCTGAGCATCGCCGCGAACTTCCTCTACATGCTCAGGGGCGAGGAGCCGACGGAGCGCGAGGCGCACATCATGGACGTGTGCCTCATCCTCCACGCCGACCACGAGCTAAACGCCTCGACGTTCACGGCGCGCGTCGTCGCCGGAACGCTCGCTGACATGTACGGCGCGGTGACGGCGGCCATCGCCGCGCTCTCCGGCCCGCTTCACGGCGGCGCGAACACGAACGTGATGAAGATGCTCTTGGAGATCGAGAAGCCGGAGCGCGCGGAAGAGTGGCTGCTCGAAGCGCTGGCGCAGAAGAAGAAGGTGATGGGCTTCGGCCACCGCGTCTATCGCACGGAAGACCCGCGCTCGACGTGGCTGCGGAGGTTCTCCAAAGAGATGGGCGAGGCGAGCGGCGAGACGCAGTGGTACGCCATCCTTGAGACGCTGCGCGAGGTGATGTTCCGCGAGAAGAAGCTCTACCCGAACGTGGATTATTATTCCGGCTCGGCCTATCACCTGATGGGCATCCCGCTCGACCTCTTCACGCCGATCTTCGCCGTCAGCCGCATCTCCGGCTGGGCGGCCCACGTCCTCGAACAGTACTCCAACAACCGCCTCATCCGCCCCCGCGCCGAATACACAGGCCCGCGCGACCTCGCCTACGTGCCGATTGACGAGCGGTAAAGTTCACCCCGTCCGAGACGGATGAAAACGAAAGCCGGTAGCCATTTCATCAAGAACGGCTACCGGCTTTCTCTTCAAGTCCTCTACGCGGTCGAGAGTCTTATTCCTGTTTACCCTCAAGCGCCGTCACACGCATATCGAGTTCATCCACGTCCGTGTAAGTGACGAGCAGCCTTGCTTCGAGCCTGTTGAGGCGGTTGGTTAGCACTCGCACTTCTTTGCGCAGCTCGTCAAATCCCGTGCGCATCTCCGTGCGCAGTTCGCCGATTTGCGTGCGCGTCTCCGTGCGAAACTCGCCGATGTCGCGGCTCATCGCGCTCAGGTAATGCAGGATTTCTGTCGTCCGGTCTGTGCTCATGTGTATTTATCCTCTCGGTGCTGCGGAACACAGGCGGCTGCTCCGAAAGTTTAGAACGGGGGCATCATACACCCGTGGGAAAGGGGCTGACTATCTTTCCTCGCGCAGCGTCGCGGTGTCTCCC
>DASTQX010000357.1:0-8469 GCA_035761505.1 Pyrinomonadaceae bacterium
CGCTTTGAGGAAGCCGAAGAAGTCGCGCGTCTGCGGAGCCTTCAGAAACCGCTCACGAAAGCGGCCCATGTCCGCGCGCCAGACCGATTCGGTGGCGACGTAGATGAGGAACTCGAAGGGCAGAGGCTCCTGATAATCCAGTTCGTCCATGTAGGACGAGGGCACCTTGTCGGGCGTCCGCCGCCCGACGTACTTCCGCATCCCGCCGCGCAACTCGCGCGCCCCACGGTCGAAGTAGAGACTCTCATAGCCGGGCGGCTCGGTCGCGCCGAGCATCCGCGCGAGCGCGACGTTTGTCAGCGTCGGGAACGGCGAGAGCAAGCGCGTCGGCTCGCCAAAATCTTCAAAGAGCCCGCGCTCGCGCGCCGCCCGCAAGACCTCGAAGGGCACGCCGTCCAGACACAGAAGGAGCCTGCGCGGGCGCTCCGCCGTCGCCACGGCCTCGCGCGACGCGCCGCGCCCCTCGCGCTCCGCCGCCTCCGCGCGCGCCGCCAGAACCTCCATCAAATTGTGCGCGCAGCCGTGCTCCTCCATTACAAACTCCCCTTGCACCGATTCACAGGATGAAGAAGGGACGAGTGATGAAGGAGTCGCTGTTTGAAATCTCGAATCTCAAAGCTGAAATTTCAAACAGCAGTCCCTTCATCACTCGTCCCTTCACTTTTACTCCGGCCTTCCGGCGTTCGACGCGCCCTCTTCCGGCCCGCCGCTCGCGGTGCCCTCGGCGGACTTGCGCGCCGCCTTGTAGGGCTCCTTTAAACCGCGCTTTGCTTCTTCGTGCGAGTCGAAGAGGTTGGCGCGCGCGAGCACGGCCTTGTACTGCGCGACGGCCTCTTCGCGCTTGCCCGCCACGTCGAGCGCCTGCGCGGCGCGCAGCCGCGTCCGCACGGCCATCCCCGGCTCGACGTTCGGCAGCGCGGCGGCGGCGAGGAACTGTTTCGCCGCGCGCTCGGCGTGACCCGCGACGAAGAGCGCGTCGCCGTAGCTGTAATGCACGAGGTCGAGCGGGGCGCGCGGCCCGGCTGGCACGCCTTCGCGCCCGCGCGACAGCAGCGACTCGAAGATAGCGAAGGCTTGCTCCTCGGCCTGCTTCGCCGCTCCGGGGTCGCGCGCGCGGTCGGCGTCGGCCTGCGCGACGAGCGCGTCCGCCGCCTCAAGTTTGAAGATGTAGTTGCGCGTGTACTTCGCCGCCAACTCGCTCGCGTTGCGGTACGCGTCCTTGTGCCGCTTCTCGCGCTTGTAGAGGGCGATGAGCAGAGACTTCGCGTCGTCGCCCGCCCACTGCCCTTCGGTCGCCACGCGTTCGAGCGTCGCCAAGCCCCTCTTCTTCGACCCACGGATGCCGCCGATGGCCGCCATTAGCTTCACCGGCAGCGGCAGGCCGCCGACCACGTAGTCGTACATCCCGATGGTCACTTCGGCGTCGTGGAACTTGGGGTCGAGCTTGAGGACTTCGCGGTGCCGGTCAACGGCGTCCGAGCCGTTGCGGAGCGCCGACATGAAGCTCCGCTCGACGGCCCCGCCCCAAGCCGCCTTCAACCCTTCGACCGCGCCGAGGTAGTAAAGCGCCTCGGTGTCCTTCGGGTTGACCTTTAAGCGCGCCTCGCAGAGCGCCTTCGCCTGCCGCGTCAACTCGCGGAACTCGGCGACGGCCTTCGGGTCAGCCTTGTCGTCCTTCTCCTTGTAGAAGCCCTCGCTGTTGTAGAGCGAAGTCTGCAAGCGCCGCGACTCGTTCAGCGTCTTCAGCCAGAGCCCGGCGGCGAGGAACTGCGACCCCGCCGGATGGTCGGGGAAGGCTTTCGCCATCTCCTGAAAGCGCCTCCGCGCGCCCTCGTAGTCGAGGTTATAGAGCGCGTCGAAGCCCTCTTTCCGCAACTCGTCGAAACGCTTCTTGTCGAACGACGCCGCCGCCGCCGCGTCTCCCTGCGGCGCGGTCGTTTGCGCGCGCGCGACCCGCACCGGCGACGCCGACGACCAAACCACGGCGGCCAGCACGAACGCCGTCAACAACCTCTGATTTCTCATCACAACTCCTCTGACTTTCATTGCTCAAAGACGTGAACCGTAAATCGTCAACCGTGAGGAGATAAAACCTGTCTTTCTCCTGTCACCTCTCACGGCTCACGGCTTTTAAAGACTCGTCTCATGCGCCGAAGCTCTCAAGGTATTTCACGCCCGCGCCCGTGTTGAAGAGGACGACGCGCTCGTCCGGCTGCACCTCGCCGCGCTCCAACAAGACTCTGAGGGCCGGGAGGCACGCGGCCCCTTCAGGCGCGGTGAAGACGCCTTCGAGCGCGCCGATTTCTCCGACCGCCGCGAGCAGTTCCTCGTCCGTCACGGCGATGGCCGAGCCGCCCGATGCGCGCAGCGCGTCGAGGATGAGGAAGTCGCCGATGGCCTTTGGCACTCTCAGGCCCGAAGCAATCGTCGCCGCGTCGGGGAACTCTTCGGCGAAGCGCTCGCCCTTTTCAAACGCGCGCACAATCGGCGCGCAACCGGCGGCCTGCACCGTCACCATCCGTGGCCGCTTCGAGTCTATCCATCCCAACTCTTCCATCTCGTCGAACGCCTTCCACATGCCGACGAGGCCCGTGCCGCCGCCCGTCGGGTACACGAACACGTCCGGCAGAATCCAATCAAGTTGCTCCGCCACTTCGTAGCCGAGCGTCTTCTTGCCCTCGACGCGGTACGGCTCTTTTAAAGTCGAAACGTCGAACCAGCCTTCCGCCTCTTTGCGCCGCGCGACCTCCGCGCCGCAATCCGTTATCAACCCGTCCATCAAGGTGACGTGCGCGCCCGTCTGCTCGCACTCGACGACGTTGGCGCGCGGCGTGTCGCGCGGCATGAAGAGGTGCGCTTCGAGCCCGGCGCGCGCGGCGTAGGCCGCGAGGGCTCCGGCGGCGTTGCCCGCCGAGGGCGCGGCCACTTTACGCGCGCCCAGCTCTTTCGCCATCGAGACCGCCGCCGCCATCCCGCGCGCCTTGAAGCTCTGCGTGGGGTTCCGCGACTCGTCCTTGAGGTAAAGCTCGGCGAGGCCCAGCCGCTCGCCCAGCCGCGCGGCGCGCAAAAGCGGCGTCCAGCCTTCGCCGAGCGAGACGACATTTTCTTCGCGCGCGACCGGCAGCACCTCTCTGTAACGCCATAAATCCGACCTTCTTCCCTTTAAAGTTTCCTTCGTCAAACTGCGCCCCGCCGCCGCGAGGTCGTAGCGGACGAGCAGAGGCTTGCCGCACTCCATGCACAGGTTTTGCAACCGCCGTGCCTCGTGTCGCGCCCCGCACGCCGCGCACTCCAGATGCGTCACATTCATCCTTTACAGAATCCCTTTCCCTCCGAGAAGTTGCCCGAAAACCCTTTCATAATGCGCCTTGCGGCCCGAACCGCAAAACGCCGGGGAGGGCCGCCGCCCGTCCCCGGCGTCTGAATTTTAAAGCCCTTCCGTCCGGCTCCCCGGCGCGGGCGCGCGGGGCCGTCAGTCAGTTGGAGCCGATTTGTTGCGGCGGCGCGGCAGACTGGCCGCCGCCGGAGGCTATTCGCGCGGCACGGGCATATCCACGTACAACTTCCAAGCGCCGTCCCGCTGCTTCTTCCAGATCGAGACGTACAGCGTCTCGAAGGTCTTCGGCTGCCCCCCCGCCTTGTACTTATAGACCGACTTCCCCGTCTCGTAAGCCGTCCCGCCGTCGAGCCACACGCTCGTCGTCTTCACCGTCAACTCGACGCCGGGGCCGAGCCGCTTCATCGAAGCTTTCATCAGCTCAAGGATTTTCGCTTTGCCTCTCACGACCGAGCCGTCCGGTCGGAGTTCAAAAGAGTCCTCCGCGAAGACCGAGAGGATTAACTCGGCGTCGCCCTTCGCCCAAGCCTCGACGGCCCGCGCGTTGCCCTCGTCAATCGCCCGCCGCGCCCGCTCAAGTTCCGCCGCCGCCGAACTCGACTCCGCCTCTCGCCTCACTTCCCCCGCCCCGTCTTGCGCCTGCGCGTGGGAGAAGGTTAAGGAAAGAAGGAAGGCGACTTTCAACATCAAGCCCGAACGACGAGCCGAGACGCCCGCGCGTTTGCCCTGAGATGTTCCGGCTGAACCGTGCCCGTTCATAAATCACTCCCCGTTTGAAGTTCTCTCCGCACGGAATATAAATCATCCGGGCCCGTCTGTTGCACCCCCGGCGGGCCGGTGTTAGATTCGATTTTAGATTTTAGATTTTGGATTGGCGCTCTGGTTAACCTTGAAGCAGGGTTTCAACCGTTCAGCCTTCTTCGCCGAACCAATCTAAAATCTAAAATCTAAAATGGGAATTCGCTTGGTCGCGCTCGATCTGGACGGGACGCTGCTCAACTCGCGGGGCGAGTTGACGGGGCGCAACCGCGCGGCGATTGCGGAGGCGCGGCGGCGCGGCGTGTCGGTCGCGCTCGTCACGGGCCGCCGCTTCCGCGACGCGCGCCCGCTCGCGCTCGAACTCGGACTGGACGTGCCCGTCATCGCGCACAACGGCGCGCTCACTAAGCACGCGCGGACGCTCGAAACAGTGGCGGCTCTCTTGATGCCCGCCGAGGCGGCGCGGGCCGTCGTCCGGCTCGGTCGCGCGCACGGGGCCGACGCGCTCGTCAGCGACGACCACACGGGCGAAGGCGTCCTCCTCTACGACCACATCAGCGAGGGCAACACGGCGCTCGCCAAGTACATCGCGTGGTCGCGCCGCGTCGTCGGAGAAGGGGCGGCGGCCTCAATCCGAAAGGTCGAGTCGCTCGAAGATTACCTCGACCACGACCCTCTGCACGTCGCCTTCTCCGGCGGCTGCGCGGCGATGGAGCGCCTCGGCGAGTTGATGAGCGAAGAACTCGGCGGCGCGGTCAAGCAACTGCTCACGCTCTACCCGAAGGCGGACTTCGCGCTCTTGGACGTGCTCCACCCTTCGGCGTCGAAGGGCGCGGGGCTCGCGGCGGTCGCCTCGGAGCAGGGCGTCACGCGCGAAGAGATTCTGGCCGTCGGCGACAACTTCAACGACCTCGAAATGCTCGAATACGCCGGGACGGGCGTGCTCATGGGCAACGCCGAGCCCCCTCTGCGCGCGCGCGGCGACTTTCACACGACGGCCACGAACGACGAAGACGGCGTCGCCGAGGCCATCGAACGATACGTTCTAAAAGAACAGGAGACGGGAGTCGGAATCCGGAAGTCGGAATAAAACAGTCGTGCGGTCTTTATTCTGACTTCCGGATTCCGGCTCCTGATATTCGGAGGGACTTATGGCAAATCGCATCGCGAACATCAAGACGAACCACGGCACGATCCGCTTCGAGTTGTTGGAGGACGAGTCGCCGAAGACGGCGGAGAACTTCCGGCTGCTGGCCGAGCGCGGCTACTACGACGGCGTTATCTTCCACCGCGTCATCAAGGGCTTCATGATTCAGGGCGGCGACCCGACGGGCACGGGGCGCGGCGGCGAGTCGGCGCAGGGCGGTCGCTTCAACGACGAGATCAACAGCTCGTCGGAGTTGTACCGCGGCCCCTACGCGAAGGGCACGGTGGCGATGGCGAACGCCGGGCCGAACACCAACGGCTCGCAGTTCTTCATCATGCACACCGACTACCCGCTCCCGCCGAGCTACACCAAGTTCGGGCGCGTCGTCGAAGGCCAGGACGTGGTGGACAAAATCGCCACCACCCAGACGGCCCCCGGCGACCGCCCCGTCCAAGACGTGGTGATGGAGAAGGTCACGATTGAGGAAGGATGAAAAGCCGTCAGCCGTAAACGGTGACGGGTGACGGGAAAGAGCCGTGACCGTTAAAACGTAAACCGTGACGAGAGAAGAACTGCCTTCCTCTCGTCATGGTTTACGTTTTACGGTTCACGGCTTTTTACTGCCCGCCCGCGGCCTCAAGAATCTTGACGATGGCGTCCTGGCCGTTCTCTCTGGCGAAGGAGAGGGCGGTGTGGCCGTCCTCGTATTTGGCGTGTACGTCGGCGCGGTTGTCGAGGAGGAGGCGGACTGTCCCGGCGAGCCCTTTGCTGGCCGCCGCCATCAACGCCGTGTAGCCCTTCGGCGTCTTGGCGTTCACGTCCGCGCCTTTCGCGATGAGCACTTCGAGCGTCGGGATGCGACCGTAGGAGGCGGCGAGGATGACGGGCGTGAGCCCGGCGGCGTTGCTCGTGTTGACGCTCGCGCCGCGCGCGACGAGCGTCTCGACGATCTCGAAGTTGCCGCGCGAGGAGGCGAACAAGAGCGCCGTCCCGCCGCCGTTGCCGCGCGCGTCGGCCTCGGCCCCGCGCGCCAGCAGCAACTGCACGACGGGCGCGTGCCCCTGCGTCGCGGCCTTCATCAAGGCAGTGTCGCCGTCCTTGTCTCTGGCGTTCACGTCCGCCTTTTGGTCGAGCAGGAACTTGACCACGCCCGCGTGGCCGAACCAGGAGGCCCAGAGCAGAGGCGTCCAGCCGTCTTCGGGCCGCGCGTTCACGTCCGCGCCCTTCCGCTGCAACTCCTCGACGACCGCCGCGTGGCCGTTGGCCGCCGCGAAGACGAGCGGCGTGCGCCCGTCGCGGAAACGCGCCGACACGTCCGCGCCCTTCCCTAAGAGCGGGCGGACGACCGCCGCGTGGCCGCTCGAAGAGGCGAAGATGAGCGCCGTGCGCCCGTCCGTCGTCTTGGCGTTGACGTTCGCGCCGCCGTCTATGAAGAGCTGCGCGAGTTCGGCGTCGCCGTCTTCGGAGGCGAGCATGAGCGGCGTCAGGCCGTCGTCGCACGCGAGGTTCACGCTCGCGCCCTTCGCCAGAAGCTCCCGCACCGCCGCCTTCTGCTTGCCCTCGACCGCATAGACGAGCGGCGTGCAGCCACCCGCTTTGGCCTTCGAGTTGACGAGCGCGCCCGCCTTGAAGAGCGCCGCGAAGGCGGCCACGTCGCCCCGGCTCGCCGCCTCCATCAGACGGTCGTTCGGGCTCACGGTCGGCCCCGCCGGTCGCTTATAGACGGGCCGCTTAATCTTCTCGACCTTGTTGAGCTTCGGCTGGCTGGCGAACGCCCCCACGCCGCCCGTCAAGTCTCCGCCCTGCGCGCGGGCGCGGGCCGTGGGACACAGGCACAAAACGAGTGCGACCGTCGCCGCCGCCATCGCGCGGAGGACGTTCGCCGGTTCGTCTCTCATCGTCTTCACTCCTCCCCGACGCCCGCTTCGAGGCGGACGGGCACGTCATGATTGATGGGGCCGTGGCCGCGACCGAGGCGCGGCGCGTGGCGGATGGCGTCGGTGACGAAACGCTTCGCCGCGCCGACCGCCGCTTCCAGAGTCATCCCGCGCGCGAGGCACGCGGCGATGGCCGCGGCGAGCGTGCAGCCCGTCCCGTGCGTCGCCGTCGTTTCGATGCGCGTCGCGGAGAAGATGATGGTCTGTCCGCCGTCGTCGAGCAGGTCAAAAGCGCGCGCGCCCGCCAGATGCCCGCCCTTAACCAAGACCGCCCGCGCGCCCATCTCGCGCATCCGCAGAGCCGCGCGCCGCATCCCCTCCTCGTCGCGCACCGAGAGGCCCGTGATGCGCTCGGCCTCCGGCACGTTCGGCGTGAGGACGCGCGCCAGCGGCAACAATTCGCGCTTCAAGGCTTCGAGCGCCTCGTCGTCAATCAGGTCGAAGCCGGAAGTCGAGCGCACCACCGGGTCAACGACCGGCGCGGGCAGAGCTTCCTCGCGGAAGAGGCGCGCGACCTCCGAGATAATCTCGCGCGTCGGGAGCATCCCCGTCTTCGCGCCCGCGACTTTGAAGTCCTCGACGATGGGGAGCACTTGCGCGCGCACCGCCTCTGCCGTCTGGTGCGCCGCGCCGAAGACGCCCGTCGTGTTCTGGTAAGTCAGGGAGGTGACGGCGGCGGTGGCGAAGCAGCCGAAGGCCGTAAAGGTCTTGATGTCGGCGACTATCCCTGCGCCGCCCGACGGGTCGAACCCGGCGACGGTCAAGGCCACGGGGCGCGTCTCTGTTTCAGCGTTACTCATCTTCATCAAGAGAGCGGACTGTCTCTGCGAGGTCTTCCGCTTCGGCGAACATGCGGATGGCGGCGACGCCCGACGCGCCCGCGCCGAGGACGGAGCGCGCGTTCCCGGCGTTGATGCCGCCGACGGCGACGAGCGGGAACGGCGCGAGCGCGCGGGCGGCTTCGGCCAAAACGTCGAGGCCGAGCGGCGGGCCGTAGGCGCGTTTCGACGGCGTGTCGAAGACGGGGCCGAAGAGGGCGAAGTCCGCGCCGCCTTCGCGCGCCGCGAGCGCTTCGGCGAGCGAGTGCGTCGAGACGCCGACGAGGAAGCCTTCGCCGAACGAGCGGCGCACGACGCCCGCTTCGAGAGATTGCGCGGTGAGCTGCACGCCGTCGCAAGAGGCGGCGCGAGCGATGTCGGCGCGGTCGTTGACGAGGACGCGCGTCCGGCTCCCGCGCGCGAGCGCGGCGGCGCGCGCGGCAAGCTCGAACATGACGCGCGCGCTCAGAC
>DASTQX010000358.1:0-1019 GCA_035761505.1 Pyrinomonadaceae bacterium
TCACGAGGTCGCCGCCCGAAGCCATCAGCATCATGCCGACGGTGGCGAACAGAAGGAGCGTGTGGAACTCCCCGGCGGGCAGGCGCTCGCGCTCGACCCAGACCATCGAGACCAGAATCGTCAGCGCCGCGACGACGATAAAGACCAGCGTGAACGAGAGCCGCATCGAGTCGAGCACGAGCATCCCGTTGAAGGCGCTCGCGGGCAGAGTGCCCGCCGCGCCCCACAGCCAGACGCACGCCGCCGCCGCCGCGCCGAGCCCGGCGAGCGAGACGGCCCCGGTCGCCCAACGGCCCCCCGCGCGCCGCGTGAAGGCGTCCACGAGCATCACGACGAGTCCCGCCACCGAGACGATCAGCTCCGGCAGGAGCAACTCGAAATTTACGTCGGGCGAAATCGCCGGGATCACAAAACTGAGGTTCATCGTTTCAACTCTGTGCGGTCTTGAGGAACGCGCCAGCCCTCTCCGGTTGGCGTCACTTGACGGCGGCCCCCGCCCCCGTCGCCGCCGCGCCCGCTTCCTTCGTCTTCAAAAGCGCGTCCACGCGCGCGCGTACCAACTTCTTATACTCGGAAATCTCCGCAGACATCCCCCTGTGCACGGGCGCGACGTGGCGGCCCTCCTGATCGAAGAAGACGACGACCGGGATGCGCGTGCTCGTGGAGAACTGCGCGAAGGCTTGCGCCTCCGGGTCGCGCAGCACGGGGATGGTCAGCTTGCGCTGCTTCGCGTAGTGCCTGAGCAGGTTGTCCGAGGTCTGCTTCTCGGCCTCGATGCTCACCCAGAGGAAGCGGACGGGCTTGCCCGCGTACTCCTCCTTCAACTCCTCAATCGCCACCAGCTCCCAGGTGCAGGGCGTGCACCACGTCGCCCCGAACGAGACGACGAGCACGTCGCCGCGCATCGCCGAAGAGTCGTAGGTCTTGCCGTCCAAGCCCTTCAGCTTGATGACCGCCGGGCCTTGCGGCGGCTGAGCCTGCGGCTCCTTCTGCTGCGCGGAGGCGCGGACGAAAGAGCC
>DASTQX010000359.1:0-2028 GCA_035761505.1 Pyrinomonadaceae bacterium
GGCGTGAACCGCGACCTCATCGCGCGCCTCGGCTTCTTGGCCGCCGACAACGAGGGCGAGCAGGAGCCCGCCAACAAGTCGGCGATTGACAACCTCAACGCGATGGCGAAGGGGCGAGGCGGCAACTTCTACGTCAACTTCGGCAGCGAGTCGGGGCTCGAAGGTGTGCTGCCCGGCGTCAAGACTCACGTCATCGGCCCGCCCAACCTCACGCAGACCGACACGATTCTCAGCGAGGCGCACAAGCACGAAGAGTTCTGGATGCTGCGCGCGAGCGCAAGCAGGACGTTTCGCGGCGACGGCGGCGCGGCCCCCCTCTTCCCGCACTTCCGCTCCTCCTCCGCCGAGCAGCGCACGCCGCCGCACGCGCGCTGGTTCGTCCGCCGCCTGCATCAGGTGCGCGCCAATCAGTTGCTCGAAATCGTCCGCGTGCTGGACGATGCGATGAACAACACGAGCCTCATCCTGCTCTTCGAGGTCGGCGGCAGGAAGCTCCTCTTTCCGGGCGACGCGCAGATCGAGAACTGGAATTACGCGCTCAAGGGCGCTCCGGCGAAGGAGCTGAAGGCGACGAAGGCTCTGCTCGAAGACGTTTCGCTCTACAAGGTCGGGCACCACGGGAGCCGCAACGCGACGCCGCGCACGCTCTGGGACATGTTCAAGCGGCGGCGCGACCGGAATCCGAAGGGCGACTTGCGGACGGTCATCTCGACGCGCGCCGACAAGCACGGCGGCAAGAACCCCGAAGACCATTCCGAGGTGCCGCGCGAAACGCTCGTCACGGCGCTCAAGAAGGGCAGCAAGTATTTCTCCACGCAGGAGCTGACGGGCGAGGACGAGCTTTGCAAGACGATGATTATTAAGTTCTGAGCCTTCCCCGGCGCGCTCGCCCTGCGAGACGGAAGAAGCCCGCGAGAGTCTGCAAACTCTCGCGGGCTTCTCGTCGGTCGAGCCCTCCGATGGCGGGCGACCCTTACTCCTTCATCCCCAGTTGCGAAAGGACGAAGGCGTAATCGAAGGCGAGGTCTTTGAGGGCGTCGTAACGCCCGGAGGCCCCGCCGTGGCCCGCGCCCATGTTGGCCTTCAAGAGCAGGGTGTTCTTGTCGGTCTTCATGGCGCGGAGCTTGGCGACGTACTTCGCGCCCTCCCAGTAGGGAACCTGACTGTCGTTCAGCGAGACGCGGACGAGCATCGCCGGGTAGTCTTTGGCGGCGATGTTGTCGTAAGGCGAGTAGCTCTTGATGTACTCGTACTCGGCCTTGATGTTCGGGTTGCCCCACTCCAAATACTCCTGCACGGTGAGCGGGAGCGAGGCGTCGAGCATCGTGTTGACGACATCCACGAAGGGCACGTAGTTGACGATGACGCGGAAGAGGTCGGGCCGCATGTTCGCCACCGCGCCCATCAAAAGGCCGCCCGCGCTCCCGCCGGAGATGACCACCTTATCTTTCGCCGCGTACTTCTCCTTGACCAAGTGGTCGGCGGCGGCCACGAAGTCAATGAAGGTGTTCTTCTTCTTCATCATCTTGCCGTCGTCGTACCACGGCTTGCCGAGGTCGCCGCCGCCGCGAATGTGCGCGAGCGCGAAGACGAAGCCGCGATCCAGGAGCGTGAGCCGGTTCGAGCTGAACGAGACGTTCGAGGGCGAGCCGTAGGAGCCGTAGGCGCTGAGCCAGAGCGGGTGCGAGCCGTCGCGCTTGAAGCCCTTCTTATAGACGATGGAGACGGGCACGCGCGTCCCGTCGGGGGAGACGGCGTGGATGCGCTCGGACTGGTACTGCGCCGGGTCGTAGCCGCCGAGGACGGGCTGCTGCTTCAAGAGGATGCTCTTGCGCGCGGCCACGTCGTAGTCGTAGGTCGAGGAGGGCGTGGTGAACGACTGGTAGGCGTAGCGCAGAAGCTTCGTGTCGTACTCGCGGTTCGTGCTGACGAAGGCGCTATAGACCGGCTCCGGGAACGGCAGGTGGTGCACCTTGCCCGTCTTGGCGTCGGCGAGGCGCAACTTCTGAAGGCCGTTGTCGCGCTCGG
>DASTQX010000360.1:0-8669 GCA_035761505.1 Pyrinomonadaceae bacterium
CGTTATGCTCCAGCGCGTACCGGACGGCCTCCTCGACGGTCAGCCCCGCGGCCGTGTCGACGTAGCGTTCGAGCGCCCTATCTTCTTGCAGCAGCGCCGCGACCACGCCCGGCTCCTGCGTCGCCGACGACTGGGCGAGCACGACCGACGCACCTTGCATCGACAGGATGGCGGCGAGGCCGGCCGCGGCCAACGCTCCCAACCTGCCTGCTCTGAATCTCAAGACTTTAGACATGATTGCTATCCCCGGAAAAACGCGCGACCGAGCGCGCGGCGGCCCATAGCGCAAAGGGCACGAGCAGCGTGAGTTGCACGAACGGCAACAGCCCGACTCCCAGCAGTGGGACGCGCGGCATCGCCGCGGCGTATGACCAGTAGCCGGCGGCGAGCGCCAACCGCTCGATTAAGACTGCGAGCGCCCCTCCCGCGAGCGCCGCCGCGCCGTAAGCCTTCCACCCGCCGTCCCACACCCACCGCCCGGAGTGCTTCACGACGGCCGCCGCGGCGAAGACGAAGAGCGTCAGCGCGGCGTCGCCCGCCGCCGCGAGTGTGCAGATGAGAAACTCTCCCGCCCGCGAACGGCCCGGCGCGGGCGCGTAGGCGGCCATCTGAGCTACCTCCCAGACCCAGTTCACGCCGAACGAGACCGCGAGCAGGGCCGCGACGTAAGCTCGGGGTGTGGTCGTTAAGCTAACGGCGTACAAGTTCTTCCGCCTCCTCTTCACCCGACTCGGGAGCCTCCGGCGCTCGCCCTTCAGCTTCGTAGACGTCCCGCCCGCCGCCCTCGGAACCCTCCCCGGCCCTCGCGTCCCTCTTCAGTTCGCGCAGGCGCAGCCAGTAGAAGATGACCGGCGTCACGATGAGCACGTGCAGGAGGCTCGACACCATCCCGCCGAAGACGGGCGTCGCTAAGGGCTTCATCACCTCCGAGCCCGCACTCGTCGACCACATGATGGGCAGCAGCCCCGCGACGATGGTCATCACAGTCATCACCTTCGGCCTGAGGCGCAGGAGCGCGCCCTCAGTCACGGCCTCGAGCAGGGTTTCCCGCGTCAGCCGGCCGAGCTCTTTCTTCTTCCGCTCGACCGCCTCCTCCAGGTAGACCACCATCACCATGCCGGTCTGCACCGCGGCCCCGAAGAGGGCGATGAAGCCGACCCAGACGGCGACCGAGAAGTTGTAGTCGAGCAGCCACAGCAGGTAGAACCCGCCGGTGAGGGCGAACGGCACGGCGAGGAGGACGTGCGCCGCTTCGAGCGCCGAGTGGTAGGTCAGATAGAGCGTGCCGAAGATGATGACGATGACGATGGGGACGACGATCAACAGCCGCTTGCGCGCGCGCTCCTGATTCTCGTACTGCCCGCTCCACTGGAGGTAGTAGCCGGCGGGCATCTGCACCTGCGCGCCGAGGTGGTGCTTCGCCTCCTCGACGAAGCTCCCGATGTCTCGGCCCCGGACGTTCAGGAGCACCGTCCCGCGCAGCAGCCCGTTCTCGCTCTGGATCATCGCCGGCCCCTCCACGGTGCGGATCTCGGCGAGTTGCGAGAGCGGGATGGGGGCGCCCGCGGGCGAGGTGACGGGGATGTTCCCGATGGCCTCCGGCGAGCTGCGGAACTCCGGCGCGTAGCGCACGCGGATGGGGAAGCGGCGGCGGCCCTCGATTGTCACCGTGAGGTTCGTCTCGCCGATCCCGCGCTCGATCACGTCGGAAATCGTCCCCGTGTCGATGCCGTAACGCGCGGCGGCCGTGCGGTTGATTTTTATGTCGACGTACGGCGCGCCGCCGATCTGTTCGGGGTACACGTCGGCCGCGCCCGGCACCGTCTTGAGCACGTCCGCGATCCGCCGCGACGTCTCCTCCAGCGTGTCGAGGTCGTTGCCGAAGACCTTGATGCCGACCTGCGAGCGCATGCCCGTAGCCAGCATCTCGATGCGGTTGATGATCGGCTGCGTCCAGATGTTGGTGACGCCCGGCATCCGCAGGGCCGCGTCCATCTCTGCCACGAGCTTCTCGCGCGTCATCCCTTCGCGCCACTCCTCTTCGGGCCTGAGGTGGACGATGGTCTCGTTCATGTTAACGGGCGAGGGGTCGGTGGAAGTCTCCGCCCGGCCCGCCTTGCCGACGGCCCACTCGACCTCGGGGAAGCCCTTCAGGATTTCGTCCTGCTTCTGCATGATCCGCAGGGCTTCATTAATGGAGATCGCCGGGTCGGTGACCGGCATGTACATCAGGTCGCCCTCGTTCAAGGGCGGCATGAACTCGCTGCCGATGCGTGTGGCGACGTAGACCGCGCCGGCGAAGAAGACGAGCGCGATCGAGACGGTGATGAGCCGGTGGCGCAGGGCGCTGACGAGCGTCGGCCTGTAGACGGCCCTAAGTGCGCGCATCAGCGGGTTCCACTCCTCGGGGCGGAGCTTGCCGCTGAGGAAGTAGGTGCAGAGGACGGGGACGAGCGTGACGGCCATGAAGGCCGCGCCGACCATGGCGAAGGTCTTCGTGAAGGCGAGCGGGTGGAAGAGCTTCCCCTCCTGGCCCGTGAGCGCGAAGACGGGCGCGAAGGCGAGGATGATGATCGCCATCGAGGCGAAGATCGGGACGCCGACCTTCTTCGTCGCGTCGAGCACGACACGTAGGACGAGCGGCTTATTCCTGGTATCGATGTTGTCACGCTCGATGGCGCGGTAGGCGTTCTCGGTGACGACGATGCCGGCATCCACGAGGTCGGAGATGGCGATGGCGATCCCGGCCAGCGACATGATGTTCGACGTGATGCCGAAGTACCGCATGAAGAGGAACGAGACGAGCACGGCGAGCGGGAGCGGGATCGTCACGACGAGCACCGAGCGGAAGTGCGCGAGGAAGATCAGGTTGACCAGCGTGACCAGGATCAGCTCTTCAATCAGGGCCTCACGGAGCGTGTCCGCGGCCCGGTTGATGAGCTGCGTGCGGTCGTAGAAGGGGACGAGGCGGACGCCTTCCGGCAGGCCCGGCTTCAGCTCCTCGACTTTCCTCTTGACGGCCTCGATGGCTTCGAGCGCGCTCACGCCGTAGCGCGCGATGACGACGCCGCCCACGGCCTCTTTGCCGTTCTTGTCGAGCGCGCCCGTGCGGAAGGCGTTACCCAACTCCACCGAGGCGACGTTGCGGACGTAGATCGGCGTGCCGTTCTGCGCCCCGATGACGATGTTCTCCACGTCGGCCACCGACTCGACGAGGCCGATCCCTCGCACCACGGCCCACTGACCCGACTGCTCGATGACGTTCCCGCCGACGTTCGTGTTCGACCGCTCGACGGCCTCGACCACGCCCGAGAGCGGCAGCCCGTAGGCGCGCAGTTTGTTCGGGTCCACGTCCACCTGATACTGCTGCACGTGGCCGCCGACCGACGCCACCTCGGCGATGCCGGGCACCGAGTTCAACTGGTAGCGCACGAACCAGTCCTGGAGGCTCCGCAGGTCGCGCAGCGACATCGTGTCGCTCTCTAACGTGTACCAGAAGATTTGTCCGACGCCCGTGGCGTCCGGGCCGAGCGTCGGCTTCACCCCTTCGGGGAGTTGGCCGGTGACGAGGTTCAGGCGTTCGAGGACGCGGGTGCGCGCCCAGTAGAGTTCGACGTCGTCCTCGAAGATGACGTTGACCATCGAGAAGCTGAAGGCCGAGGACGCGCGCACGGTGCGCACGCCGGGCAAGCCTTGCAGGTTCGTCACGAGCGGGTACGTGACCTGGTCCTCGACCTCCTGCGGCGAGCGCCCGGGCCAGTCCGTGAAGACGATGACCTGGTTGTCCGAGAGGTCGGGGATGGCGTCTATGGGCGTCGAGAGCAGCGCCCAGTAGCCCCAGGCGGCGAGGCCGAGGTAGACGAACACCACCACCGCCCGGTAGCGCATCGAGACTTCTATGAGCCGGTTAATCATGGCCGTCACTTCTGCGGGAGGCGCACCGTCGGCCGCGCCCCCCAGCGCCTACCTCACGATGAGCGTCCCCCGCACCATCCCCATCCCGCAGCTGAAGGTGAACGAGCCCGCCTTCGACGGCGTGAACTCGACCGTGACCGGCTCGTTGAGCGGCAACTCGCGGCTGATCTGGTAGTCGGGGAACACGACCTCCTGCGCGCAGCCGGCCGACACACGCCTGACGAAAGTGACGCGGGCGGGGACGCCCCGGCGGAGCCGGAAGCTCGCCGGCTCGTACCCGTTCTCCGTCAGCGCGACGGTGGCCGTCTGGACTTTCACGGCGCGCGCCTTGCCGCGGCGCGTCTGCCGCGCCTCGACGCCCGCGCCCGCCCAGAGGAATCCGGCGACGACGAGCGCCGCGAGGACGGTTCTTAATAGTTTCCGGATGTGCATT
Source organism: Pyrinomonadaceae bacterium (assembly GCA_035761505.1). Taxonomy (GTDB): domain Bacteria; phylum Acidobacteriota; class Blastocatellia; order Pyrinomonadales; family Pyrinomonadaceae; genus JAIVJM01. The sequence continues at coordinate 4,349 of DASTQX010000360.1, forward strand.
TTTACCCCCCGACTCTAATGCTGCGCCGTGACCGGGAAAGAGCCCTTGCCGCTGCCGGCCGAGCCTTCGTAGGCGACCTGCGCCTGCCACTCGCCCGCCATCTCGATCTTGGCCTTCGCGCTGTAGACGCCGGGCGTGGCGGTGGTCGTCAGAGTCGCCGGGTCGTTCATCACGGGCATCGTGCCCATGGCGGGCATGTAGAAGTTGAGCGAGGCGGCGCCCACGTCCACCGGCTTGCCCGCGGCGTCTTTGAAGGTAACGAAGAACTCCTCGTCGCCCTGCTTGAGGACGCCTTCCTCATTCGAGATGATGACGGTCAGGCTGCCGACCTTGCCGCTCTTGATCTCTTTCCCGGTCTCCGCGGCGGCGCCGCCGCCTGAGCCGGCCGATCCGGGGCCGCAGGCCGCGGCGGCGAGAAGGACTGCGACGACGCCGAGGGTGGCGATAATCTTCATCATGGGTTGATTCTCCTGTTCAGTCGGGTGGTCGATGTCTGCGCGTGCCCGGCCTCCACGGATGACCCGAAAACGCCGGCCGGACACACTTCCGCCCTGTCAGCGCCCGTAGCGGTCCGCCGCCGTCGGTGAAGGGTTGTGGACGAGCGACGCCGGAAATAGAGTCACCCCGCGGGCGGCGAACGCCGCCCGCACCAAACCCTTCCCCGCTTTCGCCGGCTCGCGGCGAGGCGGGCGGACACACTACTGCCTACAGGGTAATCAGATCAGGAATGCGAGATTGAGGAGGTAGACCGGGGGGGATTCTTCCGCCCGAGAGGGTCTCCAGCCCCGCCGCTCCTGACGGGGAGCGAGCAGGGCGGGCGGAGCCGCCGGCGCGGCGGCCGGGTGTGAGGGCGCGGCTGTCGGCGCCGGGACGCGGGCCGTCGAGGCCGGCCCGTCGGCGCCGCCGTTCTGACAGTTGACGGCGCAGCAGAGGCGGGCTGCCTGTACTTCGGGCGTGTCCCCGGCGGAGCGGGCGCGCTTACAGCAGTCCATCATCTCCATGGAGTCTTCCATGTCACACTCCCGCCCCCCGGAGTGCAGCGGCGCGCCCGAGGCCACGCCGGCGCCGACCGCCAGGAGGAGGAGTATTGATGTGAGCCGTTTCAGCATCGCCGCATCTAAATTCGAGGCCGCTTACCTCATCCCCGCGAGTCGGGCGGGGCCTTTTACAGCAGTCAGGGCAACGCACGTGCCGGGCGAAATTATACATAATTCTGCCGGGCGGAGGAACTCAGATGCGGAATTTGCCCCTGCCGTTGTGGGAAAACCCGCAGTCATCTAGGCGACGTGCCGTGCGCCTCCTCACCTGAAGGCGCTCACGTCGGCGGTCGCCGTGCGAACGACTGAAGGCTTGCCGAACTGCGTCCACGCGAAATGCACCGTGTCGCCCGTGCGGGCCATGCGCGGGAAGCCGCTCGAGCGCGAGACGTCGGTCCGGGCGATGACCGCCACGGGGCCGAGCGCGCCGTCGGGCGCGACGCGGCGCACCTTGTTGGCGCCGCCTTCGTTGCCGCTCGACATCCAGCAGACCAGCGCCGAGCCGTCCTGAAGCATCACGACGTCGACGCGGCCCATCGCCTCACCGTCGTCCACCCGCACGGGGGCGCCGAACGTCGCGCCCGCGTCCGCTGAGAACGCCACCTGAACGCGCGGCGCGTCCCCCTCGCCCGTGAACCACGCGAGCGCCACGCGCCGCCCCTCGGCCGCGACCGACGGCCCGTTGACCGGGCAGCCGTTGATCTCCCAGTTGTCTGCGTGGACGGGCCGCGGGCCGCTCCATCCTCCGGCCTGCTGCCGAACGAAGTTGATGTCGCGCACCTCCTTGTCCGAGCGGTCGCGGTAGGCGGCTATCGGCCCCTCGGACGTGAGGGCCGCCGAGGTCTGGCAGCACTCGCAGATGCGCTCGTCGAGCACGGCCTCGTCCGACAGTTTGCCGTCGGCGTCTATAGCCGCGTAGCGCAGGGCCATGCTGACGGGGAGCGGGACATTCTCGTCGTGCCCTTCCTTCACGTCCTTGGTGGCGCGCCCGTCCACCCACACCGCCCCGAGGCGCCCGCCCGCGAGCGGGATCAGTGAGACGAAGCCGTGCTCGGTCTGCGTCCCGTCCGTGTGCGGCACGACGGGACGGCCCCATGTCTTTCCGCCGTCATTCGAGCGCGAGATGGTCACGTCGTAGGCGTACGTGCCCGGCCCACTCTTCACCAGCCAGTGCGCGGCCAGAGAGCCGTCCGACAGCTCGATGACCGAGGGGAAGTCGGCCCAGTTGACGAACCAGTTCTCGCCCTCGGCGACCGTGCGCGGCTCCGACCAGCCTGCCGCGTCGCGCGCCGCGAAACGCAGCGCGTAACGCTTCTCCCCGACCTTCTCTACCCAGCTCAGGATGACCCGTCCGCCGGCGGTGGCGAAGAGTTCGGGCTCGCGGCTGTCCTTCCCTGCGGGCGACTCGGCCTCACGCACTTCGAGCGCCGGCCCCACCGCGGCGGGGGGATTGGATGCGCGATCGGCTTGCGCCGGGGCGGGAGGGTTTCGGGCGCAGCCGAAAAGGAAGACCCCGGCCGCCGCTAACAAGAGGGTGTGGGCGAAAGGCAAAACTTTCATCGAATGAGACCGACTCCTTTCCGGCTCGGGCCGGACGACAGTTTAAGAGGTAGCAGGTAATGTCATTTTCGAGACACGCCGGCATCCCCTCGAAGGTTGACGAATAGTCACCGCGCCTGACTCTACCCGCCGGCGAACTGCGCCCCGTGGGACGCGCGGAGCGCCCCCAAAACTTTCGCGTCGTCCCCGACGTAGAGGACGATCAATTTCCCGCCCCTGAAGAAGTGCGGCGTGCCGACCCACGTCACCATGCTGGTGCCAGTGCCTGAACCGTCCGGGCTGACTTGACTCGCCTCTTTCGCGGCCGCTTCCGCCGTCCGGTACTGGAAGACCTGAACGTTCTCGCCGCCCACGGTCAGGGCGCGGCCTTCGACGGAGAAGAAGGGTTGTGACACGCCGCCCGCGCGCTCGACACTCAGCCCTTGAGCCTTCAGGGCATCGACCAGTGTGTCGATGTCGTTGAGCGTTCGCCCGCCCTGTGGCTTCGGTGACTTCTTGCCCGAGCCTTCCTTGTAACGTGTGCAGCGAGTCCCCGGCTCTTGGCCTAAAGCCAACGGGGCGGTGATGTGAGCCGCCACCGCGAGGGCGCAAAACAATATAAGTTTATTGGCGACCATTGCTTCCCCTTCTGCCGCCGACCCCGCCGATGAATCCGTGTGTTGCCGGCCGGCTTATAGACCGGCGCGCTTCGTCCGCACTCTCACGACATTCAAAATAACAAAAGTCGCCGCGTCTACGTCTGCGACACCGTATGCTGCTCGTGCTGCTTACGCCACCCGTAGCGGGTCAGGCCCTTCGGCTTGTACACCCCCAGCACGGTAGCCACGAGCAACAGCAGCAGGGCGAGCGCGGCGTGGAGCACGGGGGATGCGCTGCGCACCTCGCCGAGATGAGCACTCGGGTCTGCCGCCACGCCTGCCATGAGGCGAAACGTCTCCGTGTAAATCAGCAAGACGATGGTGGCGAAGACGTTTATCAGGAGTTTGAAAACGACCCAGTAGTGCCTGAACAGGCCCCACGCGGTGCCCAGTGACGAGACGAGCCCGGTCAGCAGCGAGGCGAAGGCCAGCGGGACGAGGACGAACCAGGCTGCCGGCTCCATCACGAGGTAGACGCCGCGCACCGTCTGAGCATCCCGGCCGGTCAAGCCGATGACGGCGAGGGCCAGGAAGCAGGCGACCGCGCCGAGCCAGCCGGCCGAGGCGGTGACGTGCGCGGTGAGCGCGAGCTTGCGGAGGCGGGGCGACATGGTCATGGCCGTTGCGCGCCGCGTTCTGTGCCGCCGGAGGGCGGCGTGTGGCTACCGTGGCGGCGCGGTCCGACGGAGATGTGCAGGATGACGAACAGCAGGATCACGACGACGGCGATGACCCCGAACACCTTCACCCAGCGTGGCGTGGTGTGGGGCTTCGGGTCGGGGTGGCGCGGCGGGTCAGTCATGTGCGCGTCCTCCTCAGTCGCGCCGTAATAATGCCGGGGTTTACTACACGATTATTCGAACACCTTTATGCACTCATTATACCCCGGCGTGGTATAGTGGCGCTAACTTCATTTCCCTCCAAAGAATTGAAGTGAGTGGTGGGGGCTGTCTCCTGATCTTGGGAAGGGAGGCGGCCCTTCACTTATGGCGAGAAAGCGCCTCACGTCTGGACTCATCCGCACGGCATCCCTCTTCATTAAAGTCGCGCGGGTGTGTTAGCCTTCGCCGCGGCGGCCCCTGCTCG
>DASTQX010000361.1:0-14867 GCA_035761505.1 Pyrinomonadaceae bacterium
TGTAATTCAATTACCATGCGTCGTAATTGAATTACGACGCGTCGTAATTCAATTACGACGCATGGTAATTGAATTACACCGTCTCGTAATTGAATTACAGCACGTCGTAATTGAATTACACCGTCTCGTAATTCAATTACAGCATGTCGTAATTCAATTACAACGCGCCGTAATTCAATTACGACGTGTCGTAATTCGATTACAGCGCGTCGTAATTCAATTACGGCACGACGTAATTCAATTACAACGCACCGTAATTCAATTACCGCGTCCTGTAATTGAATTACCGCGTGCTGTAATTCAATTACGGCGTGTCGTAATTGAATTACAGCACGCGGTAATTCAATTTCCATGTGTGGGAATTAAGTGCGCGCGGGAAGGCTCGGAGCGCGACCATTCACGTCGAGATGAACGGCGCGGGGGCGATTTACAGCAGCCCTAATTTGCTCGCCAGAAAGACGAGGATAAAGGAGAGGGCCAGAAACGTCGCCAGCCATGGGTGCTTGCCCATCGGGCATTTGCCGTGTTCGCTCATAAATATTTCGGCGCGTGAGTTCCGCCGCCGTTGCATCGGATTATAAACGCGGCGGGGCGAGTTTGCCACGCGCGCGCGGTCTGTGAGAGCATCCGGGCGTCGCCCGCACGGCGACTCGAAGAAAGAAACTTAACCTCGGAGCCGGAGACTCCCATGACCACACCAGCCGCCTCGAATCCCAAAAGCCACGTCTCGCGGAAGGCCAGCCGCTTCACCGAATCCGTCATCCGCGAGATGACGCGCGAGGCCATGCGCCACGGGGCCGTCAACCTCTCGCAAGGCTTCCCCGACTTCCCCGCGCCCGCAGACCTCAAGCGCGCCGCCGCCGAGGCCATCGAGTCGGACGTGAATCAGTACGCCATCACTTGGGGCGCGAAGGACTTCCGCGACGCCATCGCCGAGAAGACGAAATGGTTCCTCGGCCTCGACGTTGACCCTGAGACAGAACTGACCGTCACCTGCGGCTCGACCGAAGGGATGATTGCCGCCATGATGGCGACCGTCGACCCCGGCGAAGAGGTCGTCATCTTCGAGCCCTTCTACGAGAACTACGCGCCCGACGCCATCCTCTCCGACGCCACGCCGCGCTACGTCCCGCTCCGCGCGCCCGACTGGACGTTCGACCGCGAAGAGCTTCGCGCCGCCTTCAACGAGCGCACCAAAGCCGTCATCCTCTGTAACCCGAACAACCCGACGGGCAAGGTCTTCACGCGCGAGGAGATGGAGTTCGTCGCCGCGCTCTGCCAAGAGTTCGACGCCCTCTGCTTCACCGACGAAATCTACGAGCACATCCTCTACCCGCGCGCAGGGCGCGAGGTCGCGCACATCTCGATGGCGCAACTGCCGGGGATGCGCGAGCGCACCGTGGTCGTCAACTCGATGTCGAAGACCTACTCGGTGACGGGCTGGCGCGTCGGCTACGTGCTTGCGCCGCCCGCCATCACCGCCGCCGTCCGCAAGGTGCACGACTTCCTCACCGTCGGGGCCGCCGCGCCCCTCCAACGCGCCGGAGCCTACGCCCTCCGCCTGCCGCCCGCTTACTACGAAGAGCTACAGAGAGAGTACGAGCGCCGCCGGGACATGCTCCTCCCCGTCCTCGAAGACGTGGGCTTCGGCGTCTTCCGCCCCGACGGCGCGTACTACGTGATGACCGACATCTCGGCCTTTGGCTTCGCCGACGACATCGAGTTCACGCGCCACCTCGTCCGCGAAGTCGGCGTCGCCTGCGTCCCCGGCTCAAGCTTCTACAGCCGCCCCGAACTCGGCGCGCGCCAAGTCCGCTTCTGCTTCTGCAAAAAGGACGACACGCTCCAAGCCGCCGCCGAGCGCCTACAGAAACTCAAAAAAGGATAGCCCGGAGTCTCAAGCACGGAGTCAGAGACAGACTTCCTTGCTTCTGACTCCCGACTCCTGACTCCTGACTTCTTTTAAGATGTGGGATCGCAAGCGTCAAATCATCTGGCTCGCCTCCGGCTTCGCCTTCGGCACGTTCTTCCTCTACCCCCTCGCCTACGACGACGCGGGCCTCTTCGACCTCACGTACTTCCTCCAACTCGAAGCGCTCCTCCTCCTCGTCATGGCCGTCATGTTCTACATCTACTCGCGCCAGCCGTGACGCGCGGCGGTCGAGAGACACTCACTTCTTAAACGGATAACGTCCTTCGTGTTTCGGAAGGGAGCACTGTTGGCTGGCGGTCACTGGCCGGGGTGAGCGAGTTTGTGGCGGACGGTGACGCCTTCGTTGGGGAGGACGAGGAGGCGGCGGGTGCCGTAGAAGGGGACGGAGGCGGGCGTGTAGGAGAGGACGTAGCGGTGGCGGCGCAGTTCGTCGCAGACGGTCTTGGCGGCCTCGCGCGGCTCGTTGACGGAGAGGACGCGTCCGCCTGTGCCTTCGACGAGCTTGTTGATGACCTGCGCGGGCTTGAGGCGGTCGCGGCGCAGAGCGCCCCCCGTGCGGTCGGGGATTTGGAGCGCATAGACGGTGATGTCCTGCGCCTGAAGCGTGCGGAGGATGTCGTCGAAGCGGGTCTTGCTGCCTCGGTCGAGGCCGTCGGCGACAAGGACGACCGCGCGCTTGCGCGTGCGCGCCGCGAAGGGCACGAGCGCGTCGTTGAGGACGGCGGCGAGCGCGTCGAAGAGATAGGGCTCGCCGCGCTTGCGGAAGGTCGGCAGCGCCTGCTCGATCTTCTTGGCGTCGTCCGTCCAGTCCGAGATGATCTCGGCGTTCTGGTCGTAGCCGATGACCATCACTTGATCGCCCTCGTAAATCTCGTAGGCAAACTCGCGCGTCGCCTGCTGCAACTTCTCCACGTCGGCGCGCAGGCCGAGCGAGTTATCTACGAGGAGGACGATGCGCGCGGGCGTCGGGTCGGGCGTGAAGCTCTGGATGTTCTGCTCCATTCCGGCGTCGTAGAGCGCCACGTCTTTGGCGGTCACGGGGGCGTCGGAGCCGTCGGCGCGCGCGGCGAAGATGTTGAGCGAGACGAAGCGCTCGCGCGCCGTGCTCGCGGCGTCGGGACGCCGCCCGGCCTGACCTGAGGCGAGCCCCGCGAGCAGCACGCAGGCGAAAACAGAGCTGATGATTTTATGTCGCGCGCGCATACGGCTCGCTCCCGGTGTGTGTGGTTCCTAGTCTTTGCCGCCGGTCGCGGGCGTGGCGGGACTCTTCGCCGACTTCTTGCCCTCGGCCTTACTCTCGGCCTTAGCGTCGGACTTCTCCGCGCCCTTCGCCTTCGCTTCGGGGGCTTCGGCCTTCGACTCCGAGCCCTCCTTCGAGTCCTGCTTCTTCCCCGCGTAGTCGGTCACGTACCAGCCTGAGCCCTTCAGTTGAAAGCTCGTCTGTGACCATTCCTTCGAGAGCTTGCCGCCGCACTTCGGGTGGCGCGCGAGCGGCTTGTCCGTAATCTTCTGCATCACTTCGAGGTGCGCCCCGCACTTCCCGCAACTGTATTCGTAAATCGGCATCCTTCGTTTTGTCCTCTTTCTTATGTCAGAGTTTTCGGCTCTTTATCTCCGGCGAAATTATACGGACAAATCGGCGTTGTGCAAACGGGTCACAACCTACGATGCGGCGCGCAGCGTTCGCGTCTGCTACGTCAGAATGAAGCGAAAACTTTTTTGCCTTGAGGGGAGATTTTTTGTCTGCCTTCGGTACGCGTCCGAGCGCGTGGAGGGCCGAATGAGTCGTTCATGATGAGCGAAAGGGCGGTCAAGCTTTACCTTATCAACAGTTAAGGCCGGCTGATTTAAATACGTACAATTAAAGCACTTAACTGCACAGTTTCCGTTCGTCGAAAGCAACGGATAAGGGCCCTCGCCCATCTTACTCACGGTTTCGATGAGGCTGCTCTTTGAGTGATAGTCAGATCGTTTCCGCCATGCGTAGCCCCCAAACCCTTGCGTCTTGAAACGCAATCGTCGCCGGCCCGGAAGTGCTGGTTACAGCCGAGCCGACAGCTCACATGGAGAACGACCGAATGAACCTGACCCGACGTAATTCCCCTTTTCGCTCTTTTAAGAACATTGCTTTCGCGCTCGTCGCAATCTTCTTCCTGACCAACATCGCCGACAGCCCCTTCACGCGGGTGCTCGCGCCCGTCGCGGCAAAGACGGTCGCCAACTCGCTGCTCGAAAATTTCATCCCGGCGGACGTGCCCACGTCCGGCGACCCCGAACTCGACAAGATCATCTTCCGCGTCGGCGAGCGCGAGGGCGTTGACCCCCGGCTGCTCCACGCCGTCATCTGGCAGGAGTCGAAGTACAAGCCCAAAGCCGAGTCGCACGCCGGGGCGCAAGGCATGATGCAACTCATGCCCGCGACCGCCAAGCGCTTCAAGTGTGACGACCGCCTGAACCCGGAAGAGAACATCGAAGCGGGGACGAAGTACCTCCGCTGGCTCCTCAAGCGCTTCGACGGCAACGTCACGCTCGCGCTCGCGGGCTACAACGCGGGCGAAGGTTCCGTGGATAAGTACGACGGCGTGCCGCCCTACGACGAGACGCAGAAGTACGTGCGCATCATCACGGGCCGCTACGGCAAGAACCGCCACCCCGTCCTCACGCCCGAAGAGGCGCGCGCGCACTTCAACCTGCTGCCGAACTAAGAGCCGAACTTAAGAGAGACTTGAGGCGAGAGGCCGGTCAAGAGCAACATCTTGACCGGCCTTTTGCTTTATCTTCAGACAAGTCTCCGGCCTCCGGCCTCCGGTTTCCGGCCCCTCTCCTTTTGCCTTCCCCAGACTCGCTTGTTATGATTTGCGCCCGACGAAAAAACTCGCGGCCCGAAGCGTCAATCCCGCGGCGGCGCTCTCCTCAAAGTTAAACGGTGGCCGGGCCTTTCGTATGCGCACGCGCCGGACTCTTAAATTGTAAGGAGACTTCTTCGCCCTTGTCTGTTCAGCGTCCGATGTCGGGAACGACCGCGCCGGAGACGCTCTCGCTTGAGCGCAAGATGCAGATGCACGAGGCCCGCGAGGCGATCATCAACCGCCTCGCGCCCGACATCCACTCCGAGATTGACCTCGACAAATTCCTCCACGCCATCGTCGCCGAACTGGGGCGGATGATGAACGTTGACCGCTGCGACGTGATTCAGCTCGCGCGCTCCGGCGAGCTACGCATCAGCCACGAGTGGCGGGCCGCCGCCGACGTGCCTTCGAGCCTCGGCACCTCCTTCCCCGTAGATATCCGTCAACTCGGCGAGCGCCTCGACCTCACGCAGCCGATTCGCCTCGACGACTCCTCGGCCTCGAACCTCGACCCGCGCGTCGGACTTCTGCCCGCGAGCCTCGGCACGCGCTCGCTCTTAGTCGTCCCCGTCGTCCTGGACGGCAACGTGCTTGGGCTCGTCGGGCTGCACACGACGCGCGCGGCGCGGCACTGGGAGGACGAAGAGGTCGCCTTCCTCCAATCCATCGCGCGGCAGATCGCGGTCGGCTACCAGTACGCGCGGCTCTACACGGAGCAGCAGCGCGAGGCCGACCGCACGCGCGCTCTGCTTGAGATCGCCAACATCCTCAACGCGCGCTCGGACTTCGGCGAACTGACCTCGCACGTCTTGGAGCGCGCCGGGGCGCTTGTCGGCGCGGACTACTGCGCGCTCGGCGTCATCGAGCCTTCGGGCCAGTCCATGAACCTCGCCGCCTTCAAGGCCGCGCCGCACGCGACGACGGCCCGCGTCCGCGAACTCATCGAGTCGCACGGCAAGTCTATAGACATCTCGGCGTTTCCGGCGGTGGTCGAGCTGATGCGGCAGCCGCGCACGCTGCGCGTCATAGATTCGACGCTGCCGGAGCCGGTGCGCTACGCCTTCAACGCGACGCTCGGCGGGCGCGCGGCGCTCGTCGCGCCCGTCCGCATCGGCGAGCAGACCTTCGGCCTCCTCGGCTTTGTGTGGAGCCAGCCGCGCGAGGTGTTCGAGGAGCACGAGGTCGCCTTGGTCGAGGGCATCGCCGTCCAACTCGGCACGGCGCTCGAACGCGACCAGCTCTCGGCTGAAGTGATGCGGCTGCGGGGCGAGCTGCAACGGCGGCCCGAAGACCGCATCATCGGTCAGGCTCCGGCCATCCGCCGCGCCGTCGAACTCGCCTTGAACGTCGCCGACACGGCGACCTCCGTGCTCATTCAGGGCGAGTCGGGCACGGGCAAGGAACTCGTCGCCAACCTCATTCACTACAACTCGCGGCGCAAGGAGAAGCCTTACATCAAGCTCAACTGCGGCGCGATTCCCGAAACGCTTTTAGAGTCGGAACTCTTCGGCCACGAGCGCGGCGCTTTTACGGACGCGCGACAGAGGCGGCGCGGGCGTTTCGAGGAGGCCGACGGCGGCACGCTCTTCCTCGACGAGATCGGAGAGATGAGCCTCTCCGCTCAGGTGCGTCTGCTGCGCGTCTTGCAGGACGGCGAGCTGACGCGCGTCGGCGGGAGCGAGGTCTTGAAGACGGACGTGCGGGTCGTCGCCGCCTCGAACGTTGACCTTGAGCGCGCCGTCGAGCAGGGCACATTCCGCCGCGACCTCTTCTACCGCCTCTCGGTCTTCCCCATCACGCTCCCGCCCCTGCGCGAGCGGCCCGGCGACATCCACACGCTCGTCATCCACTTCCTCGAACACTACAAGCAGAAGACCGGGCGCTTCATCCCCGGCATCTCCGAGGCCGCGCTCAAGGCGCTCATCAACTACGACTGGCCGGGCAACGTGCGCGAGCTTGAGAACGCCGTCGAGCGCGCCGTCATCATCGCTTCGGGCCGGAGGATCGAGCCCGAAGACCTGCCCGAATCAATCAGCCGCGGCATCCGAGAGGAGCGCACGCGCGAGCGCGGCGAGCGCGAGCAGGCCGCGCGCGAGGGCCGAGCCTTCACGCTCGAAATCAGCATCCCCGCGACCGTCGAAGAGATCGAGCGCCGCGCCGTCGAAGCGACGCTCGACTACACCGGCGGCGACAAGACGCGCGCCGCCCGCGCCCTCGGCATCGGTCGCAAGACGCTCTACCGCAAGCTCCGGCAGTACGACGGCGAGGAAGAAGAAGGGGAAAAAGGGTAAAAGGGGAAGTGGGTAAAAGGATAAGAGCAGGCGCACTCGTTCGGTTCGCTCTCACCCTTTTCCCCCTTTACCCTTTTACCCTTTCCCCCTTCTTTATTGCGTCGGTTTGCGCGCATTTGTTATAGTTCGAGGCCGGTCGGAGGGTTTTGAATTTCGGACGAAAGCGTTGAAGCGCAAGGGGCTTGAAGGCTTCGGAGGAGGCGGCGTTATGGGAAACAAGATGCAGCGCGCGCGGCGCGACGGCTCGGACGCGGGGACGCGGCTCGCGTACTTCGTCATGGGCGGCGCGGTCGGCGCGGTCGTGGCGCTGCTGTTCGCGCCGAAGGCGGGCCGCGAACTGCGCGAAGACATCGCCGACGCGACGCGCAAAGGTGTGGATCAGGCACGCGAGACAGGCGCGCAACTCGGCGCGAAGGCGGGCGAGTATTACGACGCGGCGGCCTCCAAAGCCGGTGACCTCGCGGCCTCGGCGCGTGAGGTCGCGGCCCGCCGGGGCGAGACGCTGACCGCCGCCATCGAGGCCGGAAAGAAAGCCTACCGCGAAGAGAAACTCCGCACCGGCGGCGAGCCGCAGATTGAGGCCGCGCCGACTTACCCGGAGAGAGAGTAGGCGGTTTTCAGTTTTCAGTTTAAGAACTTGAAACCTCGAATGTGAGCTTTCAAATCTTCCGAAGCTGAACGCTAAAGGCTCAGAGCCAACCGCTTAGAAACTGAAATCTCAAAACTGAAAACAGATGTCAGTCCTTGCGCTACAAATGAGCACGAACGACCCGGCCTTCTGGGTGCTGGTGGTGGTCGCCGTCTCGTTCGTCGTGATCGCGGTCGCGGCGGTCTGCATCGCCGTGGTCGCGGGCCGGGTGGTGCGGACGGTCTCGAACGTCGAGCGCAAGGTCGAGCCCTTAGTCGAGCGCATGCACGGGCTGGCCGAGCAGGTGCGGCTCATCGCCGCGCAGGGGCGCGAGGTCGCCGAGCAGGTGACGGTCATGTCGGGCCATCTGGCGACGGCGACGATGCACGTCTCGGAGTCCATGTCGCTCGTCAAGGAAGAGGTGCGCGAGTTGAAGCAGATCGTCGGCTTCTCGGCGGAGACGGCGCGCGACAAGGTCGAGATGATTAGCCGCTCGATAGACCAGACGCACACGCAGTTGGTGGCGACGACCGACCTCATCGGCTCGCGCATCGTCAAACCGGCGCGAGAGATCGCGGCGATTATGGCGGGGGTGCGGCGCGGTCTGGAAGTGCTCGTAGCCCCCACGCCCAAACAGATTGACCAGACCTACGCGGAGGATGAGTTGTTCATCGGCTGAAAACTCACGTCCTTAACCTGAGCGCAACGCGCCCGTGCCACCATCCCCGCGAGAGGGAAGTGGCGCGGGCGCTTCCTTGTTCGAGGGTCGCCGCCGCCGACTTTTGATTTGCGGAAGCCGTGCGTTAGTATGAAATTTCATCGAAGGAAGCGAAACTTTCAACATGTCAACCGAAACACCGCTGGAGCTGAAAAAGACGGTCAACCTGCCGAAGACCGCCTTCGCGCAGAAGGCGAATCTGGGACAGTCCGAGCCCGCGCGGCTGAAGAACTGGGCCGCGCTCGACCTCTACGCGCTCATTCGCCGCGCGCGCGCGGGCCGAGAGAAGTTCATCCTCCACGACGGGCCGCCCTACGCCAACTCCGACATCCACATGGGCACGGCGCTCAACAAGGTGCTCAAAGATATCGTCGTCAAGTCGCGGACGATGCTCGGCTACGACTCGCCTTACGTCCCCGGCTACGACTGTCACGGCCTCCCCATCGAGCAGCACGTCGAGCGCGCGCTCGGCAAGAAGGGTAAGAAGCGGGACGACCTCTCGCAGGTCAGCTTCCGCCGCGCGTGCCGCGAGCACGCCGCCGACGCCCTCAAGCGGCAGACGCGCGACTTCCAACGCCTCGGCATCCACGGCCTCTGGGAAGACCCGTACCTCACGATGTCGCCCGCCTACGAGGCGGAGACGGCGCGGCTCTTCGGTCGCTTCGTCGAGCGCGGTTACGTCTATAAAGGCGCGCGCCCCGTCTACTGGTGCATCCACGACCAGACGGCTCTCGCCGAAGCCGAGGTCGAGTACGCCGAGCACACGAGCCCTTCTGTCTATGTCAAGTTCCCGCTCTCGGAAGAGACGCTCGACGGTAAGGCTTTCAAGCGCGAAGTCCTCGGAGACGAAGACGACCCGCGCCCCGTCTTCTTCCTCATCTGGACGACGACACCGTGGACGCTTCCCGCCAACCTCGGCATCGCCGTCAACCCGAACTTCGAGTACGTCGCCTTCGAGGCCGACGGCGAGGTTTACGTCGTCGCGCGCGAACTGCTGGAGACGGTCGCCGCCAAGTGTGGCTTCAAGATGAGCGCGAACTGGGACTACGGGCCGAACGCTGAAGACTCGTCGGTGGTGAGGGTGCGCGCGCGGTTCAAGGGCTCAAGGCTCGACCGGCTCGAAGCCCGTCACGCGTGGCTCGACCGCCCTTCGCTGCTGATGGTCGGCGAGCACGTCACGCTCGGCGGCGAGGCCGACGCCGAGACGGAACTCGACGTGCGCGAGGCGCGCGACAAGAAGGCGACGGGCAAGGCCGGAACGGGGCTCGTCCACACCGCGCCCGGTCACGGCCACGACGACTTCATCATCGGCAAGGCTTACGGGCTCGACATCTACTGCCCCGTGGATAACGCCGGGCGCTTCACGCCTGAGGTCGAACACTTCGCGGGCCAGAGCGTCTTCGAGGCCAACGCGGGGATCGTTGAGTTCATGCGCGCGCAGGGCGTGCTCCTGCACAGCGAGGACTACGCGCACCGCTACCCGCACTGCTGGCGCTGCAAGAACCCGGTCATCTTCCGCGCGACGCCGCAGTGGTTCATCTCGCTCGACGCGGTGAGCGCGGTCTTGAATCCGGTCGGTCGCTTCGTCGAGCGCGACGAGGACGGGCGCGACCTGACCAACTACACCGACAACGAAGTGTGCGCGACCACCTCTCTGCGCGAGGGCGCTCTGCGCGAGGCCGAGGGCGTGCAGTGGGTTCCCGCGTGGGGCGGCGACCGGATGCGCAACATGCTCAAAGGCCGTCCCGACTGGTGCGTCTCGCGCCAGCGCGTGTGGGGCGTGCCCATCCCGGTCTTTTACTGCGCCGCTTCGGGTTGCGAAGAGCCCGTCGCCACGCCCGAAATCATCAACCGCGTTGCGGACTTCTTCGAGCGCGAATCGTCGGACGCGTGGTACGCGCGCGGGGCGACGGAGCTTCTGCCCGAAGGCTACGCGTGCCAATCCTGCGGCGGCGTGGAGTTCACGAAGGAGACCGACATCCTCGACGTGTGGTTCGACAGCGGCTCGTCTTCGGTCGCCGTCCTTGAGAAGTACGAGGGCTTGCGCTGGCCCGCCGACGTGTATCTGGAAGGCGGCGACCAGTTCCGAGGCTGGTTCAACTCTTCGCTGATGGTCGGCCTCGCGGTGTACGACCGCGCGCCGTACCGGGCGGTCGTGACGAACGGCTGGGTGGTGGACGGTCAGGGCCGCGCGATGCACAAGTCGGCGGGCAACTCCGTCTCGCCGAACGAGGTGGTCAAGGATTCGGGCGCGGAGATCGTGCGGCTGTGGACTGTCTCTTCCAACTATCACGAGGAGATGCGCTGCTCGCAGGAAATCTTGCAGCGCGCCTCGGACGCTTACCGCAAGATACGCAACACGGCGCGCTTCGCGCTCGGAAACCTCGAAGGCTTCGACCCGTCGCTCGACCGCGTGGCGCTCGGCGAGTTGGAGGAGGTTGACCGCTGGGCGCTGGCCGAGTTGGACGCGGTGATCGAACGCGCGGTCGAAGCCTACAAGGCTTTCGAGTTCCACGCCGTTTACCAGACGCTCTACCACTTCTGCACCCTGACGCTCTCGGCGCGTTACTTCGACATCATCAAAGACCGCCTCTACACTTCGGGGCCGCGCTCGCACGCGCGCCGCTCCGCGCAGACGGCGCTCTACGAAATCGCCGACGCGCTCGCGCGCCTCCTCGCGCCCGTCCTCGTCTTCACGGCGGACGAAATCTGGGAGAACCTGCCGAGGTCGCGGCGCGGCGAAGAGGGCGCGGCGCTCGCGTCCGTCCATCTCGCGGAGTTCCCGCTGCCTTCAATCAAGCCGGACGCGGAACTGCTCACGCGCTGGTCGCGCGTCTTCGAGGTGCGCGACGTGGTCTTGCGCGCGCTCGAAGAGGCGCGCGTCTCGAAGCTCATCGGCAGCAGCCTCGAAGCGCACGTCCTGCTTCAAGCCGACCGGAAGACTTACGAACTGCTCGAAGCGCAGAGAGAGCAACTGCGCTATCTCTTCATCGTCTCGCAAGTCTCGCTCGCGCTCGCCGACGACGCCGACCCGGCGACGGTCGCGGGCGGCGAGTCGGTGCGCGTCGCGGTGAAGCGCGCCGAGGGCGAGAAGTGCGAGCGCTGCTGGAACTACTCGACGCGCGTCGGCGAGTTCGCGCGCTACCCGACGGTCTGCGAGCGTTGCATCGAGGCGTTGGCCGAAATCGAATCCGAAGGAGGCGCGAGTTGAGCGCCGCAGGTCGCAACTTGGGCTGGCGCGCGGCCTACATCTTCGCCGCCGCGGGCGTCTTCCTGCTCGATCAGGCGACGAAGGCTTGGGCCGTGCGCCGGCTGCGCTTCGGCGAGACGGTGCGCGTCGTCGAAGGCTTTCTCCACTTCGGCTACGCGGAGAATCCGGGCATCGCCTTCGGGCAGTTTCAGGAGGGCGGCGAGTTCGGGCGATGGATGCTCGTCGTGCTCGCCTCGCTGGCGGCGGTCGGCGTCGCGCTCTACATCCTCCGCACGGCGCGCGCCGACGACCGCACGCTCGGCGCGTGCGCGCTCCTGCTCGCGGGGATTGCCGGAAACCTGACCGACCGCGTGCGCCTCGGCCACGTCGTAGATTTCATCGAAGTCCACCTCGGCTCCTTCCAGTGGCCGACCTTCAACGTCGCCGACGCCGCCATCTGCGTGGGCGCGGGGCTGCTCGCGCTCGACATCATCCTCGAAGGGAAGAAAGAGAAGTCGGGAGTCAGGAGTCAGGAGTCAGAAGAGGGAGCGCGTTAAGGTCGCGCGCGGTCGTCTTCAGAATGTTCCGACTTCTGATTTCGACTCCTGACTCCTTCGTCGAAAATGTTTCCAGAACTCTTCCAGATCGGCTCGTTCCCGGTGAACACCTACGGCGTGCTGCTGGCGGCGGCGTTCCTGACGGCGCTGTTCGTGGCGGCGCGGCTGGCCGAGCGCGACGGCCTGAAGCGCGAGCGCGTCTTCGACCTCGGACTGTGGATGCTGCTGGCGGCGCTCGTCGGCTCGAAGCTTCTGCTGCTGGTGGTCGAGCCCGAATACAGGCAAGACCCTCTGCTTCTGCTCTCGCTCGACTTCCTGCGTTCGGGCGGCGTGTTCTACGGCGGCTTCCTCGGCGGGCTCGCGGCGGCGGTCTTCCTGCTTTGGCGCTTCCGCATGCCCTTCTGGAAGACTTCGGATGCCTTCGCCCCGGCGCTGGCGTTGGGACAGTCAATCGGTCGGCTCGGCTGCTTCGCCGCCGGTTGCTGCTGGGGCAAGGAGTGCGCCTGGCCGTGGGGCGTGCAGTTCACGGAGCGCGGGCATGAGGTGACGGGCGTGCCGATTGTGAACGCGGCGGGCGGCCCACTGCACCTGCACCCGACGCAGCTCTACGAGTCGGCGGCGGCGCTCCTTATCTTCGCCTTCCTCGTCTGGCTGCACCGGCGCAAGCGCTTCGACGGGCAAGTGCTCCTCGCCTACGCCGTGCTCTACGGCGCGACGCGCTTCACCATCGAGTTCTTCCGCGACGACCCGCGCGGCGACATCCTCGGCCTGACGAGTCTGACCGGGCTCTCCACGTCGCAGCTCATCAGCCTCCTCGTCGGCGTCGGCGGGCTCATCTTCCTCGTCCTCCGCTGGCGTCGCGCGCCGGGCGAGCCGAACGAGCGCGGCGGAAGCGGCGAAGAGGACGCGCACGCTTCGGGGACGGCACGCGCATGAGTGATGAAGTCGAGGGAGTGGAAGAAGAGGAAGAAGGCGCGGCGTCGGTCGAGCCTTTGGCCGAGCCCGGAGCCGAGCCTCTGACGTTTGAAGTTTCGGAGGCCGAGGTGGGCGAACGTCTGGACGCCTTCCTCGCCGCGCGCATCGAGGGGACGAGCCGGACGACCGTCAAGCGCTACGTCGAGGACGGCGACGTGCTCGTCGGCGGGCGCACGGCGAAGCCTTCGTACAGGCTGAGCGCGGGCGAGCGTGTGGAAGTCGAAATCCCCGCCCCGCCGCCCGTTGACCTCACGCCCGAAGAGATTCCTTTAGACATCATCCACGAGGACGAAGACCTCGTCGTCGTCAACAAGCCCGCCGGGATGGTCACGCACCCGGCGGCGGGCGTGCGCGCCGGGACGCTCGCCAACGCGCTCGCCTTCCACTTCCAGAACCTCTCGACGCACGCCGGAGCGTACCGCCCCGGCATCGTCCACCGCCTCGACCGCGACACCTCCGGCCTCATCGTCGTCGCCAAGAACGCCCCGGCGCACGAGAACCTCTCCGACCAGTTCCGCGCGCGCGCCATCTTCAAGTCTTACGTCGCGCTCGCGCACGGTCGCACCGAGCGCGATTCGGGACGCGTCGAGCAGCCCATCGCGCGCGACCCGCGCCACCGCACGCGGATGGCGGTCGTCCGGGGCGGGCGCGAGGCGCTCTCGCTCTGGCGCGTCCGCCAGCGCTTCGAGCGCTTCACGCTCCTCGACGTGGAGATCAAGACGGGCCGCACGCACCAGATACGCGTCCACCTCGCCTTCATCCGGCATCCGGTCGTCGGCGACGCCACTTACGGCGGAGGGCGCGACCGCAACCTCCCCGACAACACCCTGCGCGCCCGCATCGCCGCCCTCGGACGCCAGTTCCTCCACGCCGAACGCCTCTCCTTCAAACATCCCCGCACCGCCGAGACCTTGAGCTTCAACGCCCCGCTCCCCAAAGAACTGTCGGAATTTTTAGCGCAGTTGAGTTGAAGTTAGCGCAGTAGAGTTGAAGATCGTGCCGCTCGTCAGTTCCCGCACCTCTTCCCCTGCCGGTTTAACTCTAAGCACCTCGTCAAATCTTGCGAGATGTCCCGCCGTCTGGTGTCCAAGCCTTCGACCTTACAAGAGTAGCGATTGCCCCACAGATGCTCGTTGTATCGCGCGTCAACCAACTCGACCCTGATGGTCAGTTGGTCGCCGGTCTGCACCACCTCTCCCGAAAAGACGGCGTGGACGCCCAACTCGCGTCCGGCGGCCACCTTGTTGCGGGCGTCCTTCCCCTTGTAGCGGGAGGAGGCGTCGCTGGGGATGATGCGGAGGTTCGGCAATCGCGGCAGGTTGTTGAAGATGTTGTCGGTCAGTTGGTCGGAGAGCACCTCCAGCTCTCGATCCCGTTCGCGTTGTCGCTTCATGCGTTCCCGACCTTCGCTGTCTTCGGTAAAGTCTTTCAGCAACTCGTCTTGGTTCTGGCTGGTGAAAGGCAGGACGGCGATAGACTCGACGGAGACTCCGGCGTTGCGCGAGCGGATGTAGAAGGCGAGCGCCGTCCCGGCCACGATGAGCACGGCGAGCAGGACGGCGAGCCGCCGCCGACGTGTGCGGACGCCTTCGGGGCTCGACTCTTTGAGCCGGTTGGTTTCGACGTTCGTGGGCGGGACTGTCTCGTGGGCGGCCCCGTCGTTGCCGAGGACGTGCGTCGTGGCCGCACCGGTGCGGGCGCGCGCGCCTAAGGGCAACGTTTCGCC
>DASTQX010000362.1:0-6909 GCA_035761505.1 Pyrinomonadaceae bacterium
AGCCCTTGTGAGGGCTTCATTCCGGTTGTGCTAAACTCGCGCGTCTGCAAACGTCGGGAGCGCGGGACGGGCACACCGGATGGGTAACGCCGACAAGCCGAAGAGCGTGGATGAGAGCGTCGAGGGGGCGCTGCTCGACGCCGAGTTGTTCGTCAAATACAAGGCTCCGCAACGCGCGCTCGAACGCTTGCAGGAGGCGGTCGCGCACCACCCGCGCTCGATTGTCCTGCGCGAGAAGTTGCGCGAGGTCGCCGTCGCGCACGAGCGTCAGGACGAGGCCGCGCGGCAGTGCCTCCTGCTCGTCAACCTCTACATCGCGCGCGAGAACTTCGAGGCCGCGCACGAGCGCCTGCTCGAAGCCAAGCACATTGACCCGCGCATCAACATCGCGCCCGGACTCGAAGCCATCCGCCGTGCGCGACGGCCCGACCTTCATCACGCGCCCGTCGCGCCCGCGCCGCCCGCCGAGCCCGCCCGCAGGCACGTCACGCTCGCGGGCGACCTCTCCGCCGTCAACATCTTCGACGCCGTGCAGGTCATCGAGAACTCGCGTCTCACCGGTGCGCTCGCGGTCGAGAACCCGGAGCGGCGGGGGCGCGTCCTCTTCAACGAAGGGCGCATCGTCGGCGCGGAGTGCGGCGCGGAGCAGGCGGCGGAAGCCTTCCGCCTCGTCGTCGAGATGACCACGGGTGCGTTCGACTTCGAGAAGTCGGCGGAAGAGTTCCCCGTCACCATCAACGCCCTCACCAACACCAACCTCATCCTCGACACGCTCCGGCAACTCGACGAAGACAAGCAGGAAGAGGGCGGCTGACCTCAGAAGCCGCGAGCGTGAAGGGAATTTTCGTCGGCGCACGACAAGTCCTCGGCCCACAACTCAACCACAAATCTGACTTCATCAGTGACCAGCGTCGAGCGGGCCGAGGGCTGGCCCCGGCCCCTACAAATGCGTGCAGGGGACGAGCCTCGCCCCTACATATTGTTGTCCGGCCTCAAAAAGCTCCTTGAGAACTCGTCCGTAAAGTGTTAGATTCCGCCCGAACGTGAGAGCCGCCCTCGGTCTGTCAAGCGTCCCCATTTCGCGTTTGCCGCATCCTCGGTCAGGGCGAATGGAACCATCAAAGACAATTTCTTAACGTCCGGCAGAGGAGTGGCGGAAGGCGCACTCCGGCGTCGGCGACCGTTTCGACGACAGGAATTAAAAGCACTTGGAAAACATAGAGCGCACGCAGTTCGTCGTTTTAACCGGACACCTCGACGACCAGCCTTTGCCCGACCTCTTCCGGACGCTGCGCGTGCAGAGAAAGTCCGGGCGCTTGCAGGTCGAGTACCCCGAAGCGCCCGGCGCGTTCTTCTTCGAGGAAGGGCAACTCGTGGACGCGCGGCTCGGCTCTCTGCGCGGGCTCGAAGCCGTCCACGCGGCGCTCGCGCTCGAAGGCGCTGCGTTCAACTTCAACCCGCTCGTCCGCCCGCCCGAAAGGAGCATTGACCGGCAAGAGCAGAAGTTCATCTCCGACCTCGTGGAAGCGCCGAGGCGCGAGAGCGCGCCGGAGATCAAGGCCGTGGGCGGCGTCGTTTACGGAGGGCCGACGGCGTTCCCCGCGTCGCCGCAGAACGCGCCGCTTCAACTCGCGCCCGTCCCGGCGGAAGTCTTAGCGCCGCTCGAAGCGCGCCTGACGGCGGTTGAAGAAGCGATTCTCTCATCCTCGCAACGCCTCTCGCGCGAACGGCTCATCTACGCGGTCGTCATCAGCTTTCTCGTCGGCCTCACGGTGGTCATGGCCGCGCAAGCCATCTTCAATCCCTTCCAACCCGAACCCGCGCCGACGATTGCCGCCGCGCCTCCCGCGCCGAAGACCGACGCGCCTTCTTCAGCGCCGAACGCTCCGGCGGCGCAGACCGTGGCGGCGGCATTGCCTTTAAAGAAGGAGCCGGAAGCCGCCGGAGGAGTCGCCGAGCGCAAGGTTGACGCGCCCGCGCCGAAGCCTCCGGCGTCGAAGAAGGCGGAGGCGGCGAAGGCCGAGCAGGCTCAGTCGCAGAAGCAGGCGCTCGCCGCGTCGAAGGAGACGAAGAAGGCCGCCGCGAGCAGAACGTCGGAGGGCGGCGGCTACGTCGTCAACGTGCTCGTGCAGGTGAAGGACGGGCGCGTGACTTCGGCCCGCGTGATTGATTCGCGTCCGAGCGCCGGTGCCTACGAAGCGGTCGCCGTGAGCAAGGCGAGGCAGCGCCGCTATCCCGAAAATTTTACGGGCGGCGAGAGGCTGCGCATCGTCGTCAAGCAGTAGGCGGGAAGAGTTCGCGCGGCGCACGCGCGCATGACGCGACGGGAGGACGGAAGATAAAGAAGGCGCGGCGGGCGGACGGAAGATAAAGAGATGTTGTTCATCCAAAGCAATACGCTGGCGGTCTCGACGGACGAAGGCGAGCGCCTGCGCCTGCTCGAAGCGTTGGCGGCTGGCGGGCACAGGCCGCTCATCCGCGCGGCGCGTCGGCGCTCGTTAGAACTGCTTTTGGCCGGTCGCGGCGACGCGGCCTTCGTCGAGCGCGCGGCGGCTGAAGTCGAGCGCCGTTACAGCGCGCGGCGCGAGATGGAAGGCGGCGCGGCTTACACGCCGGGCGAACTCTTCGGCGCGGGCGATGGCGTGCTCTTCCTCGTCTTCGGCGCGGAAGAGGGCTTGAGCGCGGGCGTCATCTATAACGTCGAGACGGCGGGGCCGCTCTCGACGCTCGAACGCTTCTGCCGCGACGTGAGCGCCGCTCTCTTGAAGGTGAGGGGCGCGGGCGACGCGGGAGAGTTTGAAGCGCATCCGCCCGAAGGGTTCCCGGTCTGGAAGACGCGCGCCGACACTTCGCCGCAGGGCTTGGCGCGCTTCATCGCCGTCCAGCCGACGGACTTCGACGTGGTGGCGAAGTGCAGGGGCGGCGGGCGCGAACTCGCGCGCGCCTGCGAGTTGATGGAGCAGCATCCGGTTCGGCTCTTCCTCCGGCGCGTGCAGGAGATGCGGCGCGAGGGCTACTCGCCGCGCCGCCTGTTCGCCGAGGCGAGCACGTCGAACGGCGTCTCGGTCGAGAGACTGTTGGAGGCCGGGCTGCTTGAGAGGGAAGTGAGAATCAGTTGCCGCAAATCGGGCCACGCCCTCTTTGATTTGCCGACGCCGGATTCGCTCGCGGCGATTACCATCAGCAAGGCGAAGTGCAGCCTGTGCGCCGCGCCCGTCGCCGACGAGGTGGTGGAAGAGACAATCAACCCGACGCGGCTCGCCGTCTCGCTCCTCGAAGACGGCGGCTGGTTGAACAACCGCGTCTATAACATCGTTCGCTCGCTCGGCGTCCCTGACAGCGAGATTGCCAGCGGCCCGACCTCTTCGCACGGCGAGTCGTACCTCGCGGCGGACGTGTGCGGCAACTCCTTCCTCTTCGTCACGAGAGACGGCGACCTCACGCCCGCCTTCTCGCGGCGCGTCGTCGAGACGGTCTCGGAGACCGAGGCGACGCACCTCGTCGCCGTCGTCAACGGCGCGGTCGAGGACGAGGGACGGATGCGGCTCTACGAGTTCGCTTGGCGGCGCGCGCGCGACGGGCAGGACTTGGACATGTCTATCGTCGAAGGGCTCGCCGGGGCGCGCGCCGAAATCGAGCGCGCCTTCGAGCGGGCCGTCCACCGAGGGCTCGCGCGCCGCCTCTTCCCGCTCGACGCCGCGTTGGGCTTAAGCACCAGCAACTTCGTCCGCGCGTGGTTCAAAGTCGCCAACGCCGAAGCCGCGCGCCGCCGCGCCGACGGCAATCTACTCGTCCCGCACTTCGCCGAACTCGACGAGCGCGTCGCCTCCTGACGCGCCGACGTTCCGGTCAGCGTTTCCTTCGTCAACATTAACTCGCGCGCTTCGCCCGCGAGCGGCGCTCGGCCTTCGCGGGTCGCTCTTCGCGTTCGAGCTTCCACTGAAGGCCGGTCTTGGTCTTCGCGGAGACGAGTTGCGGGAAGTGCTCGGCGAAGTAGCGCATGCAGTTCGGGGTGCTGCCGTCAACGTCCTTGAAGCCGTACTCCTCGGCGAGAGTCCAGGAGGCATAGACGCCGCCGGACTTCTCCAACACGCGCGGGTCTGCGGCCAACGCGGCGACGGCGCGACCGACGAAGCAGGGCGTCTCGGAAGCGATGAAGCCGAAGCTTCGGGCCTCCGGGTTCTTCTCGGCCACCTCGCGCCAGTTCTCCTCGGTCGCGCCTAAGTGGTCGAGCATCCACTCCGTCCGCATGAAGCCCGGCGTGAGCGCCAGCGACGCGACGCCGTGCGGGTGCAACTCCTCGGCCATCGCGTAGGCGAGCCGGATGGTCGTCACTTTCACGAGGTCGTAGAAGAGACTCGCGCGATAACCGATTGTGTCGCCGTCGGTGAGGCCGACGATGAGGCCGTTCTTCTGCTTGACCATCAGCGCGGCGGCGTGGCGGGCCGTGATGATGTGCGCGAACGTCTCCTGCCGCAGCCAGCGCAAGCCCTTCTCCAACGAGAGCTTCCAGAAAGGTTTCCACTCGGCTTGCGTGTCGCCGCCGAGGACGTTGACGAGCAGGTCGAGCCGCCCGCGCTCCTTGCGGACGCGCGCGAAGAGCGATTCGACCTGCGCCTCGTCCGTGTGATCCACGCGCGCGTGCAGCCCCTCGCCCCCGCGCGCGGAGACCATCTCGGCGGTCTCCTCGACGGTCTCTTTGCGGCCCGCGTGGATGCCTTCCGCCGGAGGCGCGCCGCGCACGCTCCGGCCCGTGCAATAGACGGTCGCTCCCGCCTCGCCCAACATCAAAGCGATGCCCCGCCCCGCGCCCCGCGTCGCGCCCGCGACGACGGCGACCTTGCCTTTCAAGTTCTTCATCTTCGTCCTCCTTCCGCCATTTCATCCGCCGACGCTTCAAACAATAAAAGATGATTGATGACACCTCCTGTCATGTTTCTCGGATAAAATCGCGCGCGGGCCGGGAATTGATTTTGAAGTAAAGCGAGGTTTGAAGGGATGCGCGCCGACCGTCTGTTCACCATCGTCTTGCTGTTACAGTCGCACAGGCAGTTGACGGCGCGGAGCCTCGCGCGTCGTCTGGAAGTCTCGGAGCGGACGATTCATCGAGACATGGAGGCTCTGAGCGGCGCGGGGATTCCGGTCGTCGCGGAGCGGGGGACGGGCGGCGGCTGGTCGCTCTTGGGCGAGTACCGGACGAACCTCACGGGGCTCAACGAGGCCGAGGTACAGTCGCTCTTCGCCATCAAGCCTTCGCGGCTGCTGGCCGACTTGAATCTCGACCGGGCCGCCGAAGGCGCTCTCCTGAAACTGCTCGCGGCGCTGCCTTCGATGTACCGGCGCGGGGCCGAGTACGCGCGCCAGCGCATCCACCTCGACGTGACGGGCTGGAACCGCGCGGAGGAGGCCGCGCCGCTTTTGCACGCGCTCCAAGAAGCCGTGTGGCAGGAGCGCAAGGTGCGTCTGACTTACGAGCGCGACGAGTGCGAGGCGACGGAGCGGGTGGTTGACCCGCTCGGCTTGGTGGCGAAGGGGAGCGTCTGGTATTTCGTCGCGGGCGTCGAAGGCGGCGACGTGCGCAGCTACCGCGTCTCGCGCGTCGCGCGCGCGGAGCTTATGGACGAGCCTTCCATCCGTCCCTCGGACTTCGACCTCGCCGCGTTCTGGGAACAGTCAACCGCGAAGTTCCGCGCGCACCTGCCGAGCTACCGCGCGCGCGTGCGCGTCCGCCGCGAGGCCGTCAAGCTCTTGCCCTTCGCCGGAAGGTTCGCGCGCATCGAAGAGGTCGGAGAAGCGGACGGCAAGGGTTGGGTTGAAGCCTCTCTGCGCTTCGACGTGGAGGAGATGGCTTGCGCGTATGCGCTCGGCTTCGGGACGCAGTTGGAAGTGTTAGAGCCTGAGTCTCTGCGCGAGCAGGTCGCCGCCGCCGCGCGGGCCATCGTCGCCTTCTACGAGCGGAAGGGTTCAGCCGGTTCTCTGACGCAAGACGAAGAGCGGCCTCTTTAGTCGAGGAGGACGCGCGTGCGCAGCGAGTCGGCGAGTTCGAGGGCGTTGAGCAGGCGCATGAACTGTTGATAGTTGCGGCTGCGCTGGCGGATGCGCTGGCGCTCGGAGTCGGGGATGTCGCGGCGCAGGATGAGGTCGAGGAAGTCGTGGTAGTCGGCGGTCGCCGCCAGAGGCAGCTCGCGCGTGTAGGTCGTGCGCTCGGCGTCTTCGGAGGTGAACCCGGCGAGCGCGTCGAAGAGGTGGTCGGTCGTCAGGTGCGCGGCCTTGCGCGCGAGCCGGATGGGGAGGCGCAGCTCGAAGAAGCGCATCCCGTTCGTCGTCGTCACGCTGCGCAGGGATTTCGTGCCCTCGCCGTCGAAGGGCGTGTCATGCTCGACGAGGACGCGGAGCAAGCGCGGCTGCTCGTCCTCGTCAATCGTATCGAGCGCGAGTTGCACGCGGTCGGCGAGGAACTTCTCGAACTGTCCCTCGACGGGGTAGGTGATTCTTCCCAAACAGCCGATGGGCTCGCCTTCGCCCGCGCCCTCGTGCGGCAGGTGCGCGGGGCACTGCGCGCACGCGGTCGCCTCTTCCTTCATGCGGTCAATCTCGACCGCCGCGCGCTCGACGAAGCGCACCTTCTCCTCGGTCGGCGCGAAGCACTCGCCCGTCGTCAGGCGCGTGTGCAAACTGCCCAGACGGCCCCACGCCCGGAGGTGTTCTTCGGCGTAGCGCGCGCGCAGTTCGCAGGGGTACTCGATGGCGAATTCTAAAGACAAGCTTCTCTCCGGTCGGTTCTCGGTTGGCGGCGAGGCCGCCGGGGTTCCCGCCTCTCTTGCGGCGTGCTTTGGCCCCGGCGGGAAGTATAATAACAGAGATTCGCGGCGAAGTAATCGAAGAGGGCGGGAGAGATTTTCGTCAGCG
>DASTQX010000363.1:0-8011 GCA_035761505.1 Pyrinomonadaceae bacterium
CGCCATTGACCGCCCGGCCAAGGCCAGCGCCTCGCAACGCGTCAGCTTCGTCATAGAATGAAACGACGAAAGCGGAACGCCGAGCGATGAACTGAAAGCAAGTCGCCTTTCAGTTCATCGCTCGGCGTTCCGCCTTCGTCGTTTGCTTTATGCTTCGAGCTGGATGCGGCGGGCGGAGATGACTTCGGGGAAGGAGCGGAGTTCGGCGAGGGTGGCTTCGTCGAGCGGGGCGTCGGCCTCGATGACGGCCATCGCTTCGCCGCCGCGCTCGCGTCGCCCCAAGTGGAAGCGGCTGATGTTGACGCCGTGCTCGCCGAGGCAGGTTCCCAGACGACCGATGACGCCGGGCACGTCGCTGCTGCGCGTGACGAGCATATTGCCCGTGGGGATGGCCTCGATGCGGAAGCCGTCAATCTCTGTGATGCGCCCGTCCGCCTGCTGGCCGAAGAGCGCGCCCGCGACCGTGTGTTCGCCGCCTCCGGTTAAGACGCGCGTGCGGACGGCGGACGGCATCGCCGCCGCGCCGCCGCGCTTGAAGGAGTCGGTGACGGCAATGCCGCGCTCCTCGGCGATGAGGAGCGCGTTGACGACGTTGACGCGCGCGCTCATGCCGCGCAGGAGACCGGCGAGGAAGGCGCGCGTCAACGGCGCGGCGTCCAACTCGGCGACCTCGCCCGCGTACTCGACCTCGACTTCGCGCACGGCTTCGTCCACGAGTTGCGCCTGAAACCTTCCGAGCCGCTCGGCGAGCCAGAGGTAAGGCCGGAGCGCCTTCAACTCCTGCGCGCCGACCGCCGGGACGTTGACCGCGCCGCGCACCGCGCCCGTGAGGAAGTAGTCCCGCATCTGCTCGGCGACGATGACGGCCACGCCCTCCTGCGCCTCGCGCGTCGAAGCGCCGAGGTGCGGCGTGACGACGACCTCTTCGAGCGAGAGCAGAGGGTTGTCCGCGGCGGGCGGCTCCTCCTCGAACACGTCGAGCGCCGCGCCCGCGACGCGCCCCTCGCGGATGGCCGCGTCGAGCGCGCGCTCGTCTATGAGCCCGCCGCGCGCGCAGTTGATGATGCGCACGCCCTTCTTCATCAGAGACAACTCGCGCGCCGAGATGATGCCGCGCGTCTCCGGCGTCAGCGGCGCGTGGACGGTGATGAAGTCGGCGCGCGCGCACACCTCTTCGAGCGGCGCGAGTTCGATCCCCGTGTCGCGCAACTGCTCCGGCGCGACGAACGGGTCGAAGGCGACGATCTCCATCTCGAAGCCGCGCGCGCGGCTCGCCACCACCCGACCGATGCGGCCCAGGCCGACGATGCCGAGCGTCTTTCCGCGCAACTCGACGCCGACGAACTTCTTCCGCTCCCAGCGACCCGCCTTGAGGCTCGCGTTGCCCTGCGGCACGCGCCGCGCGAGCGAGAGCAGAAGCGCCAGCGTGTGTTCGGCGGTCGTCATGGTGTTGCCGTCGGGCGCGTTCATCACGACGACGCCGCGCTGCGTCGCCGCCGCCACGTCTATGTTGTCCACGCCGACCCCGGCGCGACCGATGGCGCGCAGGGAACCCGCCGCCGCCAGCAGTTCCGCCGTGACCTTCGTCTCGCTGCGCACGACTAAGCCCTCGCAATCGCGCACGGCCTCGAACAGTTCCTCGCCCTTCAGCCCCGTCCGCTTCTCGACGGCGAAGCCCGCCGCGCGCAGAGGTTCGAGCCCGCTTTCGCTCACGTCATCCGAAACAAATATTTTTGCGTTGTTCATGAAGGAGAGGATTATAGCCATTCGCCCGCCGCATGTCCCGCCGGGAAAAGGCGAAGGTAAAAAGGCAAAAGTAAGGAAGCGAGCACGCCGTCAACGCGGCCTCTCCGCTCTTCACTTTTGCCTTTTGCGTTTCTACTTTCGGCTTCTTCTACATCGGCCCGCCGGTGTCGCTCCCGTCGGCGCGACCGCCACCGCCGCCGCCCGCGTCGGGCGAGGGCGTGGAGCCTTCGAGCGAGCCGCTGCTCTCCGAGCCGGAGCCGCTCTCGCCTTTGACCTTCGTGTTCTCTTCGATGTCGCTCAAGGTCTCGCTGCTCGTCGCCTCCTCGTCGCGCTTCGGCGTGCCCGTCGTGCCCTGCCCTTCGTCCTGCCCGCCCTTCGAGGCGTTCGGGTCTTTCGTCTCTTCCATCTCGTCCCTCCCCTTCTAGAGAAATAAGTAGATTGAAATGAGCAGCGACAACACCGTCGCCGCATACGCACCCGCGAGCACGTCGTCGGCCATCACGCCGAGTCCCGCTTCGAGCGCTTCGAGCCGGTTGATCGGGTACGGCTTCCAGATGTCGAAGACGCGGAACAGCAGAAAGCCCACGACGACCGGCCACACGCGCCCGACCAGAGACCACGGCACGAACAGGAAAGTGATGAGCTGCCCCGCCACCTCGTCGACGACCACCACGCCGGGGTCTTTCCGCCTGAGCAAACGCTCGCAACGCGTCGCCGCCCAAGTCCCTCCCAAAGAGACCACGATGATGACGAGCAGCAGCAGCGTCGCAAACGCCGACTGAACGGCGAACTCCGAGACGCGCGCGCCTTCCGACGCGGCGCGACCGAGGGCGAGGTTAAAGACCCAAGCCAACCCGGCGAAGACGCCGACGCCGACCGCCGAGCCCCAAGTCCCCGGCGCGACCGGGAAGAAGCCGACGCCGCACGTCGCCACGACGAGCGAGAGGTAGTCGCCCGCCGTGCGCCTCGACGGCGCGACCACGATATGCGGCGTCTCGACTACCGGATGGCTCAGCGAGTCGCTGGTCTCTTTAACAGGAGGCATAGAAAGTGAGCAGTGAGCAGTGAGCGGTAAGCAGTTTTTAAGCCTTTGGTATTCTAACTTGAAGTCTCAATTCCTACTGCTCACTGCTTGCTGCTCACTGCTCACTATTTCTCCCACGAGGTCGTACTGCTGGGCCTGTGTGATGCGGACGTTGACGAAGTCGCCGGGCTCCGGCCTCAAGCCTTCGGGCGCGTCGTTGATGAGGACGCAGCCGTCAATGTCGGGAGCCTGCGTCTCGGTGCGCCCCTGCCAGAGCAGGTCTGTCTCCTTCGACGGCCCCTCGAAGAGCACGCGCACGGTCGAGCCGACGCGCGCCTTGTTCTTCCTGAGAGAGATGCGCGACTGTTCCTTCATCAAACGCGTGCGGCGGCGCGCGGCCACCTTCGGATCAACCTTGTCGGGCAACTCGAAGGCCGGAGTCCCTTCCTCGTCCGAGTAGTTGAAGACGCCGACGCGGTCGAACTCGACGTTGCGGACGAAGGCGAGCAACTCCTCGAAGTCCTCTTCGGTCTCGCCGGGAAAGCCGGTGATGAAGGTCGTGCGGACGGCGACGCCCGGCACTCGCTTTCTGACGCGCGCGACGAGCCGTTCGAGGCTCGCGCGGTCGCCGCCTCGCTTCATCAGCTTGAGGACGTTGCGCGAGGCGTGCTGCAAGGGCATGTCGAGATACTTGACGGCCTTCGGCTCTTCAGCCAAAACGTCGAGGAAAGCGTCGCTGATGTGCGTCGGGTAGGTGTACATCACGCGCACCCACTCGACGCCCTCGACGTGCGCGAGTTCGCGCAAGAGGTGCGCGAGCCCGTCCTGCTGGCCGAGGTCTTCGCCGTAGCGCGAAGAGTCCTGCGCCACGAGGATGAGTTCCTTGACGCCCGACGCGGCGAGCGATTGCGCTTCGCTCACGACCGAGCCGAAGCGGCGGCTGCGGAAGTGGCCCCGCATCTGCGGGATGAAGCAGAAGCCGCAAGGGCGGTCGCAGCCCTCGGCGATCTTGACGTAAGCCGAGTAGCCGGGCGTCGCCAGGACGCGCGGCGTGGATTCGTCGTAAAGATAAGTCGCCGTCTGGTTGCCGAGCGGCAGCACCGGCAGAGAGCGCGTGTTGACCCGCGCGTCCGCGACCGTCGTGATGTCGTTAATCTGATTCGTGCCGATGAAGGCGTCAACTTCGGGAATCTCCGCGCGCAACTCTTCGCGGTAACGCTCGACCAGACAACCGGCGACGATGAGGCGACTCACGCCCCCCTCCGTCTTCATCCGCGCGGCTTCGAGGATGGCCTCCACCGACTCCTTCTTCGCCGCGTCAATGAAGCCGCACGTGTTCACGACGAGCGTGTCCGCCTCGCTCGCGTCGTTCGTCACCTCATAACCCTTGAGCTTCAACTGCCCCATCATCACCTCGCTGTCAACGAGATTCTTCGGGCAGCCCAGACTGATGAATCCAACTTTTTTCATTAAAACTCCAAAAAGACCGTGAGCCGTCAACCGTCAACCGTGACGGGAGAAAGACTCTTTTCTTGTCACCGCTCACCCGTCACGGCTCGACGGCTTTGACTTCCAACTTCTTCAAGCACCGCTCGATGTCGGCGGCTTCCGTCTTCGATAAAGGATGCGCGCCGTAGCGGACGCGGTGATAAGCGCGCGTGATGGCGAGCACGTCGGCGTCGCCGGTCGCGTGCGCGAATTCCAGAGGCGTCTCGTCGGCTCGCCGCCGCCGGACGCCCTGCGCTTCGAGCGCCGCCGTCATCCGCCCGTAAAACTCGACGACCGAAGCCGCCGTCTCCGCCTCGTCCTTCGCGCGCCGCGCCCAACTCAGCTTGAAGCCCTTTCGATGCAGCACCAGCAGGCCGAGCGCGGCGAAGCCCAAGCCACCGGCGGCCAGCCCGTAAGGCGAAGCGAGCGCGACGAGCAGGCCGCCGCCGCCCCTCGAAGTGCCGAGCCACCCCGACAGGCGCGACTTCAGCGCGTCCGCCGAGCGCGAAGCGGTCTGGCTGTAAGCGCCGAGGCCGTTGCGCAGAGAGCGTGCGAGCGAGCGCTGTCCCTGCCTATCATAGGCAACCACGTACTGAATCCAAAACAGCTCTAAAGCGTCGGCGTACTTCTGCAACTGCCCACGCAAGCCGCCGCGCCCCGCGCCGCTCGGACGCCCCGCCGCCGGTGTCGGGTCGAAGGCGACCCACTCGTCAACGGACGGGAAATAGACTTCGACCCACGAGTGCGCGTCCGCCTGCCTGACCGTGTAGGCGTCCGCCGCCTCGTTGTACTCGCCCGGCTGGAACCCGTTGACGACGCGCGCCGCGACCCCTTGCGTCCGCAGCATGATGGTCATCGCCGAAGAGAAATACTCGCAGTGCCCCGCGCGCACGCGGAACAGAAAGTCCGAAAGCGGCTCGCGGCCCGTCGCCTGCATGTCGAGCGAGTAACTGTACTGCCCGCCGTAGGCGTTGCTACCCAAGTGCGCCTCGATGGCGCGCGCCGCGTCGTAGGCGTTGCGCGCGCCCGCCTCCATCACGATCAGCGAAGCGAGGCTCCCGACGCGCGTGTCGAGGTTGCCGGGGAGTTGCAGGTAATCCTCAATCGGCTGCCGGAGGTTCGCCGTCGTCTCGGTCGGGTACGCCTGCCGCCCCGCGCGCAGGCGCTCCGGCGCGGGCTCGACCGTGTCGGAGAAGACCCTGTAAGTGATCCGCTCTTCCGTGTGCATGCGCGAGGCGAGCCCGCCGCCCGCGTCGCGCTTGAGGTACGTGAACCCGCCCTGCACGGCGACGGCGCGCGGGGCGGCGAAGAGGACGGGCGTGTCAATCGGCTCGACGAAAAAGGTCTGCGTCGTGAGGCGGCTCAAGCCTTCCGTCGTGCCCAACTGGAAGAGGCCGCGCTCGTTGACTATCAAAGTCTCGCCCTGCTTCGACGACTGGAACCAGCGCCGCCCGTCGAAGCGGTCGAGCGCGACGCCGCGCCAGCGCAAATTCTGATTGCGCGCCGCGCCCGTCTCTTCCACGCGCACGCGCATGACGAGCTGATTGCTCTCCTGCAAGCGCCCGATGTCGCCGAGCGTCATCCGATCCGAGAATCCGACGTAGCCCGTCGAGGCCGTGCCGCCCGCCATCGCCAGCGCTCCGCTCGACGCGCGCGGCGAGACGAAAAAGATCGGCAGCGCGAACAAAACAATCAACGCGAAGAGACTCAGCGCCACTGCGGGCAGACGCCGCAGAGCCCTCGCCCCGCGCCGAGGTCTTCCGCTCTCTCTCCGCCAGAGGAACTTCGGGTCGTTCGCCACGAGCAGGCGGCTTTCGCTCCGCTCGACCACGCGGCTCGACTTGCGCAGCTCGAAGCAGACGATGGAGAGCAGCGCGCTGAAGACGTAGAAGCCGAGAGCCAGCAGAAACGTCGGGCTCACGCTCAGGCCCGCCGCGAGCAAAACTTCAAAGAACGAGATGAGGTAGAGGAACAGCCAGTCGCGGTCGGCCTTCTTCTGCAAGAGCTTGATCGAAGAGAGCAGAAGCGTGAGGTGGACGAGCGCGCTCACGCCCGCGTAGAACTGCCCCGGCACTCTCGCCGCCCCCGACTGTAACTGCCAGTCGAGATAGAACAGCGGGAGCGCCAGCAGCACGACCACCATCCCCGCGCGCTCCGACAACTGCCACCTCGTCCCTTCGAGCCGCCACGAGAGGACGAGCACCGCCGCGAAGCCCAAGACGAGCAACACGCCAGCGCCGCCCGCGAAGGCGAGCGCCAGCACGCCGCACGCGATCATCGCGTAGGAACACGCGCGGAAATAGGTGTCGAACTTCATCAACTTCTGCCCCGCCTCAGCCGCCCCCGGCTCGAAAGGCCGTCGTCTTTCCACTCATCCTTTGACGGCCAGCCGCGCGGCCCGGATGCTTCCGGCGGGCGCTCATTTCTCTTTCAGGCGAATCTCGAAGAGCTTGGGCCACAACTTGCCCGTCACGAAGAGCCTGTCCCCGGCCTCGTCGTAGGCGATGCCGTTCAGCACCGCCTCCGGGTCTTTCACGTCGCCCGGCGCGAGCAAGCCCCGGAGTTCAATCCAGCCGATGACGTTCCCCGTCCGTGGGTCAATGCGCGCGACCCTGTCCTTGTGCCAGACGTTCGCCCAGATTTCGCCCTTCACGTATTCGAGTTCGTTGAGTTCCCTGACGGCCTGCCCGCCGTCGCGGACGTTGACCGACCGCCTGACCTCGAAAGTCTGCGGGTCAATGAAACGGAGTTGGCTCGTCCCGTCGCTCAGTATCAGCGACTCGCCATCCTGCGTCAGCCCCCAACCCTCGCCGTCGTAGCGGAACTCGCCGACCTGCCGAAAATTCTCCGTGTCGTAAACGAAACCCTTCTCGTGCTGCCACGTCAACTGGTAAATCTTCCCGCCGAAGAGCGTCACGCCCTCGGCGAAATACTGTCGCGGCACGTCAATTTTTTTGAGCACCTTCCCCGTCTTCAACTCGACCCGCCGCAGCGTGGAGAGGCCGTTCTGCCCCGTGCTTTCGAGCAGCGCGCCGTCGTGGAAGACGAGCCCCTGCGTGAAAGCATCCTTGTCGTGCGGCCAGGAGTTGACGACCTCGTAACCGTAATTCTTGGGCTTCTCAGGCGCGGGCGCGGGCGTCGCCGCCGCCGAGTTCGTCTTGCCCGGCACGTTCGCGGACGCCGCGTTCGTCCCCGGCTCCGAACGACAGCCCGAAGTGCCGAGCGAGATAAGCAGAAAGAGGAGCAGGCTCAGTTGTCTCAAGTTTTTCTCTCCGGCGAGCCGCCCCTTGAGCGGGGCGGGTGATTTTCCTTCGCGAAGGCATTATCAAGGAGAGCGCCAAAAACGAAAAGCCCGCTCGGTTTGAAACCTGAGCGGGCTCTCGTTTAATAATAATCCGGCGGCTTCCTACTCTCCCACGCCGCTTCCAGCGCAGTACCATCGGCTCCAAGAGGCTTAACTTCCGTGTTCGGGATGGGAACGGGTGTGACCCTCTCGACAAAACCACCGGAAAACTTGTCAACTCTTCGGATGAGAGCTTTGATAATCGAATAGTGGCAAGCAAGTACAGCTTAAGAAGCTTCGCGCAAGCCTCCCGTCGTGGCTATTTTCCTAGCCCGCGGGTAAGTCATACGGTCAAGCCTCGGGGCCGATTAGTACCGGTCAGCTAAAGCACATTACTGCGCTTCCACACCCGGCCTATCAACGTGGTGGTCTTCCACGGGCCTCGCTGGCAGGATTAATCTCCGGTCCGG
>DASTQX010000364.1:0-4879 GCA_035761505.1 Pyrinomonadaceae bacterium
CCGCCGCGTCGCCGTAGAACATCCGCCCGCCCCAACTCTTCGCATAGACGGCCTGCGCCCAGTCGAAGGCTTCCTCCACGTCGTTCGTCAACGTCACCGTCGAGCCCGCGTCGAACGCCTGTCGGTTAATCTCCGCCACCAACTCTTCGTCCAGCTCGTAGCCCGGCGGGTGCGCGATGATCAACTCGTGACCCATCTGCGCGGCAGCCAGCGCGAAGCTGTTCGGCACGGCCATCGGCAGAGGCTTCGGGTGCCAGGCCCAGGTCAAAAGCACCCGCTTCTTCCCCTCGCCCAGCTTCTCGCGCACGGTCATCATGTCCGCCAACGCCTGACACGGGTGATGCATCGCCGATTCGAGGTTGATGACCGGCACCCCCGAGTACTTCGCGAAGGCCGCGAGCACAGGGTCTTCGCGCTCCTCGCGCCAGTCCTTCATCGCCGCGAACGTGCGGACGCCGATGGCCGCCGCGTAGCGACCGAGCACGCGCACGAACTCCGCGACGTGCTCGGTCTTGTCGCCGTCCATCACCGCACCCTCTCGGTGCTCAAGTGTCCAACTCGTCCCGCCCGGCTCAAGCACGACGGCGTTCCCGCCGAGTTCATACGCGCCGACCTGCATCGAGGCGCGCGTCCGCAAGGAAGGGTTGAAGAAGACGAGCGCCACCGAGCGGCCCGCCAGAGGCTTTGACTCGTCCTCGCCGCGCTTGAAGCGCGAGGCCGCCGCGAGCAAGCCTTCCAACTCCTCGCGCGTCCAATCCGCCGTCTTCAGAAAGTCTCTCGGCATCAGTCCCCGTCCACCCTCTCTGTTTCCACCGTCATCCTCCGTGGCCCTGCGAATGACGAACATGAAGACCTCATTTTATCCGCGCGTCACGCGCGCGCCAGACTTTCCAACGCCCGCTTCAAGCCCTCGACGAAGAGTTCCGCCTCCTCCTTCTTCAAGCAGAGCGGCGGCAGAAGCCTGAGCACGCGCGCGTCGCTCGACGTGCCCGTGATGACGTGCTCTGCGAGCAGGAACTTCTGCACCTTCGCCGCCAACGGCTCTTCAAACTCGACGCCGAGCAGCAAGCCCAAGCCGCGCACGCCTTCGACGCCTTGAACATCCTTGAGGGCTTCGCGCAAGTATCGCTCAAGGCTCCGCGCGTTCTCCAACATCCCGTCCGCCTCAATCGCTTCGAGCGTCGCCAGCGTCGCCGCCATCGCCAGCATCCCGCCGCCGAACGTCGTCCCCAGATCGTTCTCCTTAATCGAGCCCGCCACCGCCTCCGTCGTCAGACACGCGCCCACGGGCACGCCGCTCCCCAGAGCCTTCGCCAGCGTCAACACGTCCGGCACGACGCCGCCGCCCGCCTCGCTCCCCGCGAAGAACCAGCCGCCCGTGCGCCCCACGCCCGTCTGTACCTCGTCGTAAATCAAGAGCATGCCGCGCTCGTCGCACAACGCGCGAAGCCCTCTGTAAAACTCCGGCGCGGCCACTCGCACCCCGGCCATTGACTGAACGGGTTCGAGCATCACGGCGGCCACCGTCTCGTCGGCGAGCGCCGCGACCGACTCGACCGAGCCGAACTCCGCGCACAAGTGGCCCGGCACGTTCGGCCTTCCGAGTTCCCTGTACTTCCCCAGAAACGTCGCGCTGATCGAGTCCGCCGTCCGCCCGTGGAAACTCCCGTCGAACGTGACGACGCGCTCGCGGCCAGTCCGCATCCGCGCCATCCGCATCGCGTTCTCGTTCGCCTCCGTCCCCGAATTGCAGAAGAACGCCTTCGTCAACTCCGTGGGCGCGCAACCGACCAACTTCTCCGCCGCCCGCGCGCGCACGTCCGAATAAACAAGATTCGAGTAAAACAGAAGCCTCTCGGCCTGCGCCTGAATCGCCGCGACGACGTGCGGGTGGCAATGCCCCGTCGCCGCGACCGCGTGCCCGCCGTACAAGTCGAGGAACCGCTCGCCCTCCCCCGTCTCGACCCACGCGCCCAAGCCGCGCTCCGCCGCGAATGGAAACTTCTTATACGTCGCAAGCTGAAACTCTTCCTCCCGCGCCGCCACGTCTTTAAAATTCATCTCTGTCTTAAACGTCATCTTATCTCAAATTCAAAGTTCAAAGTTTTAAGTTCAAAGTTAAAGCCCCTACTCTTAACTTTGAACTTAAAACTTTGAACTTTGAATTTCCCATCAAGGATTCCCGCCGAAGAGCATCAGCCCCGTGCGTTCTTCGAGGCCGAACATCAGGTTCATGTTCTGCACGGCTTGGCCCGCCGCGCCTTTGACGAGGTTATCGAGCGCCGAGAAGACGGCGAGTTGCCGCCCGCGCGCGGCGAAGCCGAGGTCGCAGAAGTTCGTCGTCTTCACCCAGTTGATGTCGGGCGACCCCTTGACGAAGCGGACGAAGAACGAGCCGCGATAAAACTCCTCGTAGAGCGCCTGAGCTTCTTCGGCGCTCAACTCCTTCTTCGTCTCGACGTAAGCGGAGGCGAAGATGCCGCGCGAGACGGGCAGCGAGTGCGTCATAAAAACGAGGTCGTTCGTCCAGTCGCCGACCGCGCGCAAAGTCTGTTCAATCTCCGGCACGTGCTGGTGCGTGAAAGGCTTGTAGGCATAGAAGGAGTTCGACCGTTGCGGGTGGTGCGTGTTCGGCGCGGGCTTCGCGCCCGAACCGGAAGAGCCCGTCTTCGCGTCCACCACGACGCGCCCGTCGACGAGTCCCCCGGCGACCAGAGGCGCGAGCGCCAGAAGCGTCGCCGTCGCGAAGCATCCGGGGTTGCTGATGAGCCGCGCGCGCTTAATCTCCTCGCGGTTCACTTCCGTCAGGCCGTAGACGAACTCGCGCTGCAACTCAATCGCCGTGTGCTCGCGCCCGTAAGCCTCGGCGAACTCTTCGGCGCTCGACAGGCGGAAGTCGCCTGAGAGGTCAATCACCTTCGCCTTCGTCGGCAGGCGCG
Source organism: Pyrinomonadaceae bacterium (assembly GCA_035761505.1). Lineage (GTDB taxonomy): Bacteria > Acidobacteriota > Blastocatellia > Pyrinomonadales > Pyrinomonadaceae > JAIVJM01. Next base: position 2,940 of record DASTQX010000364.1, read on the forward strand.
GCGCGACCTCCAACGCCTGTCCGTGCGGCAAAGCGAGGAAGACGCAATCGAGCCCGTCGAGCCCTCCGAGGTCTTCCAGCGCGCTCTCGAAGCGCAACTCCGTCAAGCCGTGCAGGTTCCGATGCACCTCGCCCACGGCCTTCCCCGCGTGCTCGTTCGCCGTCACCAGAGAGACTTCCGCCTGCGGGTGCAAAAGGAGGATGCGCAGCAGCTCTGCCCCTCCGTAGCCCGACCCGCCGAAGATGCCGACGCGGATTTTACGATTCTGTTTTTCCTGTTCTGTCTTCAACGTCGTCCTTCAGATTTCCGCCGGCAGCAGTTCGGCGTTTGAGATTTGAGATTTCAAGTCCGAGATTTTGTTTTCGATGAGCGAGAAGAGCCGCGCGCCGTCGCGCCGCGCATTCCCTGCGGGCACGCCGAACTCGCGCTCGATGTAATCCTCGCCCATCTGCGAGTCCGTCACCGACCCGGCCACCACGTCCACCGCGAGCCCGCGCCGCCGCAACAACTCGACCCCGCCCCACACGCCTACGTAGTCGCCCGCGCAGTAGAGCAGGGCCGCCAGACGCCCGCGCAGTTCCGCGTCATCGAACACCGATCCGACCGAATAGCCGCCGAGGATGCCGTCGCCCAACTCGATGACAATCAAGTCCGGCGCGCTCTCGTTCAGCCGCGAGATGATGGCCTTCGCCACCGGCGCGAGGTCGCCCACGTCCACGGTCGAGGGCAGCCCGCAATCGAGGAAGCTCGCCGTCGCCACCGCGCCGTGGTCGGCCATGTTGAGCGTGTCGCGCAAGGCCGCCACGCCCGACAGCTTCGCCGCCGCGACGCGCAAGCCCTTCCGCGTCGCCTGCCGGATGATCTCGGTCGCCGCGTAAGTCTTCCCGCTGTTCATGCACGCGCCCGCCACGACGACGAGCGGCGCGCAATTCGCGGGCAGCGTGTCGCGCAAAGGCAGCGCGCCGTCCGCAATGTTGCGCACGTGCTGCTCTTCATCATAGACGAGTCCGAGGACTTCGACCTCGATGGCGTCGCTCAGACTCGAATGATGCCCCTTGCACTCGCCGATGACGCCGCCCATGTTGAGCAGGTGCAAACGATCCCCGGCCCCGACCGTCTCCGGCACGTCGCCCACGAAACCTTTGAGCGCGCGGCGGCTGCCGAGCGCGCCCGCCAGAACGTCGCCCGCGTTAATCTTCGCCAGACGGCCCGAAGCCAGCTCAAGGTTCCCGTAAGTCGCGCTCTCGGTCAGAGCGCGCACCACCACCACATCGCCCACGCGCGCCCGCCGCCGCTCGCCGACCACCGCCAGCGTCCTCGGCAGACTCAACCCCGACACGACCGACCCAACCTTCTCGGCCTCCACCACCGTGACCTGCACTCCCAAGTGATTGTCCTTCATCTCCGTCCCCCTTCCGAGTAAGCAATGAGCAGTAAGCGGTTTTAAGTTTCAACACCCCGCATCGAGCATTTGAAATCTCAAATCCGAATTTCAAATTCATACCGCTCACCGCTTACTGCTCACTGCTCGCTTGACTTCGCATCCGCAGGCGCAGCGCGTTGAGCTTGATGAAGCCTTCGGCGTCGTGCTGGTCGTAAACGTTGTCGGCCTCGAAGGTCGCGAGGTTGCCGCTGTAGAGCGAGTTGGGCGAGCGCCGCCCGACGACCGTCGCGTTGCCCCTGTAGAGTTTGAGGCGCACCTCGCCCGTCACGTTTTCTTGCGTCTCGTCAATCATCTTCCGCATCAGCTCCGACTCCGGCGCGAACCAGAAGCCGTAGTACACGCTCTCGGCGAACTTCAAGCTCATCGCGTCGCGCAGCCGCATCACCTCCCTGTCCATTGTGATGGATTCGAGCGCGCGGTGCGCGGCCTGCAAGATCGTCACGCCCGGCGTCTCGTACACGCCGCGCGACTTCATCCCGACGAAGCGGTTCTCGAC
>DASTQX010000365.1:0-1114 GCA_035761505.1 Pyrinomonadaceae bacterium
ATGCCACGGCGTCCGCGCAGGGCTTCGTCGGCGACGATGAAGACTTTCTGCTTCGCGGCGCTCGCCTTGTCGCGCGCGCCGACGCCGCCGAGGCTGCCCGCTCCCGCTCCGAGCAGCGTTTGAATCTCTTCCGCTTGCGCGGGCCGGACGGCGGACGCGCCGATTGCGTCGGCGAGCTTCGTCTCGTGCAGAGGGTGGTCGCCGCGCAGGAGCGCAAGCACTTGAAACTGCTCCTGCGTCGTGGCCGAGGTGGCGACATAGACGAGCGTCTTGATTTGGCGGTCGGCAGCCGCGCCGCCGGGGAAGGTCGTTAAATCTTCAATCGTGCGGACGCCGGGCGTGGGGAACTCTTCGGGCGCGTCGGGGCCGGACTCGTCTTCGATTGCGGCGAGGCGCGAGGTCGCCTTCTCAAGATTCGCGGAGTAGCCGCAGACCGCGCAGTTGGCGATGAAGTCCTCGCCCGCCGAAGTGCGCGCCATGAACTCGTTCGACTCGGAACCGCCCATCGCGCCGGAGGAGGCTTCGACGACGTAGTACTTCAAGCCGCAGCGGTCGAAGATGCGTTGGTAAGCGCCGCGCTGGTCATCGAAGGATTTGTCCAAGCCCGCGCGGTCAACGTCGAAGGTGTAGGCGTCCTTCATGATGAACTGGCGGAGGCGCATCAGGCCGGACTTCGGTCGCTCCTCGTCGCGGAACTTGGTCTGTATCTGATACCAGACCTGCGGGAGTTGCTTGTAGGAGCGTATCTCGTGGCGCGCGATGGTGGTGAAGACCTCTTCGTGCGTCATGCCGAGGCAGAGGTCCGCGCCGCCGCGGTCCTTCAAGCGGAACATCTCGTCGCCGATGCCTTCCCAGCGGCCCGACGCCTTCCAGACCTCGGCAGGGAGGAGCGCCGGCAGCAGGAACTCCTGCGCGCCGATCTTGTCCATCTCCTGGCGCACGATGCCTGCGACCTTCTGGCACGTGCGCTGACCGAGCGGCAGGAGCGAGTAGAGCCCGGCCGCGAGCTGGCGGACGAAGCCCGCCCGCACGAGCAGCCTGTGGCTCACGGCCTCCGCGTCGGCCGGATCGTCGCGCAGCGTGGGAAGAAACGCCTTGGACCAGTACATCGGGC
>DASTQX010000366.1:0-6320 GCA_035761505.1 Pyrinomonadaceae bacterium
GCCACGGCGCGCGGCTCGTCGAAGCCGACCTCTCCGCATACGACGCGCGCATCCAGCAGACCTTCCTCGGACACGGCTTCCGCCCCGTCGCCTACGTCCCGGCGATGGCCGTCCACGACGCAAGCAGGCTCGACATCGTGAAGATGTTGAAGCTCGAAGTGCCGTATGATTCCGCCGGGGTGCGTCTCCGCGCGGAAGCCAGAGAGGTCGTCTCACTCGTCGAACGCAATCTTTAGAGGCTGTTTGAAAAAGCCCCTGACAAGGAGCGCAAGACAACGAGTCGAAGGATTTGTCAGCCCCCGTCAGGGGGCGGAAGGAAGTAGCCCACGGCGCGAGCCGTGGGAAAGAGCGTGGCGTTGAAGTTGAGAGCCCCTGCAAGGGGCGAAAGAAAATCAAGTCGGATTTCTTTCGCCCCTTGCAGGGGCTCCGAGCGTTTTGTTCGTGCTTTATCCCCACGGCTCGCGCCGTGGTGGGCTACATTCTTCCGCCCCCTCCGGGGGCTTCCCAGATGATTTTCAAAACAGCTTCTTATTTCTTCAGCGCGCGGTATTCGCGCCCGCGCCTTCGGCGTGGGAGTTTCAGCCCTAGCGGCGTCCGGTGTAGGCTCCGGGCCACGTCTGGTGGATGTCGGTTTGCGTCCCGTATTTGACGCTGAACTCGTTGGCCCCCGGCGCGACCTCGACGACGACGCTCCCGTTGGCGACCATGTCCCGCCCCTCTTTCGGGGCCGCGCCCGCGCCGCCCGAAGTCCAGTAGGTCTTGCTGATGGTGGAGGCGTGGAGCCGCCCCATCGTTGAGGGCGTCGGGTGGCCGTAGTCGTTGTCGTCGCTCATCGAGATGACGGCGACCTTCGGCCTGATTTTATTCAACCAGTTCCGGTTCGAGCTGTGGCTGCTACCGTGGTGGTTGACCTTGTAGAGTTCGACCTGACCGAGCCTGCGGGCGACGACCGTCTCGATGTCCTTGTAATATTCGGTCTGGAAGCCGCTCAGGTCTCCGCCCATCACCGCGTCGAAGTGGCCGAAGTGAATCACCGCCACCACGCTGCGGTCGTTCTCGTTGTCGGTCACGACCCCCGCGCCGTTGTAGCCCGCGATGTTGATCTTCACGGGGTTCGCGCTGCCCGCGTCCAGCGTGATGCTCGTCGTGCTGTGGACGTGCTTGCGCTTCTGGCCGACCGCGCGCACGTAAGACCTGAAGACGGGGCCGCTGTACGCGCCGGGGCGGTCGTAAGAAAAGTTCTTGAGGGGGAAGCGGTTCAAGACTTCGCGCGTGCAGCCGAAGTGGTCGGAATGGTAGTGGCTGATGAGCATGTAGTCTATCTGCGTCACGCCGAGACTTTCGAGATAGGCCAGCGGCTTGTCACACCCTTCCCAAACCCCGTTGTCGAAGAGCACCGTCTCGCCGAGCGGCGAGATCAGGATTGCGCCATCTCCCTGCCCCACGTCCATGTAGTGGATTTGGAGTTTCCCGTTCCCCTGTCCGAAGGCGGGCGCGGAACAGAGGAAGAGACCAAGCGCGATGAGGATGTATTTGGTTTTCATTTGGGGCGTCGTCCTTAGAGTTTTGAGGTCGGAAGACTTCGTGCGAGGAAGCAGGCGAGGCTTATACACCCTCCAGCGCGGGCGACGCAACAGCTTTTCTCGCGGCGCGGCGGCGCTAGTCGTCCACGAGCGAGCCACGGAAGAGCGGCTGTCCCGCGAGCGAGGTCTGGAAGCCGAAGAGGATGAGCGCCGCGCCGACGAAGAGGCAGAAGATCGTGCCGCCCGCGTACCACGCCGAGAGGTCGGGCGTGATGGGGAAGAAGTTGAACATGATGATGAAGAACTGCGAGAAGAACGTCGCCAGCAGCCCGAAGCGGAGCAGCACGAAGAGCATCAGCGCCGCGCCCGTGGCCGCGAGCGGCAGGTTGAGCGCGAAGTTCTCGCCCGCCGCCAGCCCGCCCGGCAGCGTGAAGAGCACCCAGACCGCGCCCGCCGCCAGCCATTCTTTCCGCAGGATGATATTGAAGAGCAGGAGCAGGAGCAGGACGAACGCGGGCGCGAGCAGAGAGTTGAGCACCTGCGCCCCGAACAGCGTGGTGAGCTGACGCGCGCCGAGCAAGCCGCTCAGCTCAATCGCGGCGGGCTGCGAGGCCGGGAGCCCCAGCCACTCCGGGGCGCGTATCTGCAAGTAGCCGACGAGCAGCAGCGCGAAGCCGAAGACCGCGCCGAGCAAAACGTCTCTCCCCACCAGAGGGTCGCGCCAGTCGCCCGCCAGCAGCCGGTTCCAACTGATAATCGTCCCCGGCCAGCGCCGCCGCACGAAAGGCTCCACGGCGATGTACACGAGCCAGAGCAGACAGGTCGCCATGAGGTTGAAGCCGAGCGCCTCGACGAAGAGCGCGAACTCGCCCGCGAGCGTCGGGACGTGGTGCGTGGAGATGAGGCTCGAAAACATCGCCAGCGCGAAGAAGAAGGCCGCGAGCCGGAACGCGCCCTTGCGGTCTCCCCTCCCCAGACGCAGATTGTGGCGCGCGAGCAGCGCCGCGCTGAGCAGGATCAGCATGAAGAGAGTGATGAGCAAAGTCTGGACGGCGTGCTCGCCCGCCTGCGCCTGCTCCTGCTCCTGCCTCGAAGGTCTGCTCCAGGGGTTGATGAGTTGGAACTGCACCGGCCTCCCACGGAACGACGCGGCCTCGACGCGCAACGGCGCGTCCTGCTGGCCGGGATAAAATCCCTCCCAAGCCTTTCGCGCGTCGAAGGGCTGCGCGGGAACCCACCTCGGTTCGGTCTCCCGGAACTGCGAAAGGTCGAGCCCCGCCTCCTTGAAGAGCAGAGACCAGTCGAAGGCGGGCGCGGGCGCTTCCTGCGGCTCGACGATTTGCGGCGGCACGCCGTAGAAGGAGAGCAGACGCCCGCGCGTGTCGAGCGACAGCCCGGCCATCTCCGAGACCGTGCGCGGCGGGTCTAAGTCCGTCACGCGCTCGCGGCTGAGCGGCACGAGGTAACGCGGGCTCTGCCGGTACCAGAACCCGACCGCCGCCGGTTGCCCCGCACGCAGCCTCTCCCAACGCTTGGGCGAACGGTCGCGCGCGCGGACGTGGTTGAGGTATTCCGTGTCGGCGTAGAAGGAGTGCTCCGCGTCAACGAGCGTGCCGTAGCCGAGCCGCGCGCTCAGCTCGCCCGCGCGCTCCTTCAAACCTTGCGCGGACTTTTCGAGCGGCACGTACAGATGCAGAAAGACGCCGCGCGAGAGGAGCACGGAGAGCCCGAAGCCGACGAGCGCCAGAGCGAGCAGCGCCAGCGCCACCGGAGGCCGCAAGCTCCCTTCCTTCGGCGCGGCGGCGACCATTTCGGGCGAGGGCGTCTCGCCCGCCGCGAGCGCCGCCGCCAAAGGGTCTCCGCCCGGCAAAGCCGCCGCCACTTGCAGCGCCGAGGCCGGTCGCTCTTTCGGGTCGGGCGCGAGACAGCGCTCGATGACGCGCTCGACCAGAGGGTCTAAGTCCCTCACGATGGTCGAAGGGCTCTCCGGCATGGAGACCGTCCGGCGCAGGCGCAGCAGTTCCGGCAGCGTGTTCGCCGTGAAAGCCTTCCGCCCCGTGAAGACTTCGTAGAGGACGAGGCCGAGCGAGTAGATGTCGCTGCGCGCCGAAAGCTCTCTGCCCGCGAGTTGTTCCGGCGACATGTATTCGGGCGTGCCTTCGAGCGCCGCGCCGCCGCTGAACTCCTCCGACAGACCGGCCAGCCCGAAGTCCGTGACGCGCACGTTCCCGTTCTCGTCAATCATCACGTTCGAGGGCTTGAGGTCTCGGTGGATGACGCCCGCCTCGTGCGCCGCCGCGAGCCCCGCGCACAACTGCCGCGCAATCTCCGTCGCCTTGTCCGAGGGGAGCCGACCGAAGCGCTTGATGACCGAAGAGAGTTCCTCGCCCCGCACGTACTCCATCGAGAGGAAGTGCAGCCCCTCGCTCTCGCCGATGTCGTACACGCGGCACACGTTGCGGTGCGAAATCTGGCGCGCGACTCGCACCTCGCGGTGAAAGCGCGCGAGCGCCGCGCCGTCCGCCGAGAGCGTTTCGGGCAGAAACTTGAGCGCCACGGGCTGTTCGAGCTTCAAGTCTTCGGCCCTGTAAACTTCGCCCATGCCGCCGCGCCCCAGAAGGCCGACGACGCGATAGCGCCCTTCGAGCATCGTCCCCGCGACGAAGCGCGCGCGGTCGAGCGAGTCGGACGAGGCGAGCGTCCGCGAAGCGCTCGACGCCGAAGGCTTGCGGCCCGACGCGGAGTCACTGCCGCCGCCCGGCGCGGGCTTCGGCGTCTCCGGCAGGAGGCGCGTCGTCGCCGTCTGCTCGTCGAAGATGGCGACGCCGCAGGAAGGGCAGTTGACGCTCTCTTCGTCAATTTCTTGCGCGCAGGAAGGGCACTTCATGGGGAGCGGGATTGTATCACCTCCAGATTATCGCCACGCGGAAAAGTTCGGGCGTCGGCGGCGGCTATGACATAATACGGTCAACGTCGGACGGAAGATTCAGCCCTCGGCCCCGGCCCAAATTTTTAGAGACCGACACCAAACACAAGGGAGAGACTCACCCGCACATGAGAGCCTTCGTCATCGCAGCACTCTTCATCTCGGCGACCTTCGCGCAGAGCCTCGACGCGCACGCGCAGACCGGCAGGCGCAGGAGAACGCCTCCGCGCCGCCCGCCCGCGTCCACGGCGAAGCGACCCGCGCCCGCGCCCAAGCCTTCGGCGGCGGCGGTGACGACCGCCTCCGGCCTCACCTACGTCGTCACCAAACGCGGCGCGGGACGACAGCCCTTGAAGGGCGAGACCGTCCTCGTCCACTACACGGGCACGCTGAGCAACGGCGTGAAGTTCGACAGCTCGCACGACCGGGGCGAGCCCATCGCGTTCAAGTTGGGCGAGGGGCGCGTCATCAAGGGCTGGGACGAGGGCGTGGCGCTCCTGCGCGTCGGCGATCAGGCCGTGCTCGTCATCCCGCCCGCGCTCGGCTACGGCCAACGCAACGTCGGCAACGGCCTCATCCCGCCCGGCTCGACGCTCATCTTCGTCATCGAAGTCGTGGACGTGAAGGCGACGACGATCTCCGAAGTCCTCTCGCGGACGCTGAAGGAGCGGGGCGTCGAGGCGATGGTCGCGCAGTTCCGCGAACTCAAAGGCAAGGGCGGAGACATCTATACGAACGAGTTGGACATGAACGCTTGGGGCTACCGCCTGTTGGGTAACAAGCAGACGAAAGAAGCGGTCGAGGTCTTCAAGCTCAACGTCGAAGCTTATCCGCAATCGGCGAACGTCTATGACAGCCTCGCCGAAGCCTACCTCGCGCTCGGCGAGAAGCAACTGGCGATAGACAACTACAAGAAGGCGCTCGAACTCAACCCGCAGATGGAGAGCGCGCGCAAGGCGCTCCAAACTCTCACGCAGAACTGAAGCCGCGAGAAGTTCCGGCAACTAAACCGCCGCGCGGGGCGTTATTGACTTTGAACAGGCACGCGCGCGTGGCGGGATGAAGACGCCGCGTCTCCCCTGCTCTTCATTCGCCTCAAAACCGACAGCTCGCCCGACCCTACGGACGGAGGAGAACGCCCATGCCGCAGCACAGAGCCCGCGTCACGACGCCGAGCGTCATCAGCCGACGCGAGGTCGGCGGCTTCGTCCTCAGCGAGTGCGCGTACCCGCCGGGCCTGCGGATGCCGAAGCACGAACACGAGCCCGCCTACTTCAGCCTCGTCCTGCGCGGCGACTACACCGAGACCATCGGGGACACCGAACTCAAGGGCCGCCCCGCCGTGCTTCTCTCGCACCCGCCCGGACGCGCGCACGCCGTCGCCTTCCACGAGCGCGAGGTGAGAATCTTCCGCGCCGAGGTCAAGCCGCGCTGGCTCGAACGCCTCGGCGAGTGCGCCGTCAAGATAGAACGGCCCGACTGTTTCGACGGCGGCCCGGCGGTCGGCCTCGCACTCCGCCTCTACCGCGAGTTCCGCGAGTCCGACACCTATTCGCCGCTCGCCGTCGAGGGCATCATCCTTGAGCTTCTGGCCGAGATCGCGCGGCGCGGCGAGCGCGCGCACGAACGGCGCGCGCCGCGCTGGTTGGAGCGCGCGCGCGAGTTGCTGCACGAACGGGCGGGCTCGGTTCCGACGCTCTCGCGCCTCGCCTCGGAGGTCGGCGTCCACCCCGTCCACCTCGCACACGAGTTCCGTCGCTTCTACCGCGAGAGCGTCGGCGAATACGCGCGCCGCCTCCGCGTCGAGCGGGCCTTCGACGAGATGACACGCTCCGAGCGGCCCCTAAGCGAGATTGCCGCCGACGCCGGCT
>DASTQX010000367.1:0-2441 GCA_035761505.1 Pyrinomonadaceae bacterium
CTGGCTCCCCGAACGAGGCTTCTACGCCTTCGCCACCAACGTCCCGCGCGACACGCCGCGCAAGGCCGAGCCGGGGCCGAACCGCGAAGTGCGGCAGGCGCGGATGAACGAGCTTGATAAGTCGCGCCTGATTGACGAGGAGACCGTGCTGCCTTCGGTTCCTTTGTGGTGGAAGTCGCTCGCCGACGAGCGCGCGCAGAGCCAGATTGACCACCTCGGCGGCGGACACATGGCGACCGACTGGGGCTCGCGCATCATCTCGGACGAGAGTAAGTTGTACGACCCGCTCTCTTATCATCACGGCTCGGTGTGGCCGCTTTTTACGGGCTGGGCGAGTCTGGGCGCGTACCGCTACGGCAGGCCGCACGTCGGCTATCAGGCTTTGATGGCGAACGTGCTCTTGAAGAAGCAGCACGCGCTCGGCTTCGTCACGGAGCTTCTGTCGGGCGAGTTCAACGCGCCTTTCGGTCGCTCGTCGCATCATCAAATCTGGTCGGAGGCGATGATTATCACGCCGACCTTGCGCGGGCTCTTCGGGCTCGAAACGTCGGAGGGCGGGACGCTCATCCGCTTCGCGCCGCAACTCCCGGCGGACTGGGACGAGGCGCGGGTGGACAACTACCCGACGCCGACGGGGAAGCTCAATCTCAGCGTGGAGCGAGAAGAGGGGCGGACGACCATCAGCATCTACCGGCCCGGCGTCTCGAAAATATTTTTCTACGAGTTCCCGAAGGTGCGCGTCGCGCTCGCCCCGGCGTTCCCGCTCGACGCGCGCGTCCGTTCGGTGACGGTCGGCGGTCGCCCGTCGAAGTTCGAGGTCGTGCGCGAGGGCGACGTGCAGCGCGTGACGCTCAACGTCGAGCTGTCGCGTGACGCCTTCGTGGTCATCAATCACGAAGAGGGCACGGGCGTCTATCAGGGAGCCTTCATCCCCGCGCCGGGCGCGCAGAGCGGCGGCCTGCGCATCCTCCGCGCGCACGCCGGAGACGACGCCCTCCGTCTCCTCGCCGAAGGCCACGGCGACAGCGCCTACACCGTGCGCGTCCGCACGCCGCGCGAGATAGTTGAAGCGGCGGGCTTCAAAATCCTCCCATCCACGGAGCGCGACTCGCTGCTGGCGTTATATTTCAACGGGCCGTCAGGAGGTTATATGCGGCAGGAGTTCGTCATCCCCCTCGGACACGCGCGGTAGTCGAAAGACGACAGACGACGCGAAAGAGATGAAGAGAAGCGCAAGCGCGGCGGGCAATTAAGTCTGCCCGCCGCGCTTGCGCTCGAAGTTGATGATACCGGCTGTTACTTCCGCAGCCAGCCGAAGAGGCCGTGGAGGATAGTCTCGCGGTTCTCCTCGTAAATCGCTTTGGTGAGCGGGATGGACATCGGGCAGACGCGGACGCAGTTCTGCGCGTTGCCGCAGTTGGTGATGCCGTCCTCGCCCATGATGCCTTCGAGCCGCTCGTCGCGCGTCGTCTTGCCCGTCGGGTGCATGTTCATCAGGCGCACCTGCGCGATGGCCTGCGGGCCGATGTAGTTGCCGTCGCCGTACTGCGGGCAGGCTTCCAGACAGCAGCCGCACGTCATGCAGCGCGAGTAGGCGTAGCGCTCCGTCGCTTCCTCCGGCGAAATCTTCGGGCCGGGGCCGAGGTCGTAGGAGCCGTCAATCTCGACCCAAGCCTTGATGCGCCGGAGGTGGTCGAACATCTCCGAGCGGTCGACGACGAGGTCGCGGACGTTCGGAAATTTCGACATCGGCTCTAAGGTGATGGGCTGCTCCAACTGATCTACGAGCGCCGAGCACGACTGGCGCACCTTGCCGTTGATGACCATCGTGCAGATGCCGCAGACCTGTTCGAGGCAGTTCATGTCCCAGACGGGCGGCGTCGTCGGCTTGCCGTCCTTCGTCACAGGGTTCTTACGTATCTCCATCAGCGCCGAGATGATGTTGAGGTTCGGGCGGTAGGGAATCCGGAACTCCTCCCAGTAGGCGTCCGAGCCCCGCTTCTCGCGGCGGCGGATGCGGATGTCGACGGTCTTCGGGGGCGTCTTCGACGTGTGCGCGTGGCCGTTCGTTTGTGTGCTCATACCTCGTCCGATTTCCCCCCTGCTTCTTCGAGTGATTTGCCCTGCTCGGTTCGCGTCTCGACGCGGCCTGAGACGGACTCGTCCACCTGCTCTTTGTTCTGGCCCCAGACCGCCGGGCCGGAGGTGTTCGCGGGCTTCTGCTCGGAGCCCGGTTCGGGAACTTGCGCCGGGGCGGCCTCGTCCTTCTTGCCCTTGCTGTAGTCGCGCTTGCGCGGCTTGACGAGCGAAACGTCCACCGGCTCCCAGGAGAAGACCGGGCCTTCGCCGGAGTACTCGGCGATGGTGGACTTCATGAAGTTCTCGTCGTCGCGGTCGGGGAAGTCGGGCTTGTAGTGCGCGCCGCGCGACTCGTTGCGGTT
>DASTQX010000368.1:0-2486 GCA_035761505.1 Pyrinomonadaceae bacterium
TGATTGACGAGATGCTCGACGGGCAGATCATGCTCGACGAGGCGCTCACCGAGTTCGAGAAGCTCTACATCCAGAAGGCCCTCGCGCGCAATAAAGAGCATCTTTCGCGCACCGCCACCTCGCTCGGCATCCACCGCAACACGCTCTCCAAGCGCGTCGCCGCCTACCGCGTGCAGGAGCGCGCCGCCGCCAGCCGCCACAAACGCAAAACCGCCCCCCGCCGCGGAAGCCGCTAAAATTCCGCGCCCGCGCCGCCGCCCCGCCCGCAAGCCCCGCAACTCAACCGGTTGACAAGTCTCAGGAAAATGCTATATTTTTAGCACTCCTGCTGGGAGAGTGCTAGAAGAACGATTTTTCACTTCGTCACCAAAATTACGGGGCAAATTGTGCCCTCGGCGGTGGCGCTCCCGGCGCGAGAGTGCTGACGAGTCAGGGCAATCAAACACGATTTCATCTTTCAGAGGAGACCGAAAGGAGCATCATGGCGACAAACATCAAACCCCTTCACGACCGCGTGATCGTGAAGCGCATCGAAGAGGGCGAGCAGGTGCGCGGCGGGATCATCATCCCCGACAGCGCGAAGGAGAAGCCGCAGGAGGGCGAGGTCATCGCCGTCGGCGAGGGCAAGCGCAAGGACGACGGCACCCGCGTCGGGCTCGACGTGCAGGCGGGCGACCGCGTGCTCTTCGGCAAGTACAGCGGCTCCGAGATTAAGCTCGACGGCGAGGAGTACCTCATCATGCGCGAGGACGAAATCCTCGGCATCATCGAGCGCGCGGGCGCGGCGAGCGGTAAGAAGGGCGGCAAGTAGTCTGCACAAGACTCCTGCCGCTTTCCCGCTTGAGAGAGATTCCGAAACACACACGTAGTCGAAGGAGAAGAGACTGAAATGGCAAAGCAAGTGATTCACGGCGAAGAGTCGCGCGCGGCTATCCTGCGCGGCGTCAACCAGCTCGCCGACGCGGTCAAGATCACGCTCGGCCCGAAGGGGCGCAACGTCGTGCTCGACAAGAAGTTCGGCTCGCCGACCATCACGAAGGACGGCGTCACGGTGGCGAAAGAGATCGAGTTGAAGGACTCGCTCGAAAACATGGGCGCGCAGATGGTGCGCGAAGTCGCGTCGAAGACCTCGGACGTGGCGGGCGACGGCACGACCACGGCCACCGTGCTCGCGCAGGCCATCTTCCGCGAGGGCGTCAAAACGGTCGCGGCGGGCGCGAACCCGATGGCCCTCAAGCGCGGCATCGAGAAGGCCGTCGAGCGCGCGACCGAAGAGATTAAGCGCCTCGCGAAGCCCGTCAAGGGCGACGCCATCGCGCAGGTCGGGACGATTTCGGCGAACGGCGACCGCACCATCGGCGAGATGATTGCGAAGGCGATGGAGACTGTGGGCCGCGACGGCGTTATCACGGTCGAGGAGTCGAAGACGATGGAGACCGAGTTGCACGTCGTGGACGGCATGCAGTTCGACCGCGGCTACCTCTCGCCGTACTTCGTCACCGACCCTGAGCGGATGGAGGCGGCGCTCGACAACGCGCTCATCCTCATCCACGAGAAGAAGATCAGCTCGATGAAAGACCTGCTCCCGCTCCTCGAACAGATCGCGAAGATGGGCAAGCCGCTCGTCATCATCGCCGAGGACGTGGAGGGCGAAGCCCTTGCGACGCTCGTCGTCAACAAGCTGCGCGGCACCTTGAACGTCGCCGCCGTCAAGGCTCCCGGCTTCGGCGACCGACGCAAGGCGATGCTCGAAGACATCGCGATTCTCACGGGCGGCAAGGTCATCTCGGAAGACCTCGGCATCAAGTTGGAGAACGTCAAGCTCGAAGACCTCGGCAAGGCCAAGAAGGTCACGATTGACAAGGACAACACGACCATCGTCGAGGGCGCGGGCAAGGACGCCGACGTGCAGTCGCGCGTCAAGACCCTGCGCGCGCAGGTCGAGGACACGACCTCGGACTACGACCGCGAGAAGTTGCAGGAGCGTCTGGCGAAGCTCGTCGGCGGCGTCGCGGTGATCCGCGTCGGCGCGGCGACCGAGACGGAACTCAAGGAGAAGAAGGCGCGCGTCGAGGACGCGATGCACGCGACCCGTGCGGCGGTCGAGGAGGGCATCGTCCCCGGCGGCGGCGTCGCTTTGGTGCGCGCGGCGAAGGTACTCGACAAGTTCAAGACGAACGAGGGCGACGAGGGCGACGCGGACGAGCAGATCGGCGTCACCATCGTCCGCCGGGCGCTCGAAGAGCCGCTGCGTCAGATCGTGCAGAACGCGGGCAAGGAAGGCGCGGTCATCGTCGAGAAGGTGCGCGAGAACAAGAAGGACAGCTACGGTTACAACGCCGCGACCGAGACGTTTGAAGACCTCGTCGAGGCGGGCGTCATTGACCCGGCGAAGGTCACGCGCACGGCGTTGCAGAACGCGGCCTCCATCGCGGGGTTGATGTTGACGACCGAGGCGCTCGTCTCGGAACTCCCCGAAGACGACA
>DASTQX010000369.1:0-1060 GCA_035761505.1 Pyrinomonadaceae bacterium
GATAGAGCAGGCAGAACCCGACGGGGAAGAGCACGGCGCCGGCGAGCGGCTGGCCGGTCTGCACGGTGACGGTGACGGCGAAGGCGGCCGCGAGCGCCAGGATCGCGCCGGCCATGTAGGCGCGGATCAGCGTGTCGCGCGTCGACATGAAGATCTTGGATTCGCCAGCGTCGATCATCTTCGTGACGAACTCGGTCGGCGCTAGACTCTAGTCTAGACTAGGCCGTGTACCCAAATAATCCTAGCGCGGCGAGGCGAACAATGATTCAAGCTTCGAAACATCGGAGCTTGGATCATGCGCTACGATCTGACCGACTTCGAGTGGAGCGTCATCGAACCCCTTCTGCCCAGGGGCAAGCCCGGCCCGCGCCGCAAGAACGATCGGCGCGTGCTGAACGGGATCTTCTGGGTGTTGCGCGCGGGCGCGCCGTGGCGCGATTTGCCCGAGCGTTACGGGCCCTATACGACCGCCTACAACCGCTTCAACCGCTGGCGCATGGCGGGCGTCTGGGATCGCCTGATGGACGCCGTCACCAAGGCGCACGACGGCCAGGTGCAGATGATCGACAGCTCCATCGTGCGCGTCCATCAGCACGCCTCGGGGGTGAAAAAAAGAGTGGAGTTCGTTGTGTTGGGCGAAGTCGCGGAGGCCTCACCACGAAAATCCACGCGCGCGTCGACGCGAAGGGTCGGCCGGTGCGGCTGCTGATTTCGCCGGGACAGGACCACGACGCCACCTGCGCCCAGGCGCTGCTCGAGGGTCTCGAGCGGCGTGCCATCGTCATCGCCGACAAGGGCTACGACGCCGACCGCATTCGTGCGCTGATCCGAGCGCAAGGCGCCATCCCGAATATTCCCAACACATCGAACCGCAAGAAGCGCTTCCGCTGGAGCAAGGCGCTCTACCGCCACCGCAACCAGGTCGAGCGCTTCTTCAACAAGCTGAAGCAGTTCCGGCGCATCGCCACCCGCTACGACAAGCTCGGGGCAGCGTTCTTTGCCTTCGTTCAGCTCGCCGCCGTGCGCATTTCGCTGCGAGCAATTGAGTCCACGGCCTAGT
>DASTQX010000370.1:0-5122 GCA_035761505.1 Pyrinomonadaceae bacterium
TAAAATCCTAAATCCGGAATCGTCATGTCTCGCATCGCCAAAATCGTCAAATCGAATTCGCACGTGGACTACGTGGGGCGGGTGATTGACCGGCTCGACGCCGACGCGCCGCCGGGCGCGGACGACTACGGGTTCGCGCAGTTCGTCACCGTCCCGGTCGAGGAGGGCGAAGAGGCCGTCGGCGTCGTCTATGACACGCAGCTTCTAAACCCTGAGTACGGCAACTTCGGGCCGCGCCTTTCGTCGCGCGAAGAGCTGAAAGTCCTGAGCCCGGACTACCTCAACGAGCAGGGCGTGCTGCTCGGCATCCTCCTCGTCGGCTGGCGCGTGCGCGCGGGCGGCGAGCGCGGCGGGCGCGCGTGGTCGAGCCGCCACGGAGTCCCGCGCCGCGTCGTCCCGGTCGGGCAGGACGTTTACCGGCTCGAAGACGAGGAGGTTTACAACTTCCACGCGACGGGGCCGGGCGGGGCCGTGCAGCTTCACTACTACTCGCAGGTCGTGGCGCACGCGGGCGAGTTCGCCGTCCCGCTCATCGAAACCGTCATCGAGCAGTTAGAGCCCGCGTGCTCGCCCGGCGAGCGGCAGCGGCTCTGCGTGTTGAAGAAATCTCTTATCTGGCAACGCACGCTCGGCGGCGTGCGTCTGTAAGTACGCTGTTCCAGAACACGCCGGGCACGCCTCGAAATTCCGTAAGAGAAGGGAAAATCCTCATGAAGACCTTGCAGAAAGTGCTCGCGGCGGGTCTCGTCGTCGCCCTTGCGGCGGTCGCCGCCCCGGCGCAGAGGCCGCGCGCCGTCGAAACGCCGGACGAGGAGAACGCCAGAACCGCGAAGCCCCCCGCCCCGCCGAAAGTCATCAAGGCGAAGTACATGGGCGGCTACCTCGGCTACCGCAAGAAGCAGGAAGGCATGCTCGCCTTCGACGAGCGCAACCGCCGCCTCATCTTCCTCGACAAGAACGAGCGCGAGATCGTCTCCATCGCCTACGACGCCGTGCTCGTGACCTTCGCCGACACCGAGGAGCGCCGGACGATGGGGCCGGGGACGGAAAGAGTGCTGCTCGGCACGGTCGGCGTCCTCGCCCTGCCGGGGATGCTCTTTAAGAAGAAATTCGAGTTCCTGACCATCCAGTACCGAGACCCGGACACCGACGCCGAGGGCGTCACGCAGTTCAAGCTCAAGAACCGTGACGAACTCGACGCCGTGACCTACGCGCTCGCGCAGAAGGCCGGGCTCGTCCAGCGCGGCGCGATTTTCGTCCGCAAGAAGGACGACCCGAACGCGACGAAGGACACGATTGAGAAAACCTCCGGCGAGAAGCAGACCCCGACGCCGCCGGAATAAATCAGGGGGACGAAAACTCGACGCCGACGCAAGGACGGCGCGCGCGGAATCAAAGTCCGCGCGCGCCGTCTTCTTTCGTCCGCCGCCCGAATCCGACCGGGATTACTTGGCCTTCAGGCAGCCCGGAAAAGCGTATTTCAGCTCCACGTTGTAGAGGTCGCCGTCGGCCCGGATTTTCGCGGCGGGCGTTTTCATGTCCGCGCGCGTGCCGCCGGTTTGTTTGATGAGGGCTTCGAGTTTCGGGCAGTTCTCGAACTCGCCGACGTAGGTGTACATCTCGCCGTACAACTCGCCCCGCAAACCCTTCAGGATTCTGAGCCGGAAGCGCCCCTTCGCGTCGGTCGTCGCCTGTGCATCGCCCTCGACGTTCGCTTCGGTCTTCTCGGCCTTGAACTCGACGCGCTCGTCGGCGACCGGCTTTCCGTCCGAGTAGAGCAAGACGCCCTCGACCATGACGACCTCTTCCGCCTTCGGGACGTAGATGTTGAAGCCTTCGAGCTTGTCGCCCGCGCCGACGGTGACGACGCCCGCCCGCTCGCGCTCGAAGACGTTCGGGTAGTAGAGGGTCGGGAACGGCTCGCTGCTGCTGATCTTCCCCTCGCCGTTGGCGACGAGGAGGTAGTTGCCCGCCGGAAGTTCGTTGATCGAGAAGCTCCCGTCCTCCTCCGTACAGTCGGCGTGATACCCGTCATCCTCACCGGCGCGCGCCGGGATGGCGTTGACGCAGACGCCCTTCAACGGCCTCCCGCCCGCGTCCAAGACTTTCCCCCGGACGGCGTTGTCTATCTCGAAGCTCAGGTCGAGCGCGGCGTGCCTTTTGTCTTCCACCTCGACGATGATTCCGGCGTTTGGCTTTTCGAGCCGGTAGTCGTCCACCTTCCAGCCCGCGGGCGTCTCCGGCACGACCGTGTACTTCCCGGCGGGCAGGTCGTAAATCTCATAGACGCCGCCCGCGTCCGTCTTGACCTTGTAGGTCTGCTTCTCGCCGACGATGCGGATCACTCTCTCGCCGACGGCGGGGCCGCCCGCGCCCTCGAACTCGATGGTGCCGGAGAGTCGCGTCTTGCCGCGCACCCGGTCGAGCTTGTTCAGGTAGAGCAGGTCGTCTCCCGCGTACTCCAACCCGTTCGACCTGCCGCAGGTTCCCGCGTACCAGACCGGAGAGTTCTTCAACGGCGTGAGATAGAAGAGGAAGCTTTCCCCGACCGCGCCTTCATTGAAAGTCCAGATACAGTCCGCGCCGCCGCCCTGCGCGAAGGTCATCTCGTCGCCGGCCTTCAAGCCGCCCTTGAAGACCCGCTCGACGCGCATGGTGGTTGACTTGACGCCGTCCACGTACCTCCCGCCCTCGGAAATCCGGCCTTCGGGGGCGGTCTTCTCCGGCCCCACTTTTTCGACCGACGCGACTCTGGCGACGACGACGACCTCGGCATGCTCGAAGGCTTCGAGCACCGTCGGCCTCCCGGCGCAGGAGCAGGCGTGCGCTTCGCGCGAGCCGAAAAGGAAGAGGACGGCAAAGACCGTCAACAGAAGTGGAAGGCGATTTTTGTACTTCATGGCCCCTCCTTCTATCTTCCACCCCGAAGCCGGGACGACGGCTGCGCGGCTGCTCGTCAGAGTCGCGCGCTCAGTGGTCTTGAGGCGTGCCCGCCGGGCGCTCTCCCTGATAAAGCTCCGCGCCGGAGGCGACGAACTCCGCCGCCTTCTCCTTCATCCCGGCGGCGAGCGCGGCCTCTTCGTCCAGCTCCTTTTGCGCCGCGTAGTCGCGCACGTCCTGCGTGATCTTCATCGAGCAGAAGTGCGGGCCGCACATCGAGCAGAAGTGCGCGAGTTTCGCGCCTTCCTGCGGCAGCGTCTCGTCGTGGTACTCGCGCGCCACTTCGGGGTCGAGCGCGAGGTTGAACTGATCCTCCCAGCGAAACTCGAAGCGCGCCTTCGAGAGCGCGTTGTCCCGGAGTTGCGCGCCGGGGTGGCCTTTGGCGAGGTCGGCGGCGTGGGCGGCGAGCTTGTAAGTGATCACGCCGTCCTTCACGTCCTTTTTGTTCGGCAGGCCCAAGTGCTCCTTCGGCGTGACGTAGCAGAGCATGGCCGTGCCGTACCAGCCGATCATCGCCGCGCCGATGGCCGATGTGATGTGGTCGTAGCCCGGCGCGATGTCCGTCGTCAGAGGGCCGAGCGTGTAGAAGGGCGCTTCGCCGCACGCTTCGAGCTGCCTGTCCATGTTCTCTTTGACGAGGTGCATGGGCACGTGGCCCGGCCCCTCGATCATCGTCTGACAGTCCAGCTCCCAGGCGATTTTGGTCAGCTCGCCCAGCGTCTCAAGCTCCGCGAACTGCGCCGCGTCGTTGGCGTCGGCGATGGAGCCGGGCCGCAGCCCGTCGCCCAGAGAGAAGGACACGTCGTAGGCGCGCATGATCTCGCAGATTTCCCGGAAGCGCGTGTAGAGGAAGCTCTCCTCGTGATGCGCCAGACACCACTTCGCCATGATGGAGCCGCCGCGCGAGACGATGCCGGTCGTCCGCCGCGCCGTCAAGGGGATGTAAGGGAGCCGGACGCCCGCGTGGATGGTGAAGTAATCCACGCCCTGCTCGGCCTGCTCGACGAGCGTGTCGCGGTAAATCTCCCACGTCAGTTCTTCCGCCCGCCCGCCGACCTTTTCGAGCGCCTGATAAATCGGCACCGTCCCGATGGGCACGGGCGAGTTGCGGAGAATCCACTCGCGGGTGGTGTGGATGTTCTTGCCGGTGGATAAGTCCATCACGGTGTCCGCGCCCCAGCGCGTCGCCCAGCGCATCTTCTCGACCTCCTCTTCGATGGAAGAGGCGACCGCCGAGTTCCCGATGTTGGCGTTAATCTTGACGAGGAAGTTGCGGCCAATAATCATCGGCTCGGCTTCGGGGTGGTTGACGTTGGAGGGGATGATGGCGCGGCCCCGCGCCACTTCGTCTCTCACAAACTCCGGCGTAACGTAAGAAGGAATCGCCGCGCCGAAGGATTCGCCACCGTGTTGATGGAGGAGCGAGCCCCGGTCTTCGCTCGCGCGGAGCGCGGCCTCGCGGCCCGTGTTCTCGCGCAGGGCGACGAACTCCATTTCGGGCGTGACGACGCCGCGCCGCGCGTAGTGCATCTGCGTCACGCACGCGCCGGGCTTCGCCCGCAGCGGCGCGCGGCGCAGGCCCGGAAAAGGTTCGAGCCTCCCTTTCTGCTTCTGCGTCGCGTACTCCGCCGCGCCCGCCGTCAGGTAGCCGTCGTCCTGCGGCAAGACTTCGCGGCCCTCGTACTCTTGCGTGTCGCCGCGCGCGACGATCCATTCGCGCCGGAGCGGCGGCAGGCCGTCGCGCACGTCATGCCGCTCGGCGGGGTCGCCCCACGGCCCCGCCGTCTCATAGACGCGCACGGGCTCGTTCTCTTCCACGCGCCCGTCGGGCTGCCGCGTCGGCGAGAGAGAGACTTCGCGGAAGGGGACGCGCACGCCCGTCGAAGTGCCCTCGACGTAAACCCTCCGCGAGTTCGGCAGGCGCACGTCTTCGCTGCGGCGCTCGCCCGGTTCGCTGTTCGTACTCATCGTGTTTTCACTTTCTCAGGCCGAAGTCTTCGACATCACGTCCGGCCCGCAAACGAAAAAGACCGCTCCACACCGGGAAGGGCGGAAAACGGTCTCTTTCGGCCTCCCTTCGGCGGTACTAACCGCATCAGGTTCAAAGGGTCTCGCCCCTCCCCGGGCGACTCTCAGCCGCTTCAACGACGCGGCTCCCCCGTTCACACTTCGCTATGCTGTT
>DASTQX010000371.1:0-2896 GCA_035761505.1 Pyrinomonadaceae bacterium
CAGGGCGATGCGGCCACGGGGCCGGGGCCGTCACTCGCGGCGGCTCGACACAAGCCGAAGGATTCAGAGAGGCCGCCAAGCGCCCGCGCTCCCCGCAAAGGAGGACGAACATGATTGCCGAAATGGAAAGAGAAACTATTACACCGAACACGGTCATGCTCGACCCGGATCAGAAGAGCCCGCGCGCGCAGGAGTTCGAGGAGAAGCTCGGCACTCGCATCGTGGGACAGGAGCGCGCGGTGCGCCGCATGAGCGGCCTCTACCAGATTTTCCTCGCCGGGATGAATCCGCCGAACCGTCCCGTCGGGACGATGCTCTTCCTCGGCCCCACGGGGTCGGGCAAGACGCGCGTCGTCGAGGCGGCGGCGGAAGTCCTCTTCGGCGACGCCAACGCCGTCATCAAGATTGACTGTGCCGAGTTCCAGCACTCGCACGAAATCGCGAAGCTCATCGGGAGCCCTCCGGGCTATCTGGGCCACCGCGAGACTTCGCCGATGCTCACGCAGGAGAATCTCGACCGCTACCACACGGAGGAGACGAAGCTCTCGCTCGTCCTCTTCGACGAGATCGAGAAGGCTTCCGACTCGCTGTGGCAACTCCTGCTCGGCATCCTCGACAAGGCGACTCTGACGCTCGGCGACAACCGGCGCGTGGACTTCTCGAAGACGATGGTCGTGATGACCTCGAACCTCGGCGCGCGCGAGATGTCGGAGCTGATTACGGGCGGCATCGGCTTCCACTCGGCGAAGAACGCCAAGAACCCGAACGACACCGAGGTTGACCAGAAGATTTACCGGACGGCTGTCGAGGCGGCGCGGCGCAAGTTCTCGCCTGAGTTCATGAACCGCATTGACAAGGTGGTGGTCTTCCGCAGCCTGAAGGAGCACCACCTCAAGCAGATTCTGGAGCTTGAGCTTCAGGCCGTGCAGGATCGCATCATGCACTCGGCGGGGACGAAGTTCGTCTTCCACTGCTCGGACGCGGCGAAGCAGTTTTTGCTCGAAGAGGGCATTGACTTCAAGTACGGCGCGCGCCATCTGAAGCGAGCCATCGAGCGCTTCCTCGTCTATCCGCTCTCGAATCTCGTGGCAACCGAACAGGTCGGCTTGGGCGACCTCGTCCACGTTGACCTCGGCGAGAACGGCAAGCTCACCTTCTCGAAGCGTTCGGGCGGCGCGCTCATCACCGACACGCCCGAATTTGAAGAGGAGCCGGAGAAGCCGGAGGTCAAGTCGGGCGGCGTCGCGCTCCCGCTCCCGCAGACTAAGGCCGCGCGCAAAGGTCAGGGGCGCGGCGAGAAGAACGAGAGCTGAGATAACCTCAACCAAAAGTTAAAGGCCGTGGAGAGTGATTCTCCACGGCCTTTCTTTTTCTCGTGCTTGAGCGTTGATTCCTTCAAGTGGGGCGCGTCGAGTTCGCGGGGTCGAGCTTGCGGAGCGCTTCAAAAGCGATGCGGGAGAGATACGGGTCGCGCGCGTCGAGCGCGGCGCGGAGCGCGGGGATGGCCGACGGGTCGCCGATGAGGCCGAGCGCCTGCGCGGCCTCGCGGCGCACGTCGTCGGGCGTCTGCTCGTTCGAGAGCGCGGCGATGAGCACGGGCACGCCCTCTCGACTCTTGAGCAGACCGAGCGCCGTGGCGGACGCGCGCCGGACGAACTCGTCCTCCTCGATTTTGCGTCGGCGGAGGCGGTTGAAGAAGCCGGGCGCTTGGAGCCTGCGCGAGATTGCTCCGGCGAGCGCGGGCACGGCTCCCGCGTCGCCGATCTGTCCGAGCGCGACCGCCGCCGCGCCGCGCACGGAAGCATCCTTGTCGGTTTCGAGCGCGACCGTCAAAGCATCCACGGCGAGCGGGCTCCGCGCCCGTCCGAGCGCGTAGGCGACCTCGCGCCGGACGAACTCGTCGCGGTCGCGCAGGAGCGGCACGAGAAGCGTCGCGGCCTCGCCCGGCCCCAGCGAGAGGACGGCGCGGGCCGCCGTCGCGCGCACGACCGCCGACGTGTCGCCGAGCGCCGCCGCCGCCGCGCGCGAGCCTTCGGGACGCGCCAAAGCTCCGAGTCGGGTCACGGCGTCGCGCCGCTCCTCCTGATCTGAGGACGAGAGGCGGGCTCTCTGAATCTCTATTTCACGTTGGAGAGGGGTCGGCTCGGATTGCTGGAAGGGCGGAGAGCCCGTCGCCGGAGAGACGAAGGCGCAAGCGCAGAGGACGAGAAAAAGGATGCGTGCGGCCACGCCCCGCGCGCGGCGGGGACGGGGCTGGCGTCGGAGCGCCTTCAGAGGCGAGGGCAACGCGGCGCGTCTTTCGCTCATACGCGCGCGGCGAGGTTGATGGCGGCGCGGCGTTCGGCGCGGCGGCGGGCCGACTCCCACTCGAAAGCCTGCCGCGCGCGCTGGTTCTCGTGCGCCCCCGCGAGCAGCGTGTCCAGCTCGTCCTCCCAGACGCCGGGGATGGACGAGGCGCGGCGCATTGACTCCATGATGGAGATGTAATCGAGCACTTCCCGGACTTCCGTTTCGTTAAGGTGTTCGAGTTTGAGGGCGAGGCGCTGGTGTTCGGTGATTCGCTTAGCCATGTCACGGCTCCTTACGCTTGCGAAGCCGGGCGGCCAGCGCGCGCTCAATCCGTGGAGAGCCTGAAGCAGGCGGGCGGGCCGTCGGCGTGTCTGTTCGGCGCGTCGTGCGCGCACGCTCTGTTGTTCGTCACCTTCGTTATGCGAGTCTCCTGAATGAGCAAACTCTCCGCGTCGGGTCGTCAACCACAATCATCCTGCGCGGGGCAACGCGTGACGGTAGCCCCTCCGACGCCGGGCTTGTATCTCGTTCGGCCCGGCTGCGTTTCAAACAGCCTTTGAAAGTGGTTGACTGGCGCGGAATATACACGAGATGCGCGCACGGCGCA
>DASTQX010000372.1:0-10526 GCA_035761505.1 Pyrinomonadaceae bacterium
GGCGTCGGCGGCCTCTCACACGAGCCGCCCGCGCCGAGCGTTGACGCCTCGCACGCGGGCGCGACCGCGACGAGGCCGCCCGCCGCCTCTTCGCCCGCGCTCACGCGCCACGCGAACGCCGAGCGGGCCGCGCCTTCGCCGAGTTCTTTGCCGCCGACGCCGCCCCCTTCAAAGTCGTCGTCGCCTCTTCCGCCGACGCCGAAAACTTTACCCGCTCCGCCCCGCTCGAAGGGCGAAGCGCCTTCCGTCCTCTATCAAACAGCGATGCCAAAGAAACCCGTCAGACCACCTTCACCCGATCCGCCGGAGCCGGTGCAGACGCTCTTCGGCGAGATTAAGCCGAAAGACGAACTCAGTTTGGGACGGCCCGGCGAGACCTTCGAGGACATCCGCGAAGACATCGGCGAGTGCGTCCGTTGCCCGCTCCATCAGGGCCGCACGAAGATCGTCCACACCGAGGGCAGCCACACCTCGCGCCTGATGTTCGTCGGCGAAGCGCCCGGCGCGGACGAGGACGCTTCGGGCCGCCCCTTCGTCGGTCGCGCCGGACAACTCCTCAACAAGATTATCGAGGCCATCGGCCTCAAGCGCGAAGACGTGCTTATCGGCAACGTCAACCGCTGCCGCCCGCCCGGCAACCGCCAGCCGACGACCGAAGAGGCCAAGACCTGCAAGCCCTTCCTGCTCCGCGAAATCGCCATCGCGCGCCCCGACGTGATCGTGGTGCTCGGCAACACCGCGATGCACAACCTGCTCGACACGAAGGTCGGCATCACGCGCGTCCGCGGCGAGTTTCAGGACTACAAAGGCATCAAGGTCATGCCCACCTTCCACCCCGCCTACCTTCTGCGCGACCCCTCCAAGAAGCGCGAAGTCTGGGACGACATGAAGAAGGTGCGCGACTATCTGAACGAGACTAAAAGATGAGTTTTCAGTCTTCAGTTCCGGATGCTCAAATCTTCGGCGGCTGAAGGCTCACGGCTAAAAGCTCATAGCTCTGTATGCAAAACTCTCTCTTCCTCAATTCAGAGACGCCCGAATCGAGCGAGACGCCCGACGAGATTAACGCCGAGCTTCTGCGCCGGGCGATGAGCCTGCCGCAGTTCAAGGAGCGCATCTTCATCTTCGGCGACGGGCCTGTGGGCGCGCGCGTGGCGGTCGTTGGCGAGTCGCCCGGCCCGCCCGACATCGAGAGCGGCAAGCCCTTCATGGGGCCAGCCGGATTGATGCTCGAACGCATCCTCGCAAGCATCGGCCTCGCGCGCCGCGACTGTTATCTCACCAACACCGTCAAGATGATCTCGACCGGCGAGGAGATGACCGCCGACGTGCTCAACTTCTTCACGCCCTACCTCCACCGAGAGCTTCTGGCCGTCCGTCCCTCGGTCGTCATCTCCTTCGGCAACACGCCGACGCGCGCTCTGCTCCGCACGAAGAAGCCCATCTCGCAACTGCGCGGCGAGTTCCACGACTATCAGGGCATGCAACTGATGCCGACCTTCAACCCCGCGTACCTTTTGCGCGACCCGACGAAGAAGCGCGAGGTCTGGGAGGACATGAAAAAGGTGCGCGCCTTTCTGACCACGGCGCAGAGATAGAGTTTGAAGACCGCGCCGGGAATGAAGTCAACGCCCCCCTCTCGATTCCGATGAAGGCTCGTTTTCCTTTTCTCCCCGCTTCAACTTTTACCGTCTTCAAGTTAACTTAACTCCTCGTGCAACGCCCCGCCGCATCAACGCCAGCCGCCGACACGTTCTCGCGCGCGAGCGCCCCCGCGCCGCTCTACGCCGAGGTCGTCCTGCCGCTCCGGCTCTCGCAGACTTTCACTTACCGTCTGCCGCTCGCGCTCCGCGAAGAGGCGCGCGTCGGCGCTCGCCTGCTCGTCCCCTTCGGGCGCAAGCTCTCGACCGCTTACGTCGTGGCGCTGCACGACGCGCTCGACCCGGCGGCGGAGTTGGACGAGGCCGATTTGAAGGAGGCGGAAGAACTGCTCGACGCCGAGCCGATGCTGACGCCTGAGGTCTTGGAGATTACGCGCTGGATCAGCGAGTACTACGCCGCGCCGTGGGGCGAGGTCTTAAAAGCCGCGCTGCCCGCCGGGCTCAACTCAGCCGTCGAGCAGGTCGTCAACATCACGCCGGAGGGGCGCGACGAACTCTCGCGCATCCCCGCGCGGAAGGCCGCGACCGCGAAGGGCGGCGCGCTGCGCCTCGCCGCCGTGGGCGAGACGACGCTCCGCGAACTCGCGCGCGAACTGGGACAGGCGCGCGCCTCGAAGGCCGTGCGAGAGCTTGAGCGCGCCGGTTGGGTGACGCTCGCGCAGAGGGCGCGGAGCGCGCAGGCCAAAGCCAAGCGGCGCAAGGCCGTCCGGCTGCTGCCGCCTTCGGAGCACGGAGAGAACGGCGCGCGCGCGCTCACCGCCGCGCAGCAGAGAGTCCTTGAGACGCTCATCGAAGGCGGCGGCGAGATGCTCTTCGCCGAACTGCTCGAAGCCGCGCACACGAGCGTCTCGACGATTCAGACTCTTGAGCGCCGCCGCGTCCTCGAAGTCTTCGTCCGCGAAGTCCGCCGCGACCCGCTCGCCGGAGTCACGCTCCCCGCGCGCGACGAGTTCGAGTTGACCGGGGCGCAAACATCCGCGCTCATGGAAATCAACGAGGCGCAGAGCGCGGGCGGGTTCGCGGCCTTTCTCCTTCACGGCGTCACGGGCAGCGGGAAGACGGAAATCTACATCCGCGCGATGCGCGCCGCGCTCGAAGCGGGACGGACGGCGATGATGCTCGTGCCGGAGATCGCTTTGACGCCCGTCTTCTCTCGCCGCCTGCGCGCGCACTTCGGCGAAGCGGTCGCCATCTTCCATTCGTCTCTGACCACGGGCGAGCGCTTCGACGAGTGGGGCCGCCTCAAGCGCGGCGAGGCGCGCGTCGTCATCGGCACGCGCTCGGCGGTCTTCGCGCCCGTCTCAGACCTCGGCGTCATCGTCGTGGACGAAGAGCACGAAGCTTCTTACCGCCAGCACGAGTCGCCCTACTACAACGGGCGCGACACGGCGGTGATGCGCGCCTTGAAGGAAGGCGCGGTCGTCGTCCTCGGCTCGGCGACGCCCTCGATGGAGTCCTTCCAGAACGCGCGGGGCGGCAAGTACAGATACCTCCGCCTGCCGAACCGCATCGCCGACCGTCCGATGGCGCGCGCCGAGATCGTGGACATGCGCGAGGCGTTCCGCTCCGCCGGGAAGACCGAAGTCTTCTCGCCCGAACTCCTCGCCGCACTCGAAGAGACGCACTCGCGCGGGCAACAGTCCATCATCCTCCTCAACCGCCGAGGCTATTCGAGCTTCGTCCTCTGCCGCTCCTGCGGCGAGCGCATCAACTGCTCGGACTGTGACGTGACGATGACTTACCACCGCTCCGAGCGGAGCCTCGTCTGCCACTACTGCAACCTCCGCCAGCGCGAGCCGAGCGCCTGCCCCTCCTGCCACGGCAAGTTCATCTACTTCATCGGCGAAGGCACCGAGCAGATCGAAGAGATACTCAGAGCGCGCTTCCCTTCTTTAAGAATCGCGCGCCTCGACCGCGACACGACCTCGCGCCGCAGCACCTACGAGCAAGCCATCCTCCGCTTCGGCGCGGGCGAACTCGACATGCTCGTCGGCACGCAGATGATTGCCAAAGGTCACGACTTCCCGAACGTCACGCTCGTCGGCGTCGTCTCGGTGGACGCCGGGCTCGCGCTCCCCGACTTCCGCGCCGCCGAGCGCGCCTTCCAGCTCATCACGCAGGTCGCGGGCCGCGCCGGTCGCGGCGAGCTGCCGGGCCGCGTCCTCATCCAGACTTATCACCCGCACCACTACGCGCTGCGCCACGCCTGCGCGCAGGACTACGAAGGCTTCTTCGAGGAGGAGATTAACTACCGGCGGAATTTGAGCTACCCGCCTTTCGTCGCGCTCGCCTC
The DNA here is from genome assembly GCA_035761505.1 of Pyrinomonadaceae bacterium. Classification (GTDB taxonomy): domain Bacteria; phylum Acidobacteriota; class Blastocatellia; order Pyrinomonadales; family Pyrinomonadaceae; genus JAIVJM01. The sequence goes on from DASTQX010000372.1 coordinate 3,955, forward strand.
GCTGCTCGTCCACGGCGAGGACTTGACGCGCGTGCAGGCGACCGCCGCCGAAGTGAGGCGCGCGCTCGACGACGCCAACTCGGAGCGTCACGTCCGCGTCCTCGGCCCCGCGCCCGCCCCGCTCGCGCGCCTGCGCGGCGAGCACCGCGTCCAGATTCTTCTCAAGTCGCGCCACCGCCCCTCGTTGCGCTCGGTCGTCGAGATGGCGCTCGCCGGCGCCGCCCGCGTGCGCGGCTGCGACGTGGGCTCGGTCAACGTCGAGATAGACCCCGTGAGCCTGATGTGAAGTTATGAGGTGAAGCCTTGACCCGCCAACAGTTCCGTCTCCTCGTCATCTTCAATCAGCTCCTCGTCTTCGCGGGCTACATGATCCGCGACTTAACCGACGCCCAACTGCCGCTCGACTTGCAGCCCTACGTCCTCGGCGACCAGAGCGTGCTCGACGGCGCGACCGGCGACTCTTTCTTCTCAGGCGAGTTCCCCTACCTGCTCTGGCGCGTCATAGACGTGCTCACGCTCGCCGCCGCCGTCGGCCTCTGTCTCGGTCGCCGTTGGAGCAGGACGCTCTATCTCGCGTGCTACATCACGTCCCTCTTCGCCGGGCTCCTGACGCCGTTCTACGTCTCGACGCACTGGGCCGGTTTCGTCTTCATGCTCTACGGCACGACCGAGGGCATGATTCTGGCGCTCGCCTATTTCTCGCATCTCCGGAGAATGTTCGAGCGCGGCGAGCGCGAAGACGAAGAGGATTTGGCGGACGAAGCCGCCGACTCGGCCTGAATCAACCGGCGGCATTTCACCGGACGACTTTTCAAAAGACCTTCACACGGATTTTAATCTCCACCATGAAACTTTCAGACCTCGCCCGCGAGACGGGCGCGCACATCGAAGCGGAGCAAACGGAGATCGAGATTACGGGCGCAGCCGGGCTCGACGAGGCGGAGGCCGGTCACGTCGCCTTCCTCGCCAACCCGCGCTACACGCCGCGCTTGCAGACGACGCGCGCCTCGGCGGTCTTCGTCGCCGAGGGCGTCGAGGCGGGCAGGCAAGACATCGCCCTCCTGCGCGCGCGCGACCCTTACCTCGCATATACGCGCGCCCTCCGACTCTTTCACCCTGAGCCGGAGTTCGAGCCCTTCATCCACCCCGCCGCCTCCGTTGACCCTTCGGCCCGCCTCGGCGCGGGCGTCCGCGTCGGCGCGTGCGCCGTCATCGGCCCCGGCGCGGAGATCGGCGCGCGCGTCCACATCCACCCGAACGTCACAATCTACGAAGGCGTCCGCGTCGGCGCGGATTCCGTCATCCACTCCGGCGTCGCCCTGCGCGAAGGCACGCTCGTCGGCGAGCGCGTCCGCATCCACAACAACGTCGTCGTCGGCTCCGACGGCTTCGGCTACGCGAAGGACGAGCAAGGACGCTGGCTCAAGATTCCGCAGACCGGGAGGGTCGTTATCGAAGACGACGTGGAGATCGGCGCGGGGACGACGATTGATTGCGCCTCGGTCGGCGAGACGCGCATCGCGCGCGGCGTCAAGATTGACAACCTCGTCCAGATTGGTCACTCCTGCACCGTCGGCGAAGACTCGCTCCTCTGCGCGCAGGTCGGGCTCGCCGGAAGCTCGCACGTCGGGCGGCGCGTCATCCTCGCGGGCCAAGTCGGCGTCGCCGGACACCTCGACATCGGCGACGACGCGGTGCTCACGGCCAAGAGCGCCACGAGCCACAACGTCCCCGCCGGGAAAGTCCTCTCCGGCGTCCCCGCCTTCGACAACCGCGAATGGCTCCGCTCGACCGCCGCCTTCCGCCGCCTCGGCGAGATGCAGCGCCTCCTCCGCACGCTTGAAGCCCGGCTCGCCAAATTGGAGAAGAATTCTCCGCCCGACTGACGAGACAAAAAATTTCTGCGCCCGGAGAAAGAATCGTCTTGACAGAATCTTCCGGCTCCCCGATAATGCTACTTGAAATTGGTTTTCAATTTCGCCCCGATTTTGAAAACGGATTCATCCCGATAAAGTCATTCCCCGAAGGAGTTTTACCAAGACCATGCAGACGAATAACACGGCGTTGGTGCAAGTCCTCCCCTCCGCGCGCGAAGACCAGAGGGTTGAGGTCGTCTTGGAGCAGCGCGGCGGCGAAGACGTGGTCGCGCTCCGGCATTCGGTCTGGACTGAAGGGCTCGGCTGGTGCGCGCAGAAGACCATCCGCCTCGACGCCGGCCAACTCGACGAACTCCATCGCGCCGTGACGGTCGCGCGCCACCGCGTCAACCGCCGTCGCGGCGAGGCCGGTCAGGCCGTGAGGACGGCGCAGGTCATCCAACTCCCGACGCTGGCCTAAAGTTTAAACTCCGGGCAATAAAAGAGGCGGGCGGCAAGCTTTCAAAAGCTGCCGCCCGCCTCTACTTTTACTTTTCTCGCCGCTCGGACTTCCCTAGCTTATCTGGCGGAGCGTGATTTTCTGCTTCGTGACGTTGGCGCGGCGCTCGCTGGTCAGCTTCTCGAACTCCTCGATGTGCCGCTGCTCCTGCGCGATGCGCTCTTCGAGGAGGAAGCGCGTGCCGAGTTCCGCGTCCGTGCAAGACTTCCAAGCGGCGACGTAAGCCTCCATCGCGGCCCTCTCCAATTCGAGGTCTTGGCGCAGCATCTCGGTCAGCTCGATTGACTGGCGGATGTCGCCCGGCTCGACCGTCGGGACTCCGCCGTGGGCGACGATCTTGTCGCCGAGGATGGCCGCGTGGTCGCGCGACTCCTCGCTCATCTCGCGGAAGAAGGAGCGGAAGACTTCGCGCTCCGGCCCCGTCACCAGAAAGCTGTGCTGCATGTACTGAATGACGCCCGCCAACTCAAGGCCGAGCGCGCGGTTGAGATTGTCAACCAACTCCGTGTTTGCCATCGTCGCCTCCCCCGAAAGCCTTTTCACACCCGAAATGAAGTTATCTTGAAAACACGGCGATGATAAAGACAGAGCCCTCTCCTGTCAAGTCTAAACTTTGCAAATAAAAGACTTAATAATGACATTCATTTTCAACTCTCGTCCCGTGCAACACCGGCGGGAGTTGAAAATTGAACTCGGAGGCAGGAATCCGAGGCGTTCAGGTCACGGCCCCGCCGTCAACGATGACGACCTCGCCGTTCATGAAGCTGTTGCGGTCGCTGACCATGAAGGCGGCGAACTCGGCCAGTTCGCGCGGCTCGCCTTTGCGCCCGCTCGCGGCCCAGAAGTCGTGCATCTGAAGGAGGCGTTCGGGGAGCGCTTCGGCCAGTTCGGTGTTGAAAATCCCGGCGGCGATGGCGTTGACGGCGATGCCGAAGGCGGCGGCCTCGCGCGAGAGGCATTTGGTGAAGCCGATCATCGCGGCCTTCGAGGTCGCGTAATGCACGGAGGTCGGCAGCGCGCGGATCGCGCCGATGGAGGTGATGTTGAGGATGGAGCCTTTCCGCTTCCTCATCATCTGCTTGAAGATGGGCTTGGTGACGGCGAAGAGGCTGTGGACGTTCGTGTTGATGACCTCGTCCCAAGCGCGGTCGGTGGTGGTGGCGAAGTTGTCGCCGCGGTTGATGGCGGCGTTGTTGACGAGGATGTCAATGCGGCCCCAAGCCTCGACCAGTTCGCGCGCCATCTTCTTCAAGCCGAGGCGGTCGGTGATCGGGATTTTGAAGCCGAGCGCGCGCCGCCCGTGCGCCTTGATTTTCGCGGCGGTCTCTTCGGCGAGGTCGTCGCGCGTGTGGTAGTTGAAGGCCACGTCCGCGCCCTCGCGCGCGAAGACTTCGCAGAGCGCCGCGCCGATGCCGCGCGTCCCGCCGGTGATGAAAGCACACTTCCCTTCGAGTAGAAGACTCAAAGCCCCACGTCTCCCGCCGACGCCGCGCGGGCGCGTTCACCCACGGCGGACGCGCTGCTGGCCGTCTGTCTTAGTTGGAATAGAACTCTGCGATTGATTAAAGCTTAAACGCGGGGGTGCGTCAACTCGGAGGCCGGGATTCACGCCGGGCGCAGTTCGACGGGCGCGGGCTCTTCGTGCGCGAGCGCGGGCGCGGGGATGAGGGCCGTTATCTCTTCGACGATGCGGCGCGTCGCGTCCGGGATAGCGAGGCCCGCCGTGGCGGCGCGCAAGGAGGCGTAGTAGGGCGAGTCTTCGACCATCCGGCGGACGACGGGGACGATGTCCGAGGGATGTCGCAGGAGCACGCCCGCGCCGCGCGTGTCGAGCAGGGTGGCCGCGCCGGTCTCCTGCGGCATCGGCGGCGTGGTCGCGTCGGCGATGATGGGCAGACGACAGGCGAGCGCCTCGAAGGTCGTCAGGCCGCCGAGCTTCGAGACCATCACGTTGGCGGCCCGCATCAGGTCTTCGACCTGCTCCGAGTAGCCGATGACCTTGACGGGGAACTTGGCGACGAGCGCCAGAGACTCGGCCTCGGCGCGCAGTTCCTCGTTCCGACCGGCGAGGAAGATGGCCTGCACGTTCAAGTCGCCGCGCACCAGCTCGCGGAAGATTTGCGGGATGTTGCCGCCGCCGACCCAGCCCGCGTTGACGAAGACGGTGAACTTCTGCGGGTCGAGTCCGAGCGCGCGGCGCGCGGCCTGCGCGGCGTGCTCGTCCGGAAACTCGAACTTCGGATGCACCGGCATCCCCGAAACCTTGATGCGCTCCGGCGCGACGCCGTAGTCAATCAACTGCCGCCGCGCCTCTTCGCTCGCCACAAGGTAGAGCGTCACGTCGTCGCAAGCCCAGCCGCGCCAGAAGCCGTAGCAGGGGTCTGTAACGACCGTGACGAGCGGGATTTTGTCGGCGAGCTTGAGTTCCTTCAAGAGCCGCGCGAAGAAGTGCTGCGTGAGCGGGTGGACGCTGACGACGACGTGCGGGCACCAACGCTCGAACAACTCTCTGGCGTAGCCGACGCTGCGCTGGTAGAAGAAGTTGCTCTGCTCCGGGCGGAAGCGGTTGACGGCCCAGTAGAGGTACTTCATCCAGTGCTGCCGGTGGCGCAGAACCCAGTTGTAGAAGCGGACGAGCTTATCCGTGATGGAGTGCGACTCTTCGATGGCGCGCACGACGCGGACGGCGTAAGAGTCGCCGTGGAAAAACTTCTGCACCCCGGCCACAATCGCGGCGGCAGCCGAGCGGTGGCCTCCGCCCGTGTCGGACGAGATGATGAGAATTTTCGGAACCCGTGCTAGGGACATAAGTCTGGAGACTAGAGGCTTGGGGCCGGAGACTTGTGAAAGGCGGAGTGCTTTGACAAGCCTCCGGCCCCAAGTCTCCGGCCTCCGCTTTTATGCCTTGACGGTGAGGCCGTCGGTCTCGGCCTCCTGCCGCTCAAGCTCTTTGCGTGACTTCCGCATCTCGCGTTCGAGCCGCTTGATTTGAATCAAGTGCTTCGGGTTGAACGGCAGGCTGGGGTAGTAGCTGTTCGACTCGTGCGTGCAGAAGCAGCCGTCCTTCGCCTCCTTGCGGCGGGCCTTCATCGCCTCCGAGCGCCAGAGCGACTGGAAGTTCCATTCGTGGTCGCGGAGGTTGCCGACCGCCGACTTGTTCTCGCACGAAGAGACTGTCCCCTCGTCGTAGATGACCGCGCCCGCTGTTCCCGCGTAGCAGGTCATCTGCGCCTTCTGCTCCTGCTGCGCCTTGTCAATCAGGCCGTGCATGTAGATGTCAATCGCGGCCTTGAAGTAACCGGCGTCGCCGCCGTAGTTGTTCTTGATGGCGGCGTGGCGCGAGTCGTCGTCAATCATCCGCGCGAGCTGGGCGTAGCGCGCGTGGTCAATGTCCAACTCCTTCGGGTCGGCTGAGGGCGGGCGGATGTAGTTGAAGTTGACCTTGTCGGGCCGCAACTCGTACTTCAGGAAGTCGTACCACTCGAAGATCGTGTCCTGATTCGTGTTCATGAAACAGGTGCAGGTCTGAATGTCGAGCCGCCCGTACTCGCGCTTGATGGCTTGCAGTTGCCGCGCCGTGTCAACCGCGATGTCCCACGAGCCGGGCTTCTGCCGAATCTTCTCGTGCTGCTCCTTGAGGCCGTCAATACCGAGCGCGACGGCGACGTTGAGCTTCGGGCACTCTTCGAGGATGCGCGTCACGTCCGGGATGATGCGCTTCTGAATCTGCCCGTTCGACATCAGATAGACGGATTCGAGCTTGTTGTTCTCGTAGAAGGCGCGGACGATCTCCGGCAAGTCCTTGCGCGTGAACGGCTCGCCGCCCGCGAGGATGAGCACACCCAAATTGCCGCCCAAAGTCTCCGAGACCTTCTGTATCTCGTGCGTCTTCATCTGCAATTTCTTGCGTGGGCGGTCGTCCAACTCGTCCGTGAAGAAGCAGTGCGTGCAGCGCATGTCGCAGACGGACGTGACGAGGATGTTCAAAAGCACCGGCGCGAAGGGCTGCCCCAGCGCGAGTTTCGCGTAACGTTTTAAAAGTTCTTTAGTCGTATAATCCAAACCCAACCTCCGCCTCCCCGGCCTGTCTTGCGCCGCCCGCGCGGTCGTCATACTCCGAGAGAGGTAATAAGGTTAACAGATACGGCACTGATTTCCGAGCGCCACTCGCCCCACGCCCGCGCTCTCAAGAGCAG
>DASTQX010000373.1:0-7122 GCA_035761505.1 Pyrinomonadaceae bacterium
AGGTGCGCGACGAGGACGTGGCGCTCATCGAGTTGGAGAAGCTCAAGACGGAAGCGCCGCCCGAAGCGCTCGCCGGTCTCGAACGACTGATGGACGAGCGCGCGGCGCGGCGCGAGGGCGCGCGCGCGAGCCTTTCGGAAGCCATCACGGAAGAGGCGCTTGAGGAGTTCCGGCAACTCTTCCGAGAGGCGGTCGAAGAGGCGACGCGGAAGAGGCGGCGGCGGAAGAAGCGGGGCGACGACGGCAGCGAGGACTCGGACGAGGGCCGCACGACGAGCTTCCGCGCGGCGGGCCGGGTCATCATCCTGAAGTCTTGGGACGAACTGGCCGAGCTGAGCCGGAGCCTCTACCGCCCGCGCAAGACGAGGCGGCTGCACGAGATGAGAATCGCGGCCAAGCGCCTGCGCTACGCGTTGGAGCTGTTCGCGCCGTGCTGGGACGGGGCGACCAAAGCCTTCGCCGAAGAGGTCGCCGAGTTGCAGGGCGCGCTCGGCGAGTTGCACGACTGTGACGAATGGATCGAGGAGTGGGGCGCGCGCCTCGCCGAAAAGGTCAACGCGGAGGAGAAGCACGACGAGACGGGCGAAGCCGAGGACGAAGTGCGCGCGCCGGCGAGGGCCGCGGGCGTGTGGCTGCTCGGCCACTTCGCCGAGGCGCGCGCGCGCCACTACCGGCAGGCGCTCGTGCTCTGGCACGAATGGGAGCGTGGCGACTTCGCCGCGCGCCTCGCCGCCTGTCTCGAAGCGGATTGAGAGCGCCCGCTTCCGTGTCCGAGTTAAATTCGTGAAGCGTTCAGGCCGTGGGGAGAAGGCTGAGGATTAGCTCTTCGAGGTGGTCGAAGTCCACGGGCTTCTGGACGTAGCCGTTGCACCCGGCGGCGAGCGCGAGGCCGCGATGCTTGACCGGGTCGTGGCCGGAGACGACGACGATGGGCACGCCCTTCAACTCTTCGTGCTGGCGGATGAAGCGCGCCACGGCGAAGCCGTTGAGGCGCGGGAGCTGCAAGTCCATGAGGATGAGGTCGGGCCGCGCATCCTGCGCGACCGAAAGAGTCTCGTCCCCGTCGCTCGCTTCGAGCACGCCGTAGCCCTTCATCTCCAAAAGCGTCCGCATCATCAGGCGCACGTCCTCGTTGTCTTCGGCGACGAGCACCGTCCACTTGCGTCTGGCCTCGGACGATGTGCCCGCGCCGTCCGCGCGCACGCTGGGCGGACTCTTCGGGTGATGGAGGTCTTGCAGGATACGAGGGTAGATCACGTCCTAATCTTCTACTTTCTTTCTGAGGACAGTTTGAAGAGGTTCTGTACGACTGAGGTTAAGGAAACCGGAGGGCGGATACTTCTCGCAAGGGATCACGCCCTCCGGCCTTTTCCCCCTTTAACGTACGTACGCAGCGCGGAGTATAGGAGGCGGCAGCACGCGCGTCTGTACGCCTTTGTACAATATCCGACAGAAAATGCGGCCCCTTCGTCGGCGCGCGACGCGACCGCCGGGAAAGAGTTTTCGTCTCGCGGCGTGGGTCGTCCCGCTCCGGAGACCGCAAGTGGCAGCGCGGCGGAGTTCCGTTGTAAACTTCCGCCAGCACCCACGAAGCTCAACGGAGTCAAAATAGCGGAGACAGCATGAATTTTCAAGAGAACATCCTCGGCCTCATCGGTCGCACGCCGCTCGTCAAGCTCAACCGCCTGACCGAGGGCATCCGGGCGACCGTGCTTGCCAAGATGGAGAGCCTCAACCCCGGCTACTCGGTCAAAGACCGCATCGGCGTCTCGATGATCGAAGCCGCCGAGCGAGAGGGCACTTTGAAACCCGGCGGAACCATCGTCGAGGCCACGTCCGGCAACACTGGCATCGGGCTCGCGCTCGCCGCCGCCGTCAAAGGCTATCGCTGCATCTTCGTGATGACGGAGAAGGCTTCGGTCGAGAAGGTTCGTTACCTGAAGGCGCTCGGCGCGGACGTGGTCGTCGTCCCCGCCACCGCGCGGCCCGGCACGCCCGACCACTACGTCGAGACCGCGCGCCGCATCGCGCGCGAGACGCCCAACTCCTTCTATCCCGACCAGTATTCCAACCCGAACAACCCCGAAGCGCACTACCGCACGACGGGGCCGGAGCTTTGGGAGCAGACCGAGGGGCGCATCACGCACTTCGTCGCCGGGCTCGGCACGGGCGGGACGATTTCGGGCACGGGCCGTTATCTGAAAGAGAAGAACCCGGCGATCCGCGTCGTCGGCGCAGACCCTTACGGCTCGGTCTTCAAGACCTACAAGGAGACTGGACGGACGCACGAGGTAACGCCGTACCTCGTCGAAGGCATCGGACAGGAGGTCATCCCCGAAAACGTCCACATCCGTTACGTGGATGAGGTCATCAACGTCACCGACCGCGACTCGTTCGAGTTGTCGCGCCAACTTGGGCGCAAGGAGGGCATCTTCTGCGGCGGCTCGACGGGGACGAACCTCGCCGCCGCGCTCAAGGTCGCGCGCGACTTGGACGAAACCGGCGTCGTCGTCTTCATCGTCTGCGACACGGGTGAGCACTACCTCACGAAGCATCACTCGGACGAATGGCTCAAGGAGAAGCGCCTGCTCGAACCGCAAAGGATGACCGCCGGGCTCATCTCCACGACGAAGGCCGCCGGGGCGACGCCGCGCATCGTCTCCGCCGAGCCGCACGAGACCGTCGCCGAAGTCCTGACGAAGATGGACAAGTTCGGCGTCACGCAGATGCCCGTCATCGAGGACGGGCGGGCCGTCGGGGCCGCGCGCGAGAACCGCATCCTCGCCAAAGTCCTCGGCAACCGCGAACTGCTCAACGCGCCCGTCCGCGAGGTGATGGGCGAGAGCTTCCCCGTCGTGGATGTGGAGACCGCCTCCAACGAAGTCAAACGCCTCCTCAGCCGCAGCCCCGCCGTCCTCGTCGAAGAATACGGGCGCATCACCGGCATCATCACCCGCCACGACATGCTCGACACGCGTTGAAGGAGCGACGAGCACGGAACGCTGAACGATGAACGAAAGACGGTCTTCAGCTTTCAACTCTCAAGTCTGAAATTTCAAAGCCGAGAGTCGAGAGCTGTCTCACGTCGTTCGTAGAACGTCACGCGGAGGTGGCCTTCGAGTTGGTGCGTGCCGGTGGGCTTGAAGCCTTCGAGGAAGTCGGCGGGCATGAAGGTGTCCGCGCCTTCGACTTGGAGGGGGATTTCGGTGACGATCCAGCGTTCGATATCCGAGGCGAACAGCTCGAAGACCTTTGCGCCGCCGATGACGAAGAGGTCGCACTTGAGGTAGTCCTTCAGAGAGAGGACGGAGAGTCTGTCCCGCAGCCACAAGACCGACTCCTGCGCCGGAACTTCCGCGCGGCTGCTGAGGACGACGTTGAGGCGGTTCGGCAAAGGCTTCTTCAGAGTCGCCCACGTCCGCGAGCCCATCACGCAGGCGTGCCCCGTCGTCTGCTCGCGGAAGAACTTCAGGTCGGCGGAGTAGTGCCACGGCAGCCCGCCCTCTTTCCCGATAGCGCCCGCCCTGTCAACCGCCACGATGCCGATGATTGCCATCTTCCTCCCGCGCCTCTCAAGCCTCAAGGTCTGAGCCGCGCGGAGTATAAACAACGCGCCGACGCCCTTCCAAGTCAGACCGCGACCGGCGCTTCGATCTTCCCGTGCGAGCGGTAGCCGACGAGGTTTAAGTTTTCGTAGCGGAAGGCAAGCAGACCTTCGAGCCCCCGGAGAGCGCGGCCTTCGTCAACAATCTCAAGGCGCGGCAGAGGCAGCGGCTCGCGCGCGAGCAGTTCTTCGACCTGCGCCAGATGATTTTTGTAGATGTGATAATCGCCGAGCGTGTAAACGAACTCGCCGACTTCGAGCCCGCAGACGTGCGCGAGCAGGTGCGTCAAGAGCGCGTAGGAACTGATGTTGAAGGGCACGCCGAGGAAGGCGTCAGCCGAGCGCTGGTAGAGCTGGCAGTGGAGCGTGCGCCCGCGCTCGACCTTGAACTGGAAGAGCGTGTGGCAGGGCGGCAAATCAACTTCGTCGGCGACGCGCGGATCCCAGCCCGTGACGATGAGCCGCCTTGAGTTCGGGTTCCGTTCAATCTCCCGGACGAGGCGCGCAATCTGGTCGGTGCCGTCGCGCGCGGGATAGTGGCCGCCGAACGAGCGCCAGAGGTAGCCGTAGATGGGGCCGAGGTCTCCGGCCTCGCGCCCGAAGCGGCGCGTGTGCTCCTCGTCGGCCCACTCCTTCCAGATGTCCACGCCGCGCGCGCGCAAGTTTGCCTCGTTCGTGTCGCCGGAGAGGAACCAGAACAGCTCCTCGGCGACCCAGCGAAAGGGGACTCGCTTCGTCGTGACGATGGGGAAGCCCGCGCGCAAGTCGAAGCGCGTCTGGTGGCCGAAGTGCGAGACGGTGCCGACGCCCGTCCGGTCTTCGTGCTCCGCGCCGCGTTCGAGGATCGAGCGGAGAAGGTCTTGATACTGTTTCATAAGTCCGAGGCTGAAAGCAGAAGGAAGTCGAAAGACTCTTCGGGTGCGAGGTCTGCGGGCTCCTCGCCTTTCAAGAAGATGCGCGCCGGTTTGCCGCCGAGCAGAGCGACGCGCGGGCCTTCGATTCTGAGTATCGTCCCCTCGCGCAACCCGACGACGCGCACGCCGGGGTTGGCGTGGGCAAACTCCGTCAGGCGCTCGTCTCTCGTCTCGCCGTGGTGGCCGGGCACGACTTCGCTCGTGTAGTGCGGGTTGATTTGGAAGGGAACGAGGTTGAGCGCGGCGAAGCGCGGCGGCTCGACGACGGGCATGTCGTTCGTCGTCCGAATCGTCGGGCAGGCGACGTTTGACCCGGCGCTCCAGCCGACGTAAGGCACGCCGCTCTCGACGCGCGCGCGGATAGTTTCGACCACGCCCGCCTCGTACATCCCGCGCAGCAGGTGAAAGGTGTTCCCGCCGCCGACCGCGATTGCCTCGGCGGACTCCACCGCCGCGCGCGGGTCTGTTGCTTCGTGCAGCGAGTCAACCTCGATGCCCAACGGGTTCAGACAGCCGCGCACGCGCGCCGCGTATTCGTCGTTGCTCCTGACGACCGCCGCGAAAGGGACGAAGAGAATCCGCCGGACTCCCTCGCCGAGAAAATCTTTGAGCGCACGGCGCGCGAACTCCGTCGGCGCGTCGCCGATGAGTTCCGAGCCGTTGCTGAAGAGCAGAAGTCTTTTGTTCGTCATAAGCGAAGTCAACCGCCTGAGACGGCGGGCCACGGATTCTATCATCCCCTCTCGTCCCCGCCATCACCGACCCGGCTGAGTTCGTTGCGTAGCGCGCGCCGCTCGATGAGCAGCCGCAGGAAGAGCCTCCGCCGCCGGAGCAGAAGCAGCACGGCCCTGAACCAACCGCGCATGTCGTGCAACTCCTCGAACGAGCGGAGCGCCACGTAGCCGCACAGAATCGAGAGCGGGAAGGCGAAGAGCGCCGCGCGCCAGCCCCAGAAGTAGAAGGCGAGCGCCGACACGATGAGCCACGTCAGAGGCATGAGGGCGATGGCGGTCACTATCTTGACGGTCGGCGCGATCTCGTCAACGCCGTGCTTCGGGAAGAGCCGCGCTGCGAGCGTGCAGAGAAGGTACGCGGGCAGATGCAGCAACGCGCCCGGCACGGCGAGCGGCGCGAGCACCAAGAGCAGCGCCGTCCGCAGAAGGAAGTGGCGGAAGACGTACCAGCGCGAATGGCGCGAGAGCGAAAGGTTCTCCGGCGTGAGGCCGATGCGCCGCAGTTCTTCCTCGTAGCTCGTGACCCTTCGTCTCAGGTCTTCGACCCCGCCGCCCGCGCTCAGCCACTCCGTCCAACGGCCCGCCGCGAGGCGGCGCAGAGAGTCGAAGCGCGCGGCGAGCGGGAGTTCGACGTTGATGCCTTCGTAGATGGAAGAGAGCAGCCTCTCGGCCTTCTGCACCACGCCGAGCTGTTCTTCCGTCTCGGTGTTGAGCGTCACTTTCCGCAACGCTGCCTCGATGCGCGCCGAGAGTTCGCGGACGGCCTCGCGCGGCGGCTCGCCCTCCTCGTCCAACTCCACGGGCCGGACTCGCAGAGGCTCGCCGAAACGCATCAGCGCCTCGCTGCGGAAGGAAGTCTTCGACGTGTAGTACAAACCGACCGGCACGATCTTCAGTTCGAGCGGGAGAGCGGACTCGGCGGCCTCGCCGCCGGACGGATTATCGTTCGTGCTTCCGACCGAAATCGCGCCGAGCGCGATGCGGGCCGCGCCCGTCTTGACCGGCAGGAGCTTCGGCGAGTTGTGCGAGACGCCTTCGGGGAAGAGCGCGATGCAGCGCCCGCGCCGGAGCAACTCGCGGCAGGCGGCGAACGTCAGTTGATTCCGCGCCACGTCCGCCCCGGCGTCCACGCGCCGGTAGAGCGGCAGCGTCTCGAACGCGCGCAGGACGCTGCCGACGACGGGCAGACTGAAGACCGTGGACTTGGCGAGGAAAGAGATGCGGCGCGGCAGCGCGGCAAAGACGAGCGCCGGGTCAATCGCGCCGTTCGGATGATTGAGGACGAAGACGAGCGGCCCCTCCGTCGGCACGAGTGAGGCGCGGCTCGTCTCAATGCGCCGGAAGAAGAGGCGCAGCGCCACGCTTATCAGAGCATGAAGGACGCGCTGGACGCCCGTCCCCTTCCGCCGAAGCAGCATGTCGCCGAGGCTCAGGACTCTCACTTCGTCGTCGGGCATCACGCGATTATAGACGCACACGCGCCCGCCCCGCCCCGAAACGGAGCCGATTCCGCCCGACCCCGCTTGAGAAAGAGAAAGGCGCTGACGAACTCCTTCAAGAATCCGCCAGCGCCTTCAAAATTAAGAAGCGTTGGAACCGCCTTCAGCGTGCGACGTTCGACGCGCGCTTGCGCCGCGTCTTACCGTTCACCAAGAGCGACCGGAGTTTCATCCTCGCCTTGTGGAGTTGGGACTTCGATGTCCCGACCGAGCAGCCCAAGAGCCGCGCAATCTCCTCGTGCTCGTGCCCCTCCACGTCATGCAACACAAAGACCGTCCGGTACCCCGGCGGCAGACTCTGAACCGCCTTGTCCAACGCAATCCGATCCACCACCGGCATCCTCCCGGGGTCTTCCGTCCCACGCACCACC
>DASTQX010000374.1:0-11255 GCA_035761505.1 Pyrinomonadaceae bacterium
GGGGTCGGTGACGTTGAAGGTCTGCGTCGCCGAGCTGACGATGCCGCCGAGAAGCGCGAGCAGGTTGTTGGCGGCGGTGCGCTGCGTCGTGTTGATGCCGCCGGGGAAGAGCGCCGGGTTGGTGAAGGCCGCCGTCGTAATCTGCGGCGTGTTGGCGTTCACGCCGAGCGTCAAGGTCGGGACGATTCCGGCGTCGTTCAGGCGGTTGACGCGGAAGAGCTGGCCCTGAAAGCCGAAGCGCAGAGAGTGGTTGCCGCGAATGTACTCGGCGTTGTCCTGGAAGTTGTAGGTGTTGGTGTCGCGCCCCTGCGGGAGCGTGGTGACTTCGGGGCTGCTGATCGAAGTCAAGGTGAAGAAGTTGGCGGGCGCGTCCACCGCGCGCGAGAAGACCGGGAAGCTGTCGAGCCAACCGGCGCGCACTTCGTTCGTGAAGCTCGGCGTCGGCGTGTAGCGCCACACGGCGACGTAGAGGTTGGTCGTCCCGGCGTCGGAGACGACGGGCGAAGTGCCGAAGCCTTGCGTCGCGTCAATGTCGGGCCGGAGCGTGAACTCGTCGTTGCGGTTGAAGACGAGGTTGACGGAGTGGCGCGCGTTGGCGTCCACGTCGAAGCGGAACGTCATCGCGTCGCGGTCGTTGTTCGCCGCCTGATTGAAGCGGAAGCCGGTCGTGTTGAGCTGGTCGCCCGCGACCGTGGTGTTGCCCGCCTCCGGCGTGTTGGCGATGAAGCGGCTCTGGATGAGCGGGTTGATCGCCGTGATGCCGGTGCCGAGCGCCGGGCTGAGCAGGTTGATGGTGCGCACCACGCCCGCGTTGTCGCGGTAGGTGAAGAGCCCCTGCCGCGCCGAGGGCAGAAGGATCGTGCGCGTGCGCGAAGAGGAGCTGCGCGTGAGCAGGCGCTCCCACGTGCCGAAGAAGAACGCCTTGTCCTCCCAGAGCGAAGGGCCGCCCTCGCCGAAGCGCGGCAGGGGCAGCGGGCCGCCGATCTTGCCGCCGAACTGATTGCGGTTCAGGTAAGGCCGCGCGACGCGGTTGGCGTTGTTGAAGAAGTTGTTGGCGGCCAGAGCCGAGTTGCGGTTGTAGGCCCAGAGCGCGCCGTGGAACTCGCTCGAACCGCGCGGGGTGACGGCGTTGACCTGCGAAGCGCCGTAGCCTCTGTCCGCGCCCGCGTTCTGCGAGGTGACGGTAAACTCGGCGATGTCGTCCGCGCCGGGGCGCGTCGGCGAGAAGTCAACGGTGTTCTGGCGGATGAAGTTGTCCTGAATGTTGATGCCGTCGCGCGTGAGGTTGGTCATCGAAGGGCGCTGGCCGTTGATGGACGTGTTCTGCGCGCCGTTGGAAGAGATGCCGGGCTGAAGCTGGATGAGCACGAGCGCGTCGCGGTTGGCGAGCGGCAGCTCGACTATCTGACGCTCCGTCACGGTGTTGCTCAACTCGGCGTTGGTGGTGTTCACCACGTCCGCGCCCGCCGTCACCGTCACCGTCTCGCTGATGTTTCCGATTTCGAGCGTCGCGTTGAGCGAGTACTCACGGTTGGTGTCAATCTTCAACTCGGTGGCGTTATAGGTCTTGAAGCCGGGCGCGGAGATGGCGACCGTGTACGTCCCGTTTTCGAGTTGCGGAACGGTGTAAGTCCCTTCTTCGTTGGTCGTCACCGAGCGGGTCGTGCCCGTCTGGTTGCTGGTGACGGTGACGGACGCGCCCGCGATGACGCCGTCCGTGCTGGAGACGGTTCCGACGAGCCGGCCCGTGCTGCTCCCCTGCGCCATTGCGGAGGCGGCGAGCAGGCAGAGCGCCGTCGCCGCAAGCAATAGTTTTCTCATCGTCTGCTGATACTCCTTAGTCTGTGCGCACACTGATACCCGTATGCGAGGAAGGTTCGCTCTCGATAGTCTCGGTTCGTTATTGCAAGGAGTGAACGCGATGGTTTACTGACTTGCAGTGCGTTCGGAAGTTGGCAAGTGTCGTACCACCTCGCGCGGCGGCGCTTAAACGTCTCTGCCGCAAACGAGTACATTTAGATGGACGGCGTGGGCCTTCGACGTTTTTGGATTTCCATTTAAATATCCCAAGAAGGCGCGGCGATTTTTTCGGATTCGCGCCGAATTATCGTATGCGCGCCCCGCCGAGAGGACTCCGCGCGGGGGCGAAAGCGCAGCGCGAAGGGGCGAGCCGTGAGGGGCAAGGTCGGTTGCCGCTGCGCGAGAGGGTCAGGTAAGATTCGCGTCAAGCACAATCTGAGGAGAGAAAAGATGTCCACGACCGAGGACGCCACCGCCCCGCCGCACTTCAACCAGCAGGGGCTCGACATCCGCCCGACGCCGCGCGCGGAGATGAACCTCTACCCGCTCGACACGTTCCCTTACGAGTACGCGGGCCGCGAGATTCGCGTCCGCTTCGAGATGCCGGAGTTCACGGCCATCTGCCCCTTCTCAGACTTCCCCGACTTCGCCGTCCTCCGCCTCGAATACGTCCCCCACGAGCGGTGCGTCGAACTCAAGAGCCTGAAGCTCTATATCAACTCGTTCCGCGAGGTGAAAATCTTCCACGAGCACGTCGTCAACGTCATCCTCGAAGACTTCGTCGCGGCGTGCGACCCCCTCGCCGTCGAACTCGAAGGCGACTTCCACGTGCGCGGCAACATCAAGACGGTGGTGCGCGCGTCGTACAAGAAGTCAGGAGCCGGAAGTCAGGAGCCGGAATAAAATCCTTCCACGCCGACGCCGTATCTCGTACACTGCGCCTGTCATCTCCCCCGAACGTCCGACTTCCGACTTCTGACTTCTGACTTCTGACTTCTGATTTCTGACTTCTGATTTCTGACTCCTGACTCCTATGGAAATCACCGCCGTCATTATCTTCGCCGTCATCGGGTTCATCATCTTTTTCTTCGTGCTCAAACGCCTGTTGCGGATGGCGATTCGGATGGCGGTCGTGGGGGCCGTGCTGCTGGCGCTGCTGGTGGGGGCGGTCGCGTGGTGGTGGTACGCGCCGTTCGGCGGAGGCGAAGACGTGAACCGGAACCGCAACGCCAACGCGCGCCCGGCGCGTTCGCCGAGACGCTGAACAGGGCCGAGAAGCGCCGCCGAACGAGCATGGGTGAGACAGACACAGACGCCTCCGACCGTTTCGACGCGTCCGTCAGCAAGGGGCGGCTCGACGAGTCCATGCCGGGGCTCTGGAGCCGCTACCGCAGGCTCCCGCGCAACGTCTTCGCCATCAGCCTCGTCAGCCTCCTGAACGACGCTTCGAGCGAGATCATCTACCCGTTTCTCCCGCTCTTCCTCGCGCTCACGCTCGGCGCTTCGCCCTTCGCCATCGGCCTCATCGAGGGCGGTGCGGAATCGGTCTCCGGCCTCCTCAAACTATTCTTCGGCTACTACAGCGACCGTCGGGGCCGTCGCAAAGGGCTCGTCGTCTTCGGCTACGGGCTGGCGAGCGTCGCGCGACCGCTGCTCGGCCTCGCGTCCTCCTGGCCGCAGGTGCTCTTCATCCGCCTGACCGACCGCGTGGGCAAGGGCGTGAGGAGCGCGCCGCGCGACGCGATGATTGCCGACGCCGCCGCGCCCGGCGAGCGCGGGCTCGCCTTCGGCTTTCACCGCGCGATGGATCACGGCGGCGCGGTCATCGGCCCGCTGCTCGGCTACGCCATCCTGAGCCTCGTCGCGGCGGACAGGGGCGCGCCTTCGGCTTCGGACTACCGGACGCTCTTTCTGCTCGCCTCGATTCCGGCGCTCGGCGCGGTTCTGGTCGCGGCCTTCTTCGTGCGCGAGGCTCCGCGCGAGCGGCGCGTCGAGTTGGGGGCCGCGCCGCTCAAGTTCTCCCTGCGCGGCTACGACGGAAACTTCAAACGCTTCCTCTGCATCATCGCGCTCTTCACGCTATCGAACTCTTCGGACGCCTTCCTTCTGCTGCGCGCGCAAGAGGCGGGCGTCTCGACCGAGACGATTCCGCTTTTGTGGGCGGCGCTGCACATCTTCAAGGTCGGAAGTTCTCTGGTCGGCGGCGCGCTCTCGGACAGGCTCGGACGGCGGACGCTCATCGTTTCGGGATGGCTGCTCTACGCGGCGGTCTATGCGTGCTTCGCCTACGTCTCGACGGCGACGGAGGCGTGGATTCTGTTCCTCGTCTATGGCCTCTACTTCGGACTCGTCGAGGGCTCGGAGAAGGCGCTCGTCGCAGACCTCGTGCGGCCCGAACAGAGAGGCACGGCTTACGGCCTCTACAACCTCGCCTTCAGCATCACGGTCTTACCGGCCTCGCTCCTGATGGGCGCGATCTGGCACTGGCGCGGCGCGGCCACGGCCTTCATCGTGAGCGCCTTCATCGGCGCGAGCGCCGCGCTCCTGCTCCTGCTCACGGTGCGGCCCGTCGCGCCGGAGACGAGGGCTTAGACTCGACGCCGCGACGCGCGGAGACGTTCGGCGCGTTCGACGTTGACAGCCTCTCCGCCCGCGCTGTATACAGCCACGAGTCGCGCATCCGCCGCCGGGTCGGCGTAAACCAACCTGACGCCCGTCAGTCGGTCTCCCACTTCTCGTCAATCTCCGTCGAGGAAGCCTTCCGCGGAGAGTCTTGCGTCAACACTTATGGACTACCAGTACGACCTCTTCATCAGCTACGCGCACATTGACGACCTCAGCCCCTTCGGAGAGGAGAAGGGTTGGATAGACCTCCTGCACGAGCGCCTCTCCGTGCTCATCACGCAGGCGCTCGGCAGCCCGGTGCGAATCTGGCGCGACGGCCACCGCCTGCAAGGCAACGACGATTTGAGCGGGGCCATCGGCGACGGCGTGACGCGCTCGCTCTTGCTCGTCCCCATCATCTCGCCGCGCTACGTCCAGTCCGACTGGTGCAACCGCGAGATGGAAGCCTTCCACGTCGCCGCGCCGACGCCGACGACGACGGCGAGCACAGCCGCGCCGCGCTTCCGCTCGCGCGTCTTCAAGGTCGTCAAGACGCCGCTCCCCGAACACCTCAAGAACCGGGAGCCCGTCCACATCAGAAACCTCATCGGCTATCAGTTCTACGGCGAGGACGAAGCGAGCGGCCAACTGCGCGAGTTCAACCCGGACACTTCGGACAAGCAATACTGGACGATGCTCTACCGGCTCGTGGCCGACATCAAGCAGACCCTCATCGAGTTGAAGTACACGCCGGGAGCGACGAACGAAGCCGGAGCCATCGCCCCGCCTTCGACCACCTCCACCACCGCCGCGAGCGTCTCGCCCGCAAGCGTTTCGCCCGCCGACGTTTCGCCCGCGACAGCCGACGCCGCGCCGACGCCCGTCGTGGAGAGCGCCCCGCCGCCGTCGAAGTTCGTCTATCTCGCCGAGACGACCTCCGACCTGACGCACGAGCGCGAGCTGGTGCGCGACGAGTTGCGACAGCGCGGCTACGGCGTGCTCCCCGAACAGAAACTCCCGCTCGACTCGCTCGACGCGCTATCGGGGGCCGTGCGCTCCGACCTCGCGCGCTCGGCCCTCTCCGTCCACCTCGTCGGCGTCAAGTACGGCTCGACGCCGGAAGACGACGCGCGCTCGGTCGTCCGCGTGCAGGAGGAGCTGGCCGCCGAGCGCGGCGCGTCCGACCATACTTTCCAACGCCTGCTCTGGATGCCGCCCGGTCTGGCGACGCCCGCGCTCGAAGTCTCCGACGCGAGGCAGAACGCTTTCGTCTCCGAACTCCAAACGCGCGTCGCGGCGGGCTCCGAGCTTTTGCAGACGAGCGTCGAAGACCTCAAGACGCGCGTCGTCGAGAAGTTGGAGCCGCCCGCCAAAGCGCCCGCGCGCCCGCACCGCCGCTCGAAGCTCAAGCGCGTCTATCTCATCTGCGAGAACCGCGACAGCGAGTTGGTGTGGCCCATCAAGGAGCACCTCTTCAAGCACAAATTCGAGGTCATCACGTGGCTCGACGGCGACGAGGCCGCCGCGAGCCTCATGGAGTACCACCGCAAGAACCTCAAGGAGTGCGACGCCGCGCTTATCTACTTCGGCAGCGGCGACGAGCCGTGGGTGCGCAAGAACATCGAAGACCTTGAGAAGGCTTACGGCTACGGGCGCGAGGACGACTGGTCGGCGAGCGCCGTCTATGTCGGCTCGCCGCCGAACAAGCAGAAGGAGTACTTCCTCACGCACGAGGTTCCCTACGTGATTCGCAACTTCGACTCGTTCAACCCGGAAGACCTGCGCGAGTTCGTCAACGCCGTCGAGTCCGCCGAAGGAGGCCAGCCGTGAGCGCGCCCAGAAAAATCACGAACCCCTTTCCGGGACTCCGCCCCTTCGAGACCGAGGAGTACCGCCTCTTCTTCGGGCGTGAGGGCCAGTCCGACGCTCTGCTCGAACGGCTCAGTCGCGCGCACTTCCTCGCCGTCGTCGGCACGTCGGGGAGCGGCAAGTCTTCGCTCGTCCGCGCGGGGATGCTGCCCGCGCTGCGCGGCGGGATGATGGCGGGCGCGGGCTCCGGCTGGCGCATCGCCGTCATGCGACCGGGCAACGACCCCTTCGGCGAACTCGCCGAAGCGCTCGGCCAGGAGGACGTTCTGCGCGGCGCGGGCGGAGGCTTGCCGCCCGCCGAAGGCCGCGCCGTCATCGAGGCGACGTTGCGCGGCGGCTCGCTCGGTCTGGTCGGCGCGGCGCGCGGCGCGCGGCTCTCCGAACACGAAAAGCTGCTCGTCGTCGTTGACCAGTTCGAGGAGTTGTTCCGCTTCCGCGCGGCGCGGCCCGCGTCGAGCACCGGCGACGACGCCTCGGCCTTCGTCAAGCTCCTGCTCGAAGCCGCGCGCCAGCGCGAGATGCCCATCTACGTCGTCCTGACGATGCGCTCGGACTTCCTCGGCGACTGTGCGCAGTTTCAGGGCTTGCCCGAAGCCATCAACGACGGCCAGTACCTCATCCCGCGCATGACGCGCGACGAGCGGCGCGTCGCCATCACCGGCCCCGTCGGCGTGACGCGCGGCAAGATGACCGAGCCTCTGGTCAACCGGCTGCTCAACGACGTGGGCGACAACCCCGACCAACTCCCCATCCTGCAACACGCGCTGATGCGGACGTGGGACTACTGGGCCGCGCACCGGCGCGAACGCGAGCCCATCGGCCTCGAACACTACGAGGCCATCGGCACGATGTCGGACGCGCTCTCGCTCCACGCCGACGAGGCTTGGGACGAGTTGCCGGACGAGCGCAGCCGCCTCATCGCCGAACTGCTCTTCAAGGCGCTCACCGAGCGCGGCGCGGACAACCGCGAGATCCGACGCCCGACGCGCCTTTCCGAAATCCGCGCCATCACCGGGGCGTCCGCGGAGGAAGCCGTCTCGGTCATCGAAATCTTTCGCCGCGCGGGCCGCTCGTTCCTGATGCCGCCCGCCGGGACTCCGCTCGCACCCGAAACCGTCATTGACATCTCGCACGAGAGCCTTATCCGCAACTGGGAGCGCCTCAAGAAGTGGGTGGACGAGGAGGCACAGTCGGCGCGCATCTATCGCCGCGTGGCCGAGGCCGCGACGCTCTACCGCGCCGGTCAGGAGAGCCTCGTCGCGGGCGCGGGGCTACAGGTGGCGCTCGACTGGCGCGAGAAGGCACGGCCCAACGCCGCCTGGGCGGCCCGCTATCACCCGGAGTACGCCGGGGCCATGACGTTCCTCGACGAGAGCAAGGCGGCGGAGGACGCCGCCGCCGCCGAGCGCGAGCGGCAACTCGAAGAGCAACTGGCGCGCGAGCACCGCGAGTTGGAACAGGCGCAGCGCTTCGCCGCCGAGCAGCAGCGCGCCGCCCAACGCCTGCGCCGCATGATGTTCGGCCTCGTCCTCGTCTCCCTCCTCGCCCTCGGCGCGGCGGGCGGGGCCGTCTATGCGATGTCGAAGGCGCGTTCCAGCGAGGTGCTCGCGCGGAGCCTCAACGAAGACCTCAAGTCGAGTCTCCAACAGGTAAGCGACGCGCGCGCCGACGCCGACCGGCGGCGCGTCGAGGCCGAGGCGGCGAGCGCGCGGGCCGACGAAGCGCGCGCGCAGGCCGAGGCCGACGAGGCGCGCGCGCAGGCCGCCGAGGACAAGGCGGAAGAGGCGAGCGTCGAGGCGCGCAAGCAGGCCGAACTGGCGAAGGCCGAAGCGGCGAAGGCCCGCAGCGAGCAGCAACGGGCCGAGAACGCGAAGCAGCAGGCCGAGGCGGCGCGGCAGCGGGCCGAGGCCGAGCACCAGCGAGCCGACAAGCAGGCGCAGGTCATCCAGATATCACAGCAGGCCAACGAGGATTTCCGCGAGGGCTCGGCGGCAGCCGAGCGGAGGGAATACAAGGAGGCCGCCGAAAACTTCGACGCGGCCATCCAAAGGTTCGAGCAAATCCTGCAACTCGAACGCGAGGGCCGACTCTTCGAGGGCGAAGAAGGATTAGCGGAGGGCGGCGGACGCCGCGCCTTGTACAGGGCCGCCGTGACCGAAGGCATGGCGGACGCCTACGTCCAGCGCGGGAGCGTCAACTTCGACGCGTGGAAGTCTCACGGCCCGCTCGAAGAGAACTCCGTCCAACGGGCCATGCTCTATTTCGACAAGGCCGCCGACCTCTACAACAGTTATGACGTGGCGGCCCCCGACAAGGCCGCCGGGGCCGCCTTCACGCTCGGCGAACTGCTCAACAAGTTCGCCGACGACCCAAGCAAGGTCTTCGCCACGTCGTTTGACCGCCGGCAGGGCATCCTCCACCTCATCTCGTGGAAGCCCGCCCTCCTCGCTTCCGCCATGGAGCGCAATCCGATTGACGAGGAACGGCTCAGGCGGGACGCCGCCTTCCGCTACCGCCGCGCCTTCGAGCATTACAAGCAGGCGGGCGACCGCGCGGGGATGATGGACACGGCTTACAAGATCGGGAGCTTTTACAGCCGCTTCGCGGGCGCGGACGACCAGCGGCAGGCCGTCCGATTTTTCGAGGAGCTGCGAGCACTCTTGCCGGAGGACGCCGACTCCGCGCGCCTCTCCTTGCGGCTCGGAGAACTGTATCTGGCCCTCGGCGACAAGGCCAAGTCCGACGAATACTTCGAGCAGGCTGTCCACGGCATCATTAGACACGAGAAGAACGTCGCGGCGGACAGGGCTTACGTGCTGGCCGGTGACGCGCTGGCGAAGCCCTCCTCCCTGACGTTCTACGAAAAAGCGTTGGAGGCTAACAAAGTCACGGGCGACCTCAAAACGCGGGCCGACGCGCTCTCAAGAATCAGCGATCTTCACCGTGCGGCGGGCGACGAAGCGGCGGCGGCGCGGTACTCCCGGCAATCCTTCGAGTCCTTCAAGCAGGCTTACGAGCGCGGCGACCTTAAGGACAACACCGAAGCCCTCCTTGCCCTCGGCTCGCGGGCCATCGGCGAGAAGGACTATCAACTCGCGCTCGGAGCCCTGAGCCGCCATCTTGAGGTTGACCCGCGCACAGCCGGGGTTTATAGAAACGAGCCGAGGGCGTACCTCCAACTGGGCGAGGTCTATTACCTCACGAATCAGCCGGAGAAGGCTTTGGAGTTTTACGAGAGAGGGCTCTGGTCAGGCTGCCGGGACGCCTTGCACGGGATGAACCCTGACGCGTCCCGCGCCGTGGAGAACATCCAAAAAATAAAAGAGCACTTGCGGCGGCAGGGCACAACTCAGCCGCAGGCTCCGGCGCGTCGGCAGCCGTCGCCGAAGCCCTGAGCCGGTCGCCCCGCCCGACCCATGACAGAATCTCTTTTTTCAGGTAGCTTTACCATCTCCGACATTTCAAAGCGGCGCGCTGGCTTCGTCCGGCGCGGAGGTCTGTCGAAAGCCTTGGGTATCGAAGTCGAATACTGGGACGAACCCGCCCCGCCCGACGCGCGCACGCTGCGCCGGAGGATGGAGCGCGAAGGGTATAGCGTCTTCGAGTGGGCCGACAGGCCCGGCGCTTACTACCCGCCGCACAGTCATCCCGAAGACCAGTCGCACTGGGTCGTGAGCGGCGCGCTGACCCTGATTGTCGGAGGCGAAGAGTACACGCTCAAGGCGGGCGACCGGGACTTCCTCCCGGCTTGGACGGAGCACGAGGCGCGCGTCGAGGGCGGCGAAGCGGCGGTCTATCTGATAGGCTCGAAGGACTGATGGAAGAACTCAAATACACTCTGGTCAAGACGCCGGAAGAGCTGGCCTCGGCCATCGAAAATCTTTCGCCGCAGCCCGCGCTCGGCTTCGACGCCGAGACGACCTCGCTCGACCCCTTCGATCAGGCGAAGGGGACGCGCCTCCGGCTCGTGCAGTTCGCCGCGCCCAACTCGACCTACGTCTTCGACCTCGACCGCATCGTCCCCGAAGGCACGCGCGGGACGCGCGCCGAAGAGCTTAGCGGCTCCGTGGCGCTCGACCCCTTGCGCCGCCTGCTCGCCGCCCGCGCGCCCGTCAAGATCGCGCACAACGCGAAGTTCGACGCCAAGTGGGTGAGGGCTTTCCTCGGCGTCGAGCTGTGCGGCGAGTTCGACTCGCGCACCAACTCGAACGGCGCGGAGCGCGTCGAGCGCGGCGGCCTCTTCGACACGATGCTCGCCAGTCAGGTCGTCTCCGCCGGTGAGCAGGAAGACCGCCACAGCCTCGAAGCCGTCGTCGGGCGCTACCTCGACCGCGCCGTGGACAAGTCGCAGCAGGTGAGCGACTGGGGCGGCGAGCTTTCGCCCGCGCAGCTCGAATACGCGGCGCGCGACGCGGCGCTGCTCCTGCCCTTGCGCGACAAGCTGGTCGAAGCTCTGCGCTCGGCCTCGCTCGGTCGCTGCGCGCAGCTCGAATTCGAGTGCGTCGTGCCGGTCGCCACTTTGGAACTCAACGGCATCTTCCTCGACAAAGAGCGCTGGCGCGAACAGCTCGCCGTCGTCGAGAAGCGCCGCGCCGTCCTCGCCGAAGAGTTGCAAGTGATGCTCGCCGAAGAGTCGCCGCAGCAATCCTTCTTCGGCCCGACGCGCCTCGACATCAACCTCGACTCGCACGTCCAACTGACCCGCGCCTTGCAGCGGCGCGGCATCGAACTGCCCGACGGCACACGCAACTGGAAACTCCAACCGCTCGCCGAGAAGCACGCCGAGATCAAGACGCTCCTCGAATATCGCACCGTCCAGAAGGCACTGACGAGCTACGGCGAGAACATCCTCGAAGAGATCAAGCCCGCCACGGGCCGCCTCCACGCCAACTTCCATCAAATCGGAGCGCCGACCGGGCGCATGGCCTGCACGCAGCCGAACATTCAACAAGTTCCGCACGCGCATGAGTACCGCCGATGCT
>DASTQX010000375.1:0-6965 GCA_035761505.1 Pyrinomonadaceae bacterium
CTTCAGAAGTTGAAGCCAGTGCTCAATGTCACTGTGCGCGCCGTACCGGGGACGAGGTGCCCGCCGCCAAGGCGGTCAAAGTAGAACTCGTCGGTCAGGTTGTTGACGTTGAGCCGCAGGTCTACGTGGCGTCCGAGCGGATAGGAGGCCATCAGGTCGAGCAGCCAGTAGCCTTCGACCTGCCGCGTGTTGGTGTTGTTGCCGAAGCGGCGGCCGACGAAGCGCGCGCCTCCGCCCAGCTCCAGCTTCCAGGGCGTGTTGTAGGTCGTCCAAAGGCTGAGAGAGTTGCGCGGCGTGTTCTGTATCTCCTTGCCCACCTCGGCCGCAGTGTTCGACTCGACGATCTCGCTGTCGAGGAAGGTGTAACCGGCGAAGAGCTGCCAGCCGCGCACGATGCGCCCCGACGCGCTCAGCTCGACGCCGTCCACGCGCTGGCGTCCGTCGAGCACCTGCGGCGGTTCGCCCGGCAGCCCCGGCGTGCGCGCGTTCGTCTTCTCGACGCGGAAGACCGCGCCCGTCAAAAGCAGACGGTTGCCGAACATCTCCCACTTGCTGCCCGCCTCGAAGGTGTAGGTCTTCTCAGGGTCTATGGCCGTGTTGGCCGTCCCGTAGGAGAGCCCTTCGAGCGAGGGGCTGAGCGACGTGCCGTAGGCGGCGTAGATGCTCCCCTCCTCGCGCGGCTTGAAGACCGCGCCCGCGCGGAAGCTGAGCATCCGGTCGACGCGCGCCACGGGCGTGCCGGGCGTGAAAGCGCCCGGCACGCTGGTCGTCCCGACGGTGACGCCCGCGGCGTCGAAGCGATCCCAACGCAGCCCGCCGTTGAACTCCCACTTCTCGCCGACGCGCGCGGTGTCGAAGGCGTAGAGCGCCTGCGAGTTGGCCGTGATGTCGCCGACGAACGGGTTGAGCGTGATTGCGCCTGTGTACAAGTCCTCCGCGTTCGGGTTAAGCAGAGTAGTCTGCGAGTTCGGGGCGGTGCGCGTCCGGCGGACGTTGTGCTCGCGCGTGAGCGCGAGCCCGGCGACGAGCGTGTGGTTAACTTTGCCCGTGTCGAAGGCGGCGCGCAGGTCGGTCTGGTTATCCCAGATGTCGTCCTCTGTGAGCCACGAGCGCATCTCGCGGTTGATGACGGTCGAGTTGGGGCTCGCGAAGCGCGGCGGCGTCGCCATCGAGTCGCGCGTCGAGCGACCGTAGCGGAGCTGGTTGCTGAGCCGCAGGTTGTCGTCGAACTCGCGGTCGAGCCTGAAAGTCGCGAGGTCGGAGCGCAGCCTCTCGCGGTCGCGGTCTTTGAAGCCGTAGAAGGTGTCGCGCGGGACGGGCGCGGGGCGGTCGCGGTGCTCGGCGAGGACGTTGTGGTTGTTCGTGACCCACGGGATGCCGTAGTCCGAGAGGTTGTCCTGCCGGAGGTGGAAGTAGCCGAGCGTGATGCGCGTCCGCGCGTCGGGGCTGAAGGCCAGCGACGGGGCCGCGCCCCAGCGCTCCTCTTCCACCACGTCGCGCCCGGCCACGCCGGAGTCGTGCGCCAGCAGGTTGAGGCGGAAGGCCGTGCGCTCGCCTAAGCCCAGCCGCGCAAGCGGCGCGTTCAGGTCAGCCGTGCCGCGCTTCATCCCTGCGTTGCCGAGGACGAGCGTGCCGCCGTAGGAGGGCGCGAGCCCCGGAGCCTTGCTCGTCAGGTTGATCGTCCCGCCCGCCGAGCCGCGCCCCGTGTAGGCCGAGCCCGGCCCCTTGACCACCTCGACCTGTTCGAGGTTGAAGGGGTCGCGCGATTGCGGCCCAAGGTCGCGCACGCCGTCCACGAAGATGTCGTTGCGCGCGCTGAAGCCGCGCAGCGTCAGGTTGTCGCCTGCGGGCGCGCCGCCCTCGCCAGCCGTCATGGTCAGGCCGGGGACGTTGCGCAGCACGTCGCGCAGGGTCGTCGCCCCCTGCTTCACGATGACTTCCCTCGGAATAACTGTCACCGTCTGCGGGATGTCGCGCAGCGGCTCGGTGTACTTGGGCGAGGAGAGCGGCGACGTGCGCCCGACGACCTCGACCGATTCGGGCGCGGCCTGTATCTCCAGCGTCAGTGTGTCGGGGGCGGTGCGGCGGTAGTTGATGCCCGTGCCGACGAGGATTTGCGCGAGCGCCTGCTCGGACGTGTACGCGCCGGAGACGCCCGGCGACGAGATGCCGCGCATCTTCTCATCGGAAATTACGACCCTCAGACCGGTGAGACGCTGGAAGGCATTCAGAGCCTCCTCCAGAGTTCCCGCAGGGATGTCGAAACGTAAGACCTGTGCTTTGTCCTGCGTCTGTGTGGAGACTATCGCCGCGTCCGCCCGGCGCGGCGCGTAGCCGATGGCGACGGCTCGGCTGTTCCCGACCGTGAAGGCCACCAGCGCGCCCATCATCCCGATTTTAAGCACCCAACACCGCGACCTACGCTTACGCTTCTCCCGGCTCTTCTGCGCGTGCATACAGACTCTCCTCCGATCAACTTTCTGAAGACACGGCGTCAGCCACGAGCCGTGCGCTCCTGACCGGACGCGTGTGCAACGACCACACGAATCGCCTCGCATAAACTCTGCCGACAGCCTTCGCGGCCTTGTGAGAACAGGTCGGCGAGACGCCTCCGCGTCGCGACGGCGACCACCGGGGGCGCGGGGCAGATAATTGAGTGTTAATCGGAAGGGGTGCTAGGATAGAAACAGCACACCATCCGTGGGCTCTGCAAGGGCGAAGCGAATCGGTCGTGCGTCGAGGCTCCCGGCGCGGCTACGCCGGGAGCCTCACTCTATTTTTGCCGGTAAGGCAAAGGCTTGAAATTGAATATCGTTTTCAACAAGGGCAGACTACATCAGAAAGTCTCAGGATGTCAAATAATTCTTGGTCGTGTCAGGAAATTACTTTGAAGCAGGAACGGGCCTCCGGTAGCTTTAAGCTGCGCCGGAAGGTTGATGAGGGACATGACCTGAAGCTGATTCGCACGCGGCGCGGCGAGGGCTACACGCTGACGGCGAGCGAGGCCGACGCCGATGATTAACAGGGTCAGGGACCGACTCACGCTCTGGTACGTGAGCGCGCTCGCGGGCCGAGGACGGCGGCGCGGGCCTCGGCCTCGACATCGTTAGATGGATCGCGCAGGCCCACGACGGCGACCTACGGCTTGCCGACTCGGACGGCACCGGCGCAACCTTCGTCGTCCAACTCCCCTTCCCCGCCTATAACTAAAGACTCCCTCGATACTTCAGGCGTTTACCGTCCGTTTACCGGAGATTTGATAGTCTTTGCGGGCGGAGGCACAAGCCCGAAGGCGTGACGCGCGTCTCTTCGGCGGGCCGCGATTTCACCTTCAACGTCTTCGACACGAGCGGCTACGCGGCGAAGGATGAGGGGAGGTGTTTTCGTCTCCCACGGTTTCGGCCCTGTGCAATCCGAACTCGGCTTTTATGCCCGGAAGGGCGTCGAAGGAATTTCACTTGAACATCATCCGTCGTTCATCCCTTCATAGACTACCCGCGACCATCGGCGCGCTGCTGCTGCTTTCCACCTTCGCCTCGGCGCAGGATGCGACCGGCCAGACCGTGCTGCCGAGATTCCATCAAGTCAGCGAGAGGCTGTTCCGCGGCGGTCAGCCCCGCGCGGGCGGCATCCGGCGGCTGGCCGAACTCGGCATCAACACCATCGTCAACCTGCGCGGCACGAGCGCCAGCACACGGTCGGACGAGGCGGAGGCGCGCGCGCTGGGGCTGAATTACTTCAACGTGCCGCTGCCCGTGTGGGGCCGTCCTGACGAGGCGCGGGTGCGGAGGGTCATCGAGATCATCGCCTTGCCGGAGAGCGGGCGGGTCTTTGTCCACTGCAAAGACGGAGTGGATCGCACGGGCACGGTCGTCGCGCTCCAACGCATCAGCCGGGAGGGGTGGACGCCCGGCGAAGCACTCGCCGAAGCTGAACGTCGAGGGATGCGGCGGATTCAATACTGGATGCGCGACTACGTGGAGGATTACGGGCGTCGTCTCCGCAGTTCAGACTCGGAGGCCGAGGGTCGCCAATCGGGAGTTGACGAAGACCTCGGCGACCGCGTCGGCGCAGGCGTGCGGGTCGCGGAGAAGAAAGTCTTCAGGGCACGCAAAGTCGGGGGCCGCGTCCTACGGAGAGCGCCGGGCGCAATCGGCGGCTTTCTGGATGGGATTTTTTAATCGCCCGCGTGACTCGACACCGTGGCAAAACATTCCCCCCGCGAAAGCCATTTGCGGGCAGTATGGATGAAGTCCGTGTTTTCACATTTCAAAATCCGGCGTCTGTTCTTTCTCCTGTCTGCCCCCGGCTTGATGTCCCTGTTGTCTTGTGGCGGAACGCCTGCGTCCCCCGGCGGGCAGGTGCTCAAAAGCATGACGGCTTTCGACGGCGGCAAGTTTGACGCCTCCGGCGTCGCCGGCGTGCCCGGAACGGACGGAGTTTTGTTCGTTGATAACGGGCGAGCGGGCGAAGTTTTATGGATGAGTCTCGACCAGAACGGCAGGCAAGTCGGCGCGATTAAAGCGGTCGGACTCGGAGTCGGCATTGAAGACCTCGAAGGCGTCACGACTGACGGGACATATTTCTATGTCGTCAGCTCACAGTCCAAGCCGAAGGCCATCGCCAGAGAGGGGCTTGTCAGATTCAAGTTTGATGCTCGTAGCCAGAGCGTCGAAGCGGTCGAAGCAATCGGCGGGTTGAAGAGATTCCTCGTCGAGAACGTGGCCGAACTCCGGGGTGAGGGCGACCGGAAGGGTAAAGACGGCGGCCTCAACATCGAAGGGCTTGCGTGGGACACTCGGCGGAGCAGGTTGTTACTGGGGTTGCGCTCACCCATCGTTGACGGTCACGCCTTACTCGTGCCGCTCAGGTTGCGCGACCCGCGAGGCCCATTCTCCATAGACAATCTGGAAGTGGAAGGCTCCAAAGCCATCCGACTCTCTCTCGGAGGGATCGGCATCAGGGGCATCGAATATGACGGGCGGGCGAACGTATTCAGAATCATCAGCGGGGCGGCGGAAGACCAAGACCAAACCGATTTCGGTCTCTGGGAGTGGAACGGAGATGAGCGGCAGCCCGTGCTCCGAGAGACGAACAGATTCGACCCAAAGTCAAAGCCTGAAGGGGTGGCGCGAGTGACCGCAGGCAGCCGTGATTTTACGCTCATCGTCTTTGACGCGAGCGGATACACGGTGGTCAACTAAAGTCAGAAAGGCTACAGGCATCACGACCCTTGCTCTTTCGCTTCGGGTAAGTCACGACAGCTTTCGTCCTGGGCAGCCGATTCCTGCTCCTCCTTCCCTGCCCACGGATTAGAGGCTCAACTCACCTCGACGCGCCGCTTCGACGATGCGGTCTGCGGTGCGAGCGGCAATCGCTTCGATGGTCAAAGACGGGTTGACCGCCGTCGAGGTGGGGAAGACCGAGCCGTCGCAGACGAAGAGGTTCGGAACGTCGTGCGCGCGACAGTCCGCGTTGACCACCGAGTCCTTCGGGTCGCGGCCCATCCGGCACGTGCCCAGAAGGTGCGCCGTCCGCTCAGCCGACCATATCTCGCTGCCGCCGGCTGCTTCCATGATCTCTTTCATTCTGGCGATAGAGTGTTCGACGAGTCGCCGGTCGTTCTCGTGATGGCCGAAGACGACGTGCGGGACGAGCAGGCCGTACTGGTCTCGCTCCGTCTCGTGCAGCTTCACCATGTTCCGTGCTTGCGGCAGGATTTCGCCGACGATGCCGATGCCCGAATAGTAGTTGTAGTCCATCATCGCGCGGCGCAACCGAGCGCCCCACAGCCCGCGCGCCGTCGCCAGACGCGAGGCGAAGTCTACGGGGTGCGGCCCGACGACCTCGACGGTGTAGCCGCAGATGAAGTCCGCGTCCGGCATCGTGCGGTTGAAGTGCTCGGTGAGCGCGCCGCCCGGCGGAGGCGCTTTGTACTGGTTAATCCGGCGTGGGAATTTGGCGAAGACCTGTTGGCCGGAATGAACCATGAAACACCGTCCGACCATCCCTGAAGAGTTGGCGAGGCCGTCGGGGAAGAGCGTGCCGGCGGAGTTCAGAAGCAGGCGCGGCGTTTCGACCGCATAGCCTGCGACGACGACATTTTTCGCACGCTGCCGGAACAGCTCGCGGCTTCCCTTGCGGAAGTGGAGGACGCCGGTGACGTGTCCGCGCTCGTCGTGCTCGATCTGTGCGACCATCGCGCCCGCGCGCACCTCGGCCCCCGCGTGAATCGCGCGCGGAATATAAGTGACGAGGATTGAACTCTTGGCGTTCGTCGTACAGCCGTAGTTGCAAAAGCCGCGATAGACGCACGGCGGACGGTCTCTGTGCGGCGCGCTGAGGGTGGCAATCGGTGCGGGCGCGACGGGGATGCCGAGCCGCGTGCAGCCCCGGACGAGCACCTGTGCGGAGGCGTTTAGCTCGTGCTCGCGCTGCGGGTATCGCCTGCGGCGTTTCCCCCAGGGGTAGAAGGTCGGCCCGGCGATTTGCAGCGCGTCTTCGACCTCTTCGTAATACGGCTCAAGCTCCTCGAACGTCAGCGGCCAGTCGCGCAGGTCGGCCCCTTCGACCTCGCCTTCGAGCGTGCGGCGGCGGAAGTCATCGGGGTGAGCGCGCATCGCAATCATCGAATAGTGGACGGTGCCGCCGCCCACGCCCTGACCTGAGTTATTCGAGCCGAGTTCGACCGGGTCGTCGCCGCCGGTGATGCGCTCGTCCGTCCAGAAGAGCTTGCGTGAAGCCGTCTCGTCCGAGACAAAATCTTTCGTGGGATTCCAGTGCGGCCCCGCGTCGAGGATGACGACCGAGAACCCGGCCTCGGCGAGTTTCGCGCCGAGCACGCCTCCGCCCGCGCCCGCGCCGACGACGCAGAAGTCAACCTCCTCGCGTGAAAGATCGCGCATCGGGACGTGCTCGCCGTGAATACCGGGCGCGGTGAGCGGCCATTCCCTGCCCGTCTCGTC
>DASTQX010000376.1:0-14024 GCA_035761505.1 Pyrinomonadaceae bacterium
TGAAGGGTTCCAGATAATTTTGAAGGGGCATTATAAAAGGAGAAGGTCATGTCTATCATCCGTCGTTTTATCCTCGCCGTTTGCATGTCAGCGCTGGTCATTGCGCCCGCCGCGCAGGCCCAGACCGCCACGGTCGCCGCCTCGGCGCAGGCGCGCCAGTCATCTTCCACGGTCGTGACCGCCTCGGCCACGGCTGAAGGCGTCCGCTTCGCGTCGCCCGAAGAGGGCGTCCGGATGCGGGTCGAAATCTTTTCGGGCGAGGGCGAGCGGGTCTTCGACACGGACTTCCGGTTGGGCAACGTCATTGACCTGAAGACGGCGGAAGTTCCGCAGTTGCTCTCCGGCGGCTCGTACCTCTTCGTGGTCACGTTCAGGGACTTGCGCGGGCGGACGGGCCAGCGGCTCGGCACTCTGGCGGCGGAGGGCGGGCGGCTCTCCCTGCGCGCGACGCGCGACGCGAAGCTCTCCGGGGCGCAGGCGCAGGCCGTCAAGTCCGAAGACGAGGGCGCGGTGGCCGTCTTGCACGAAGGCACGGGCGCGGCGGCGACCGTCACGACGCACGACGGCAGCGACGGTCAAGTGACGAGCACTTCGGGCGCGCTGACCCTGCGCACCGGCGACGTTTTCACCGGTCAGGACAAAGAGCATGTCCGCATCACGCCGGAAGGTCAGGTCGGCATCGGCACGGACAAGCCGGAAGCGACGCTCGACGTGGCGGGCACGATTCGCGCGCGCGGCGGCATCGTCTTCGAGGACGGCAGCGTCCTCTCTTCGGCTTCGGGCGTGAGCCGGACGACGGCGCTCGTGGCCGAGACCGGCGGCGTCAAGACTCCGGGGACGACCGCCGAGGCCAGCGGCACGGGCACGACCGGCAACCTCGTGAAGTGGGTTGACGGGCCAAACGCCGTGATGGGCAACTCCGTGATGACCGAATCCGGCGGCAAGCTCGGCGTTGGCACGGCGTCGCCGGCGACGACCCTCGACATCAACGGCGCGGCCACCTTCGGCCAGACCGGTCAGGGCCGCCTCAAGATTGACGCCAGCTCCGCCGGGAACAACGTGACCTTCAGCGCCACGGGCGGCAACGGCTACATGTACTTCAACCCCAGCTCCGGCTTCTCCATCTTCAAGGCTCCGACGAACACGCTGGCCCAGTTTCAGGTGGAGTCTTCGGGAACCTCGGCCTTCTCCGGCGCGGTCAGGACTTGGAACGGGACGACGAGCGCGAACGCCCCGATGCTCTTCTACACCTCAGGGCAGAACGTCTCGAACAGCCAGCTTCAGGCGGGCGACATCAAGTTCTACCCCGGACTCTCCTTCGACCTGACGACGCGCATCGGCAATCACAGTATCTTCTTCTCGCCGTCGGGCACGGGCAGCACGGTCATCGAGAACGGCAACCTCAAACTCAACGGCGCGGGCAGCGGCGTCGTCTTCCCCGACGGCACGAAGCAGACGAGCGCGGCGGCCAGCGTCGGCGGCTCCAACACGTGGTCGGGCTCGCAGGTCTTCACGACCGGCCTCTCGGCCAACAACGCGCTGATCACGAACGTCGGCAACCCGGTCAACGCGGGCGACGCCGTCAACAAGGCTTACGCCGACGCCAACTTCGTCAAGTTCGTCCCCGGCGCGGAGCAGCTCTCGGTCGGCGACGCCAACGGCACGGCCCCGATGATTAACCTGCGCGGCGGCTCGACCTGCTGCTCCGGCCCCGGCGGCCACACGCCCGCCTTCTTCAAGGTCTTCCAGAACGGCAGCTTCGTCGCCACCGGCAACCTCGGCATCGGCACCTCGCCGATGGAGGGCAAGGGCTACCGCACCTCCTGGCACACCTACAAGGGCGCGTTCCGCTCCGGCTACGCCGACAACGAATGGGACGACGCCAACGTCGGCTTCTTCTCTTGGGCGGGCGGCTCGAACTCGACCGCGAGCGGCCTCTACGCCCTCGCCTTCGGCGACACCAACTCCGCCGAGAGCACGTCGTCCATCGTCTTCGGCAGCGGCAATCAGGTGAAGGGCGCTGCCGGGTTCTCGGCGGGCGCGGGCAACCGCGTGTGCGATACCTACGGCGTCGCGCTCGGTAACAACGCCAAGTCGGGCGGGCCGCTCATCAATGGTCGCTGTGACCCCGACACCTTCAACATTCGCGGACTGGCGGCGGTCGCCATCGGCTACAACGTGACGGCTGACCAAGACCACACGACGGCGATGGGCAAGTTCGCCTCGAACAACGGTTTTCAGGGCACGTTCATCTGGTCGGACGGCGCGGCTCAAGCCTCCGCCGACACGTTCCGCAACACGGCGAACAACGAGTTCGCGGCGCGCGCCACGGGCGGCTTCCGCTTCCGCACCAACCTCGGCGGCACGACGGGCTGTAATCTTCCGGCGGGCTCCGGCGTCTTCAACTGCACTTCGAGCCGCACGACGAAAGAGAACTTCCTCGAAGTGAAGGGCGAGGACGTGCTCTCCTCGCTGCGCAAGATTCCGGTGACGAGCTGGAACTACATCTCCGAGGGCCGTCAGGTGCGACACCTCGGCCCGATGGCCGAAGACTTCTACAAGGAGTTCGGGCTCGGCACGAGCAACGCCTCCATCGGCGTCCAAGACCTCGCGGGCGTGAGCCTCGCGGCGGTCAAGGCTCTCGAAGAGCGCACCGCCGAACTCAAAGAGAAGACCGCCGAAGTCGAACAGCTCCGCTCGCGCGTCTCGACGCTCGAACAGCGCCTCGCGGCGATTGAAGAGAGCCTCAAGGCGAAAGAGCAGAAGTAACTCAGACCGTCCCGCCACGCCGACACGCGGCGCGCAGGACAAGACACGGGGAAGGCCCGCCGGTGCTTATCGCGTCGGCGGGCCTTCCCCGTTTCCACCTGCGCGCCGCACAAATCGTTGACACGCCGCGCCGCGAAAGTGCAGAATCGAAATGCCCCTTGAGGCCGCCGAAGTCGCCCGCGACGACGACGCCTCAAAACCTCCCGCCGCCTCAAGCGGATTCCGCCGCTCTCACTTTCAGACCGCGACACGATGCACGAACACGGCAGACACTTCCGGGACTCGACCGACGCGCTCAAAGCGCCGGAGCGCAGCGAGATCATCCTTCTGAGTTCGGGCGCGCGCGCCTTCGCCGTCTATGCCGAAGAGGCCGACGGCGTGACGCGCGACCTCAGGCCGACGCCTCTGCCCGGCGCGCCGCGCGCGGTCGCCGGAGTGGTCTGCGTGCGCGGGCGCATGAGAACCGTCCTCGACCCCCTCGCCCTGCTCCCGGCGAGCGAGGCGGGCGAAGACGCCGGAGACGCTCAGCCGTTGATGGCGGCCTTCATCGTCACCCTCCGCGGCGACGAACAACTCGCGCTCGCCGTCGGGCGCGTCGAAGGCATCGTCGAGCTTCAGAGCGAAGGGCTCGACCGCGACGACGACTTGCAGCAGCAGCAGACCGCCCCCGACCCCTTCGTCCGCCGAACGCTCCGGCACGAAGGCCGCCCCGTCATCCTCCTCGACCCCTCCAACCTCTTCGAGGCCGCCATGCGCGGCACCGAACGCAGAAGGCAGAGACTAAAAGAGGTCACTGATAAATCTTCACTGGCGAGTGGATAAGAACTGCCTTTCGCCATTGACGATTCACCTTTGACCATTGACGGCTTTTCCGGTGTTGCTATGACTTCCCTTACAGATTCGGGCGAGTTCGTTATCGGGCAGGGCGCGGCGGGGCGCGGGGCGCAGATGTCGGAATCCGCCTTCGTGCTGCTGCGCGACTTGATTTACGTTGCTTCGGGCATCTACTTCGACGACGCTTCGCGGGCGTCTTTGGAGCGGCGGCTGAGGCCGCGCGTCGAGGCGTTGCGGCTCGAAAGCTTCGAGCAGTATTACCAGCACCTCAAGTTCGGCGAGGCGCGGCAGGAAGAGTTGCAGCGCGCGCTCGACTCCGTGACCGTGCAGGAGACCTACTTCTTCCGCGAGGAGCGCGCGCTCCGCGCCTTCCGCGAAGAGATTCTGCCGGAGGTCGCCGAGCGCCGTCGCGCCGAGCAGACTTTGCGCGTGTGGAGCGCGGGCTGCTCGACCGGCGAGGAGGCTTACACGCTCGCCATGCTCGTCGAAGAGTCGGGACTCTTCGACGGCTGGCGCGTCGAGCTTTCGGCGAGCGACCTCATCCGGCGCGTCATCGAGGAGGCGAGGCGCGGCCTCTACGCCGAGAAGTCTTTCCGCACGACCGACCCCGCGCGCCGCGAAAAATATTTCACCCCGCGCGGCGACGGCACGTTCCTCGTCGCCGAGACGCTGCGCGCGGCGGTGGACTTCGGCTGCTTCAACCTCGTAGATACGCGCCCCTCCGACCCGCACACAGACCTCGACGTGATCTTCTGCCGCAACGTCATGCTCTACTTCGGCACCGACGCCCGCCGCCGCACCATCGCCGCCCTCCACCGCCAACTCCGCCCCGGCGGCTACCTCGTCCTCGGAGCCTCCGAATCCCTCTTCACCCTCGACGCCCCCTTCCGCCTCGCGCACCTCCGCCACGACCTCGTGTACCAGAAGTGATTTCGGGTTTTAGATTTTGGATTGACTCGGCGACGCAGGCCGAGTTGTTCAAAACCCGGCTTCGAGTTCGAGCAGCACTCCAATCCAAAATCTAAAACCCGAAATCCAAAATCGCCATGGCTCGCCTGCTCATCGTTGACGACTCGCCGTTGATTCGGCTGCGGCTGTCGCAGATTCTGTCGGCGTCCGACCGCTTGCAGCTCGTGGGCTTGGCGGGCGACGGGCGCGAGGCGATTCGTCTGATTGAAGAGCGGAGGCCGGAGGTGGTCGTGCTCGACTTGGAGATGCCGGGGCTCGACGGCTTCGGCGTCTTGCGCTGGACGCGCGCGCACGCGCCCGTGCCCGTCGTCGTCTGTAGCGGCGCGGCGGGACGCGAGAGCGTCTTTCAGGCGCTCGAAGCGGGCGCGGTGGATTTTCTGACGAAGCCGGAACTGCGCTTCGCCGTCCGCTCCGAGTCGTTCGCGCAAGAGCTGCGCGCGCGCGTCGAGGCGGCGGCGGAAGCGCACGCGCACGCTTACGGCCCGGCGGGCGCGCGTGACGCCGCGTCGGTCGTGGCGGCCACGCGCTTCGCGCACGCGTGCGACCGTCGGCGCGCGCAAGTGGTCGCCGTCGTCGGCTCGGCGGGCGGCCCGGCGGCGGTCTCGCGCCTCGTCTCGGAACTGCGGCCCGACATGGGCGCGCCCTTCGTCGTCGCGCTCCACATGCCGCGCGGCTTCACGCGCTCTTTCGCCGAGAGGCTTTCGCGTCAGGGCGGCTTCGACGTGCGCGAGGCGCAGGACGGCGATGAAGTCTCGGCCTCGCCTGCGTGGGTCGCGCCGGGCGGGCAGCACACTTCGCTCAAGCGCGACGCCGGAGGCCGCCTCCGCTTCCTCGTTGAGCAGGCGGGCGACGAAGCCTTCTGCGCGCCTTCCGCCGACCGCCTGCTCGCGTCGGTCGCCGAAGAGTTCGGCGCGGGCGCGCTCGGCGTCGTCCTGACGGGGATGGGCGAGGACGGCAGAGAAGGAGCGCGTCACTTGCGCGCGCGCGGCGGCACGATCATCATCGAGTCGCGCGACTCCGCCGTGGTCTGGGGCATGCCCCGCGCCGTCCTCGAAAGCGGCCACGCCGACGCCGAACTCTCCCTCTCGGCCATCGCCGCCGCGCTCCCGCTCCTCTGCGAAAAGAAGTGAAAGCGGCGACGAGTGAGAAGTGACGAGTGACGAGCAAGAAGGACTTCTCTTTCTTACTCGTCACCCGTCACTTCTCAATCGTCACTTGTCACTCGTCACTTATCACTCGTCGCCGCTTTTGTGGCACTATCTACCGGCGATGAACGAACAAGCTTTCGGGACTCTGGAATACGACGATTTGCGCGCGCTCGTGAGGCGCGGGGCGCAGACGCCGATGGGGCGCGCGCGGGCCGAAGCGCTCGCGCCGCTCTCCGAAGCGGGAGAGGTGCGGCGTGCGCTGCGCGCCGTCTCGGAGTGCGTCGAGCTGCGCAAGCGCGGCGGCGCGTGGGTCTTCTCGGAGCTGGCCGACCCTTCGGAAGCGCTCGCGCGCCTCCGCATCGAGGGCTCGATTTTAGACCCTCTGACCTTGCTCGAACTCGCGCGTCTCTGCGAGCAGGCGGCGGACGCGCGCGCCGCCATCCACGCCGAGCGCGAAGACTGCCCCGTGCTCTGGGAAGTGGTCGCGGAGCTTCCGCGCACGCTCCCCTCTCTGGCGGCGCGCGTCTTCTCGAAAATCCTTCCCGGCGGCGAACTCGACGACCGCGCGAGCCCCGAACTGGCGCGCATCCGAGCAGACATCGTGCGCCTTCGCTCTTCCATCACGCGCTCTCTGGAAAGCCTCATGCGCCGCACCGAGGACGCGATTCAGGATCAACTCGTCACGCTGCGCAACGACCGCTTCGTCATCCCCGTCCGCTCCGACCACCGGGGGAGAGTGCACGGCGTCGCGCACGGCTTCTCCTCCTCCGGCGCGACCGTCTTCGTCGAGCCCTTGGAGACCATCGAGGCCAACAACGAACTCCAAGCCCTCCGCGAGACCGAAGAGCGCGAGGTGACGCGTATCCTCTTCACGCTCACGCAGGAGTTGAGGCAGGAGCAGGAATCAATCGAGCTGGCCGCGCGCTCGGTCGCCGAACTCGACTTCGTCGGCGCGAAGGCCGTGCTCTCG
The DNA here is from genome assembly GCA_035761505.1 of Pyrinomonadaceae bacterium. GTDB lineage: Bacteria > Acidobacteriota > Blastocatellia > Pyrinomonadales > Pyrinomonadaceae > JAIVJM01. Next base: position 6,691 of record DASTQX010000376.1, read on the forward strand.
AATCATCTCCGCTCGGTCGAGCCGTTGATTGTTGACGAAGGCGGCGCTCTCGAACTCGACGAGGCCCGCCACCCTCTGCTCGAAGAGAACCTGCGCGCGCAGGGCGGCGAGGTCGTGCCCGTCACCTTGCGGCTCGACGCGGAGCGCCCCGTGATGGTCATCTCCGGCGCGAACGCGGGCGGCAAGACGGTCGTCTTAAAGACGGCGGGGCTGCTCTCGCTCATGGCTCTTTCAGGTTTGCACGTCCCGGCGCGCGCGGCGAGCGTGCCCGTCTATGCCTCGGTGCTCGCCGACATCGGCGACCGCCAGTCGCTCGCCGCCAACCTCTCGACCTTCACCTCGCACGTCGCCAACATCCGTCGCATGATCGAACTCTGCGCGCGGCCCGCGCTCGTCCTTCTCGACGAAGCCGGAACCGGCACCGACCCCGAAGAGGGCTCCGCGCTCGGCGTCGCCGTCGTTGACCACTTCCGCCGCGCGTGCGGCGCGCACGTCATCGCCACGACGCACTACAGCGGCTTGAAGATGTACGCCGCCAGCGAAGAGGGCGTCGCCAACGCCTCCGTCGAGTTCGACGAGCGCACCTTGCAGCCGACCTATCGCCTCCTCGTCGGCGTCGCCGGTTCCTCTTCGGGCCTTGAGATCGCGCGCCGCTTCGGCCTCCCCGAAGAGGTCATCACTTCGGCGCGCGCGCGCGTGGACGAGCAGACGCTCGCCGCCGCCGACTACCTCCGCCGCATCCAGCGCGAATCGGAAGAGGCCGAAGCCCTGCGCCGCGCGCTCGAAGAAGAGCGCCGCGCGGTCGCCGACAAGTACGCCCAACTCGACGCCGCCGCCGAGCGGCGCGAGCGCGAGCGACAGGCCGACTTCGCGCGCGAACTCGAACGCGCCGTCGCGGACTTCGAGCGCCGCTCGCGCGAACTCTATGCGCAGCTCGAAGACCGCGCCGCACGCCTCCGCGTCGAGCGCGAGGCCGAGCGCCGCGCCGCCGAACTCCGCCGCGAGGCCCAGCACCAACGCGCCCAATCCCGCGCCGCCTCCGCCCCGAAAGGCGAAGCGGGCGGCGTCCGCGTCGTCCGCCACGAACGCGACGCCGCCGGAGCCGCCGCCGGAGAAGGAGGAGGCCGGTCAGCAGCCCCTCCGTCAAATCTCGACGACACCGCGCCGCGAGAAATTCAGGTCGGCGACGAAGTGCGCCTCACTTCGCTCAACACGAAGGGCGTCGTCGAGCGCCTCAAAGGCGACGAGGCCGAGGTGCGCGTCGGCAGCCTCCGTTTCCGCGAGAAGGTCTCGAACCTCGAACCCCTCGCGCCCCGCGCCGCCTCGTCGAAGAAGGAGGACAACACGCTCGCCGCGCGCCTCCGAGACATGCAGGGCCGGGGCACCGAAGTCAAACTCCGCCACACGCGCGAGGCGGCGGACGCCGAACTCAACCTCATCGGCCAGACCACCGACGAGGCCCGCGACGTGGTGGACAAGTTCCTCGACGAAGCCTACCTCCACGGTTACGCCCACGTCCGCATCATCCACGGCCACGGCACCGGGGCGCTGCGCCGCGCCGTCGCCGAACTCCTCCGCCAACACCCACACGTCGAGAGCTTCGCCCAAGCCCCCGAAAATCAGGGCGGCGCGGGCGCGACCGTCGTCGAGTTGAAGCAGTAAGAGATGCGCTACCCGCAAACTTTCATTGACGACCTCCGGCGGCAGGCCGACATCGTGCGCGTCATCAACGACTACGTGACGTTGAAGAAGAAGGGCGCGAACTGGATGGCCTGCTGCCCTTTCCATCAGGAGAAGACGCCGAGCTTTTCCGTCAACCCGTCGAAGGACATCTTCTACTGCTTCGGGTGTGCCAAAGGAGGGAGCGTCTTCAACTTCGTGATGGAGATGGAGCGCGTCTCGTTCCCGGAGTCGGTGCGCATCGTGGCGGAGAAGGCGGGCGTCGCGCTGCCCGCGTTGGAGCAGGACAATCGCTTCGAGGAGCGGCGCAAAGAGGCCGACGAGGTGATTGAGCTGAACGCGTGGGCGCTCGAATTCTGGGAGGCGCAACTCGCCGACGGCGGCGCGGAAGGGAAGGCGGCGCGCGAGTACGTCGAGGGGCGCGGCATCTCGGAGGAGACGCGCGCGGTCTTCCGGCTCGGCTACGCGCCGAACAGTTGGGACGCTCTCTCGAACTACCTCAAGCGCAAGGGGGCGACGCTGGCGCAAATCGAGCGGAGCGGCCTCGTCGTCAAGAAGGACGCGGGCGGTTTTTACGACCGCTTCCGGGGGCGCGTCATCTTCCCCGTGATGGACGCGCAAGGCCGTCCCGTCGCCTTCGGCGCGCGCGCCGCGATGCGGCCCGAAGACGAGCCGAAGTACCTCAACTCGCCGGAGACGGCGGCCTACACGAAGGGCCGCCACCTCTTCGGCCTCAACGTCTCGCGCGACGACATCAGGCGCAAGAAGTTCGCCATCCTCGTCGAGGGTTATCTCGACTTAATCGTCCCTTACCAGTTCGGCGTGCGCAACGTCGTGGCGAGTCTGGGGACGGCTCTGACACCGGAGCAGGCGAAGCTGCTGGGGAGGTTTGCGCGCAAAGTGGTCGTCAATTATGATGGTGACCGCGCGGGGATCAAGGCCGCCAAGCGCGCTATCGAGACTCTCCTGCCGGAAGATTTTGAAGTCAAGGTGCTGGTGCTGCCCGACGGCTCCGACCCGGACGAATTCCTCAGGGCGCAGGGCGTCGAGGAGTACAACCGGCGGCGCGGGCAGGCCGTCCCACACATCCAATTCGTGCTCGAACAGGCCCTCAGGGAGCGCAACCTCCGGAACCCGGCGGAGAAGGCCGAGGCCGTCGGAGAGGTGCTCCCGTTCGTCCGCGTCGTCCGCAACCGGATTCAGAAGCGCGAGTATTTCGACATGATGATGGACGCGCTGCGCGTCGAAGAGGCGGGCCTGCGGCGAGAGCTTTGGAAGTCTTTGAGCGCGGCGTCGGCGACCACGGCGGCGGACGTGAAGCGGACGGTCGTCCGCGCCGAGACGCACCCGCCGACGGTCGCCGAGCAGAGGCTCCTCGAACTGCTCGTCCACGACGCGGAACTGCGGCGCGCGGTGCTCCCGCAACTCGAAGAGGCCGACTACGAGACGCTGCCGACGGCCTCCATCTTCCGCGCCCTCGCGGAACTCGACCGGCGCGGCGCGGACGTGGACTTCGCCTCGCTCGGCGCTCTGACGGCTGAAGACCCGCTCGCCTCAGACCTCGTGCCGATGCTTCTGATGAGCGAGCGCGAGCGCGCTGAGGGCGAGGCGACCGACGCCTTCTTAGCCGAGGCCGAAAGCTGCGCGCTGGCGCTCAGGATGATGCGGGTCGACCGGCGTATCCGCGAGCTGGCCTCCGAAATCGCCTCGGCTGACCGCGCGGGCGATGCGGAACTGCGCGACCGACTCATCCTCGAAGACCTTGAGTGGAAGCGCTACCGCACCTCTCTCGCCCCGCGCACGGGGACGACCGGCGGCGGCGAGCGCGCGGCGGGCTGAACGGGACGACGGACGAAGGTTGAAGGGCGCGGCACGCACTCAAAATCCCCCCGCGCCGACTTGAGGTGACTGAAGTTGAGCATGGAAGAGAAAGACCAGGACGACGTGATGCAGCGCCTGCTGGAGCTGGGCGGCGACAAGAAGTACCTGACTTTCGACGACCTCAATCGAGAGCTGCCCGACAACGTCGTCTCGCCCGACGACATCGAGGACGTGCTGCAAAAGCTCGAAGGCTCGAACATCACCGTTGCCGACTCCGACGAGCGCCTCATCGAGCAGGCGGCGGCGGTCGCGCCCTCGGACGAACTCGAAGAGGGCTTGGACGAAGACATCGAGTTAGACCTCTCGGCGGGCGCGTTGGAGAAGACCAACGACCCCGTGCGCCTCTACCTCCGCGAGATGGGCGTCGTCCCGCTCCTCACGCGCGAGGGCGAAGTCTCCATCGCCAAGCGCATCGAGCGCGGGCAGATTAAGACCCAGAAGGCCATCTCGCGCTCGCCCATCGCCGTCAAAGAACTCCTCAAGGTCGGCGAGGAGTTGGAGTCCGGCAAGCTCAACATCCGCGACATCGTGACCTTTTCCGAGCAGGCCGAACTCACCGGCCAAGAGGACAAGGCCGACGAGTATTTGCGCTGGACGGTCGAAGGCATCGAGAACATCCGCCGGAGCTTCAAGGGCGGGCTCAAGGAGTGGGAGAAGCTCAGAGCCGAGCAGAAACTTTTGCGCGGCAAGAAGTCGAAGAAGCTTCTGCGCCTCAAACGCAAGGTGGCGCGGATGCGCCTCGAAATCTCGCAGGAGATTAAGCTCCTCAACCTCACCGAAAAATCGCGCCAGCGCCTCATAGATTCCATCCGCAAGATCGCCAAAGAGATTCGCGTCGCCGAGCGCGAGGTGACGACCTACACCGACAAGCTCGGCAAGAAGCGCATCCGCCCCGACGAGGAGCGCGACTTCAAACGCCACATCACGAACGCCCGCAAGCGGCTCCAACAGCTCGAAGCCGAGCAGAGCGTCTCGCCCGTCGAGATTAAACGCTCGCTCCAGTCAATCGTCGTCGGCGAGTCCGAGACCGCGCAGGCCAAACGCGAACTCATCGAAGCGAACCTCCGCCTCGTCGTCTCGATAGCGAAGAAGTACACGAACCGTGGACTTCAGTTCCTCGACCTGATTCAGGAAGGCAACATCGGTTTGATGAAGGCCGTGGACAAGTTCGAGTGGCGGCGCGGCTACAAGTTCTCCACTTACGCGACGTGGTGGATTCGCCAAGCCATCACGCGCGCCATCGCCGATCAGGCGAGGACGATTCGCATCCCCGTCCACATGATCGAGACGATTAACAAACTGATTCGCACCTCGCGCGCGCTCGTGCAGGAGTTGGGCCGCGAGCCGACGAGCGAAGAGATCGCGCGCAAGATGGACATCCCCGTCTCGAAGGTGCGCAAAGTTTTGAAGATCGCGCAGGAGCCCATCTCTCTGGAAACGCCCATCGGCGAGGAAGAGGACTCGCACCTCGGAGACTTCATCGAGGACAAGTCCATCCTCAACCCGGCGGATGCCGTCGTCGCGTCGAACCTGCGCGAAATAACCGACGAGGTCTTGGCGACCCTCACGCCGCGCGAAGAGAAGGTCATCAAGATGCGCTTCGGCCTCGGCGCGAACGGCTCCGAGCACACGCTCGAAGAGGTCGGCCAGCACTTCGCCGTCACCCGCGAGCGCATCCGACAGATTGAAGCCAAAGCCCTGCGGAAACTCCGCCACCCCTCGCGCTCGCGCAAGCTCAAAGCCTTCCTCGACGGCACTCGTCAATAGGCTTGTGGCCCGAACTGAAGTAAACTGGCGGCGGGTTTGAGGCATCTAACTCAAACCCGCCGTTGGGTTTTTAAGCGTTAACGAATGTCAAAAAGAATTATCGAAAGTTACCGGCGCAAGCTTGCGACCGAAGAGGGCTGGACGCTGAAGCGCGGGGCGCGGCTGCGCGTCGCCCTGTGCTACCCGAACGTCTATCGCGTCGGGATGGCGAACCTCGGATTCCAGTCGGTCTACGAGATTTTCAACAACATCCCCGAAGTCTCCTGCGAGCGCGTCTTCCTGCCGGACGACGAAGAGTTGCGCGAGTACGAGAAGTCGGGCACGCCGCTGCTTTCGCTCGAATCGCAGACGCCCGTGCGCGACTTCGACGTGGTGGCCTTCTCCGTCTCGTTCGAGACCGACTACTACAACGTCGCGCGCGTGCTCCGGTTCGCGGGCGTGCCCGTCCGGGCGCGCGAGCGCACGCACCACGACCCGCTCGTCCTCCTCGGCGGCGCGGCCTCCTTCCTCAACCCCGAACCCGTCGCCGACTTCACCGACGTAATCGCCGTCGGCGAGGGCGAGGTGCTCGCGCCCAAGCTCATTGATGTCGTCTTCGAGAACGCCGACGAGGACGGGACGAAAGATGACTTGCTCCTCAAGCTCGCGCGCGTGGGCCGGGGCTTCTACGTGCCTTCGCTCTACGAAGTCGCGTACAAAGCGGACGGGACGATTGAGTCTTACACGCCGAAGGCGGCGGGCGTGCCCATGCGCGTCGGGAGGACGCTCGCGGCTGAGAACCCGAAGGAAGGAAGTCTCCGTCGCGCGATGCGGCGCGGCGACACGGAGATTGTCGAGCGGCTGAAGTCTTCGGAGGTCTTCGCGCCCTCGACCGTCATCTGGGCTCCCGAAGCCGAGATGGGCGAGCGCTTCCTCGTCGAGATTTCGCGCGGCTGCTCGCAGGGCTGCCGCTTCTGCTGGGCGGGCTTCAACTACTGGCCGCCGCGCGTCGTGCCCGCGCGCGACGTGCTGGCGAAGGCCGCCTTGTGGCGCGCGAAGACCGACAAGATCGGGCTCGTTTCGACCGCCGTCTGCGACCACCCGGAGATTAGCGAAATCCTTTCGGGCCTGCGCGAGATGGATTACAAAATCTCCGTCTCTTCTTTAAGGCTCGACCAGATTGAGGACGAGTTGCTCGACGCGCTCGTCGCCTCCGGCGACCAGCAGATCGCCGTCGCGCCGGAGACCGGCTCAGACCGCCTCCGCAAAGTCATCAACAAGAATCTGACGAACGACGAGATTGTGGATATCTGCGGCGCGGTCTTCGACCGTGGGATGTTGACGGTCAAGCTCTATCTGATGGCGGGCCTGCCGACCGAGACGCAGGAAGACCTCGAAGAGATGGTCGTGCTCGTCGAGCGCATCAAGGACAGGATGCTCGAAGCGGGCAAGCGCTTCGGTCGCGCGGGCAAAATCATCCCGGCGCTGAACGGGTTCGTGCCGAAGCCGAATACGCCTTTCCAGTGGGAGCCCATCTGCGAGGAGCGTGAGCTGAAACGGCGTCTGAAGTGGCTCAGCAAAAATCTCGCGCGCATCCCGAACGTCGAGGTGCGCGTGATGTCGGCGCGCATCGCGCACGAGCAGGCGCTCTTCTCTTCCGGCGACCGCCGCGCCTCGCGCGTCATCGAGGCCATGACGCGTCATCGCGGAGACCTTCCGGCGGCGCTGCGCGAGACGGGCGTTGACCCCGCGCTCTACACGAGCCGCGAGCGCTCTTACGAAGAAGTCCTGCCGTGGGAGATCGTTGACGCCGGGCTCTCGCGCGACTTCATGCAGCAGGAACACACGCGCGCGCGCGTCGCCCGCTCGACCGCGCCCTGCCCCTCCGTTGACACCTGCACGCGCTGCGGCGTCTGCCCGACGACGTGGCTCGCCGACGCCCCCGCCGCGCTCGTCCAGTTGCAGGGCAAGAGCGCGGCAGCATAAGAGAGAAGTCAGAAGCCGGAATCCGGAAGTCAGAAGGACAG
>DASTQX010000377.1:0-3981 GCA_035761505.1 Pyrinomonadaceae bacterium
GAAGTCGGGGCGGTAATAGTGCGAAGCGCCGTCGTACTCCTGCATCCAGCCCTCTTCCATCCCAAGCTCTTCGAGCAAGGAGACCGCGCGCCACCACTCGGTCTCGGTGATGCGGCGCGAGAGCAAAGTGTAACGCTCGTCGGTCGCGGCCTTGTTGGTCGCGTAATACTGCGCCATCAGCGAGACGGCGACGCGCGGGCCGAGTTCGTCGCGGATCCAAGTGAGCGAGTCGCGCACGCCCGCCAAGTCGTTCGGCAGCACGAGCAGGCGGACGACGAGGCCACGGCGGAGAAGCCCTTGCTCGTCGAAGACGAGCCGGTCGCCCGTCTGCCGGTGCATCTCTCTGAGCGCGGCGCGCGCGTGCTCCGTGTAGCCTTTGACCTTCGAGTAGGCGTAGCCGTCCGCCGAGTCCGCGTACTTCAAGTCGGGAAGGTAAACGTCAACGACGCCTTCGAGCAGCCGCAGGACTTCCACGGAGTCGTAAGCGTTCGTGTTGTAGACGACGGGGAGGCGCAAGCCCTTCTCGGCGGCGAGCAAAAGAGCGCGGGCCAACTGCGGCGCGAAGTGCGTCGGCGAGACGAAGTTGATGTTGTGGCAGCCGCGCTCTTGCAGCTCAAGCATCATCTCGGCGAGGCGCTCGTGCGTCACCTCGTTCTTGAGCTGCTCTTTGTGCGTCTGCGAAATCTGATAGTTCTGGCAATAGACGCAACGCAAATTACAGTTGCCGAAAAAGACGTTGCCCGCGCCGCGCGTGCCGGAGAGCGCGGGCTCCTCGCCGAAGTGCGGCGTGTAGGAAGAGACGACGGGCAGCCGCCCGGAGAAGCAGCGCGCCAGCTCACCTTCGAGGCGGTTGTTGCCACAGTCGAGCGGGCAGACCGTGCAGCTTTCGAGCAGGCGCTCCAAGGCTTCGACGCGGCGGCGGAGTTCGCCCGTCTCAAGGAGCGCGAGGTAAGAGGCGGTCGCGTTCATAGGCGGGGGCGTTTGAGCGTCAGGCGGTTGAAGTGCGGGCCGCGCGTCGTCCTGAGTTCGCGGGGCGCGAGCGCTTGGCCCAGTTGCCAGATGAAGTCCATCTCGGCGTTGATGGTCGAGAGCGCGAGCCGCGCCTCGAAGATGAGCAGCACGCTCCCGTAGAAGAGGCAGCACGAGCCCGCGAGGCCGAGCACGACCGGAATCCAGCCGTAGCCCTGCCGCCCGACGGCGGCGACGAGCCCGATGGCGACGCTCGTCGAGACGAAGACGCCGAGCGCGACGTAGAAGCTCACCATCGAGCGTTGCAGCCAGCGCGCGCGCGTCGTCAGCTTGTCGAGCTGGTCGAAGATGTGCGCCCGCCGCTCGGCGACCCGTGTCAGCTCCTCGCCCCCGGCCACCAGCTCCTCGAAGCCGTCCGAGAGCGTGCGAACGCGATCAACGACGCGGCCCAGACGGGTCGAGGTCGAGAGGATCATCGCCCCGCACGCGGAGATGAGCACCGAGGGCGTAATCATCGCCGTCAGGACGGCCAGCGCTGAAGAGAGTGGTTCCATCCCTTCCTTACGAAGCCCGCACGGTCTTTCAGAGTCGCACGCGTGAATCGGACGGAGGTCATTATGAAGCCCTGCCGCCCTCGCGGGCAACCGCCGCCGGTCGAAGCCCGCCGCGCGCGAGGCCGGAGAAAAGCCGTCGTTCGTCGGTGTCATTCGTGGCTCGGAGCGATTGTCCGAAGCCGTGGGCGCGCGCGGGAGAGCCGGTCGCGCCGGGCCGACGTTGTGTTAGAGTTGGCGTCACCGATGGCCTTCAACGACGAGAGATTTTTGCGTGACCTGACGCTCTCCGAGGCGCGGAGCCTCGTCATCTACGGCGCGGCTACGCTGCTGGCGGTCGTCCTCTTCTTCCTGCTCATCGGCAAGGTCTTGGTGGCGCTCCTGCTCGGCGTGGTGGCGGGCGCGTACCTCGTGCCGGTGCAGGAGTGGCTTGAACGACGCCTGCGCGCCCGCGCCGGGAGCGCGGTCATCACCATCCTGCTCATCATCGTCCCGCTGGTGGCTCTGGTCGGCTACGGCTGGTACGAGATGTCGGACTACTCGCGGGCCGTCGTCGGGCGGCAGAAGGAGATTACCGCCTCCATCAGCGACTCGCTCTCGCGCCACCTCGGCGTAAGCTACAAGGAGACGCAGGACGCGCTGCAAGCGGCCTTCTCGGAAGCGCTCGTCCGCTCGGCGGAGGCGCTCGAAGAGTTTCGCAAGGGCGCGGCGCTCCTGCTCGCGTCGGCGACCGTTTTCTTCTTCACGGTCTTCTACGTGCTGACGCACCGGACGAAGCTGAAGGCTTACATCAAGCTCCGCGTGCCGGGAGAATTTTTGCCGCTCTACGAGAAGCTGTCGGAGAACGTCGGCGGCGCGCTGCGCGGCGCGCTGTGGGCGGTCTTCATAGACCAGAGCGTGAAGGCGCTCATCATCTTCGTCTGCAACCTCGTCTTCGACGTGCCGCTCGCGGTCGCGCTGGCGCTCGCGGCCTTCCTCGTCGGCTTCTTCCCGTTGCTCGGCGTGTGGGTCATCTACGTCCCCGTCAGTCTCTATCTGCTCGTCTTCCGCGACGCGCCGGGCGCGGCGGCCACCTACTTTCTCATCGGCGTGCTGATGACCTTCGGCTCGTCGCTGCTGCTCCGACCACTGCTCGCGTCGAAACAGTCCGGCGGGTTCAACTTTTACTGGATGCTCATCGCGCTCGTCGCGGGCGTTTACGTCTTCGGCATCCCCGGCATCATGCTCGGCCCCGTCATCCTCGGCTTCGCCAAAGCCATCCTCGACACGCTCGTCGGCGACGTGAAGTACGGCACGTCCCTGCTCAGAGAGGAGCATGTGCAGGAGAAAATGCTGAGCGCGGAATGACGAACGATGAATGAAGTGCTGATTAAAATCTCAAAATGAGACGTTCGAGACAGCAGCCCCTTCATCACTCATCGCTCCGCTTATCCATTGACTATGCTCGACAGAAACCTTTTCAACTTCGGCGAGGAAGCGGGCGCGGCGCTACGCGAGGGGCGCGCGGTCGTGGCGTTGGAATCAACGGTCATCTCGCAGGGGCTGCCGCGCCCCCTGAACTTCGAGACGGCGCGGAGGCTCGAACAGCTCGTGCGCGAGCGAGGCGCGACGCCCGCGACCGTCGCCATCTTAGGCGGTCGCCTGTGCGTCGGACTCGACGAAGCGCAACTCGCGTTGCTCGCCGAATCGGAAGGCGTGCGCAAGGTCAGCCGCCGCGACTTGGCCGTCGCCGTGGCGCGCGGTTGGGACGGCGCGACGACCGTGGCGACGACGCTCTGGATTGCCGCGCGCGCGGGCGTCAAGGTCTTCGCCACGGGCGGCATCGGCGGCGTTCACCGAGGGAGTTTGCCCGACGTGTCGGCTGATCTGCCGGAGCTTGCGCGCACGCCGCTCGTCGTCGTCTGTTCGGGCGCGAAGTCCGTCCTCGACCTCCCGGCGACGCGCGAGTGGCTTGAGACGCACGGTGTCACGGTCGTCGGCTACGGCTGCGAAGAGTTGCCCGCCTTCTATGAGCGCCGCAGCGGCCTCCCCGTGGACGCGCGCGCCGACACGCCCGCCGAGGTCGCCTCGCTCGCCCGCGCGCGCGACGCGCTCGGACTCGAAGGCGCTCTCCTTGTCGCCGTGCCCGTCCCGCAAGAGTTTGAAGTCGAAGCGGAACTGATGCGCGCCAGTCTCTCCGAGGCTCTCTCCGAGGCCGAGTCGCGCGGCGTCGCGGGCCGCGAACTCACGCCCTTCCTCCTCTCGCACATGAGCCGTCTGAGCGACAGCGCGACCCGTCGCGCCAACGTCGCCCTCCTCGAAAACAACGCCCGCGTCGCCGCCGACATCGCCCTCAGCCTCGACGCTCCTTAGAAGCTGTTTGGAAAATCAGCAACTCTTTCGCCCCCGCCTCCTCCGCCTCCCCCGGCCCCGTAGATAAACCCCGAACCGATTTCCCCCGCCTGACCCGAATCGGTGGCCC
>DASTQX010000378.1:0-12597 GCA_035761505.1 Pyrinomonadaceae bacterium
CTCAACCCTCCCTCTCATTCCGACTTCTTCTTTTTCTTAACTCCGTGTCTCCGTGGCCTCCGTGACGAGTCCTCGTTTCGCCCCGCATTGCGACGGCGTGCGCCGCAGTGCTACCATCCTCCGGCAAGTAAACCAACAAAATTCGAGCGGCGCGCGCCCGTCCCCGGCGGGCTTCGATGGCGCTTGACGAGTGACGAGATGAGCGAAGAGAAACCCAACTTTAAAATCACCGACCGGCGGCTCTTCAACCCGGACGGCTCGCCGCGCGACATCGAGCGCGAAGAGCCGACGCCCGCGCCCGCACCGGCGCAAACGTCCGACGCCGAGCCCGCGACCTCTGCGACCGAAACCGCGGCCTCTCAATCCGCGCTCAGCGAGGAAGAGCCCGCGCCCGCGCCGGGCGGAGAGGATGCGGCGGCTTCCGAGTCGCGCGCCGAGGCGGGCGGCCCGGCCTCCGAAGACGACTCGCAGGAGTTCCTGATGGCCGTCGAGTTCATCGCGTCGTTCGCGGCGGACGCGCTCGGCATGGTGAACCACCCCGGCGCGGAGGGGCGCGAGGTCAACCCGCCGCTCGCCAAGCAGTGCATTGACATGCTCGGCGCGCTCCAGCGGAAGACGCGCGGCAACCTCACCGAAGAGGAGCAACACTTCCTTGAGCTGATCCTCTCGCAACTGCGCATGCAGTACGTCTCGCTCACCAGCGCGGGCCGCGTCGCCTCGCCGCGCGGCGGCGGCGGTCGAGGCTTCACGGGCGGCGACATCACCGGCGGCATGTAAAAGTTGGTCAATGGTCAATGGTGAAGGGTGAATAGATAAGAACTATCTTTCACCCTTCACCATTGACCATTGACCATTTACCCGTAATGAAACTGACCTTTCTCGGCACGGGGACTTCGACGGGCGTGCCGTCCATCGGGTGCGAGTGCGAGACGTGCACTTCGGGGGACGCGCGCGACAAGCGCCTGCGCGTCTCGGTGCTCGTCGAGCACGGCGGCCAGACCGTCCTCGTAGATACCTCCTCCGACTTTCGTCAACAAGCTCTGCGCGTGGGGCTCAAGCATCTGGACGCGGTGCTCATCACGCACTGCCACGCCGACCACATCTTCGGCCTCGACGACATCCGCCCCCTGAACTTCCGTTACGGCGCTCTGGGCGTTTACGCCAACGAGCGCGCGTGGCGCGACATCCGCCGCATCTTCCAGTACATCTTCGAGCCCACGCACTTTGGCGGCGGGCTCCCGCAAGTGCTGGCGCACACGGTCGAGCCGGGCGCGCAGTTCTGCCTCGGCCCCGACCTGCGCGTCACGCCGGTCGAGGTGATCCACGGGCGGCTCCCCGTCGTCGCGTACCGCTTCAACGACTTCGCCTACTTGACCGACCTCAGCGAGATACCCTCGACCTCGGTCGAGCTGCTGCGAGGACTGGACGTGCTCGTCCTCGATTGCCTGCGCGTCAGGCCGCACCCGACGCACCTCTGGTTGGAGCGCGCGCTCGAATACGTCGCAGAATTGCGACCGCGCCGCGCCTACTTCACACACATCGCGCACGACATCAAGCACGCGCGCGACTCCGCGCTCCTGCCCGAAGGCGTCGAGTTCGCCTACGACGGGTTGGTGATAAGTGATGAGTGATAAGTGATCAGAAAGGAACCACCTTCCTTCTTAATCACTTATCACTCATCACTCATCACTTATCACTTATGAGACTTTTCCACGGATACGAAAATGCGGAGATCGCGCGCCCGACCGTGCTCACGCTCGGCGTCTTCGACGGCCTCCATCTCGGTCATCAACTCGTGATGCGGACGGTGGTCGAGAGGGCGCGCGCGGCGGGCGCGGTTCCCACCGTCATCACCTTCGACCCGCACCCGCGCGCCGTCCTCCACCCGGAGAGCGCGCCGCCGCACCTTCAGACGCTCGACCAGAAGATCGAATCCTTCGGCGTGATGGGCATCGAGCAGGCCATCGTCATCAACTTCACGCGGGACTTCGCGCGCGTGAGCGCCGCCGAGTTTTTGCGCGACGTGGTGCACGAGCGGCTTCAGGCGAGGGAAGTTTATTTGGGCCGGGGCTTCGCCTTCGGGCGCAACCGCGAGGGCGACATCCGACTCTTGCGCGAGGTCAGCGAGCAACTCGGCTTCTTCGCCGACGAAGTGCCGGAAGTGCGCCTGCACGGCCAGCGCATCAGTTCGAGCCGCATCCGAGAGCTGTTGGCTTCTGGCCGCGTGAACCTCGCGCGGCGGATGCTGGGCCGCCCCTACGGCGTCGAAGGGCGCGTCATCCGTGGCGCGGAGCGGGGCCGCACCATCGGCTTCCCGACGGCCAACCTCCACCCGCAGAACCGCGTCATCCCGCGCCGGGGCGTTTACGTCACGGCCACTCTCATCGAGGGCGCTTGGCGTCGGAGCGTGACGAACGTCGGCGTGCGGCCCACCTTTGAAAGTGAGGCCGAACCTTCGGTCGAGACTTACGTCATGGATTGGGACGGCGACCTCTACGGCGACGTGGTGCGCGTGCGCTTCCTGCACCGCATCCGCGACGAGCGCCGCTTCGCCTCCGTCGAAGAGTTGCGGCGGCAGATTGACGCCGACGCCGAGCGCGCCCGGAATTATTTCGAGAGAGAGTGCGTGCGCCGCGCGCTGGCGGTCGTCTGAAACCTGACGAGAAGCAGGCCGGAAGGTCTTGAGCACCGAAACGGCGGAAGAATTTGGCCCACGGCGCGGGTCGCGGAAAAGTGGCCGGACGGAAATTTTAGAGCCCCGCAAGCGGCGAAAGAAAAACGGCCTTCGGGCATCAAATATCTTGATTTTCTTTCGCCCCTCAGGGGCTCCGCAGACGTAAAGCTTTATGACCCCACGGCGCGGGCCGTGGGCTAAATTATGTCGGCCCTTTCAAGGGTTAAAGAGGGGCTCAAGTCTCCGAAGTTTGAATTGATAGAGACAGGATTGTCACAAGTCTCAAGTAAAGTCAGCGATAACATGGCGGCCATCGAACCACAAGAGCTTACGGAATCGCCCTCGGCGGGCACGACGCCCCGGCGCGCGGAAGGCAACGGCGCGAACGGCAACGGGCGCTCGCAAACCGCCGTCGCGCTCGTCAAGACCGGAGGGCAGAACGGCAACGGGGCGGCGGGCGCGCGAGGTCGCGCCTTGCCTTTCGCGTCGGAAGAAGAAGCACGCGCGGGCGAGACGGGCCTCTTCGAGGCGCGCGGCCTCAAAGGTTGGCTCCGCACCTTCCAGATCGTGCGCGTGCTCGGCACGATGGCGCTCTACCTCTTCCTGAACGACTACGACATCCGCGCCGCCTTCAACGAGCGCGTGTCCGCGCGCCAGCTCGAAGAGGCCCGCGCCACGGGCCGCTCGGCGCACCTGCGCGCGCGGGCACGCGACCTCTTCCTGCGCCGCGCGCTCGACAAGCTAATCCGTTTGGTGCGTCTCTTCGTCTTTCGCGGCGCGGAGGGGACTGAGGGCAAAGAGCGTCGGCTTGAGAAGCAGGGCGCGTGGCTCAAGGAGCACTTGATTGCGCTCGGCCCGACCTTCATCAAGATCGGCCAGTCGCTCGGCACGCGCGCGGACTTGCTGCCGCTCGCCTACATCAAAGAACTCTCGACGCTTCAAGATCAGGTTCCGCCTTTCCCCACTGCGGAAGCCTTCGCGCGAGTCGAGGCCGAACTCGGTCGGCCCGTCTCGGAAGCCTTCGCGGAGATTGACGCCGAGCCCGTCGCCTCGGCCTCGCTCGGTCAGGTCTATCGCGCGCGCCTGCACACGGGCGAGGAGGTCGCCGTCAAAGTCCAGCGGCCCGACCTGCGCGAGAAAGTCTCTTTCGACATTGCGGTGCTCGGTCGCATCACGCGCTTCCTCGCGCGCTTCCCCGCCGCGAGCGAGAACGCCGACTGGGAGGGGATGCTCCGCGAGTTCCGCCTGACCATCTTCGAGGAGATGGACTACGCGCACGAGGGGCGCAACGCCGACCGCTTCCGCCGAAACTTCCGCGACTGGCGGGCCGTCCACGTCCCGCGCATCCACTGGTCGCACACCACGGCGCGCGTCCTGACGATGGAGTTCATTCGCGGCACGAAGGTCACGGACATCGAGCAGTTGAAGGCGCGGCGCATCTCGCCCGTCAAGGTCAACCGCCTGCTCGTGCGCGCGTACCTCAAGCAGTTGCTCGAAGACGGCTTCTTCCACGCCGACCCGCACCCCGGCAACCTCCTGGTGATGGATTCGGGCCACCTCGCCTTCTTCGACTTCGGGATGACGGGCCGCATCACGCCCGCTCTTCAATCGCAGATGATAGACGCCTTCTTCCACGTCATCGGGCGCGACGTGGAAGGCTTGGCGCAGGACTTAATCAGCCTCAACTTCCTCAAGCCCGGCGTCGACCCGGAGCGCGTGCGCCCCGTCGTCGAAGGGCTCTTCCGTCACTACATCAACTTGAAACTCGGCGACGTGAATTTCAAGGAGTTGACCTACGACCTCGCCGAGGTGATGTACGACTATCCGTTCCGCCTGCCGTCGAACTTCACCTACATCATCCGCGCGCTGATGACTCTGGAAGGCATCGGCATCGTCACCGACCCGGAGTTCAGCTTCTTCGACACGGCCAAGCCCTTCGCCAAAGAGTTCGTGCTGCGGCGCGAGGGAAAACAGTTCCGCAAGCTGATGCTCGACAAGCTCACGGGCCGCGACTCCGAAGGGCGCATCGAGTGGGGCAAAATCTGGAAGCTCGCCAAGATGGCCGCCAAGACGTACCTTGAGAAGTGAGGCGAGACAGCACGGCCTTCATCAACGGCCCCGCGCGTCCGTCCGACGCGCGGGGCTTTTCGCTTTACGGGGCGGAGGCGGCGCACTTATGATGCGACGACCCTCTAAACGTCGAGGCGGACGGCGAACCCGCCGTTTCCCGCCCGGCATCACAGAGGGCACCTGATTTCTCCAAACTCGTCGCGCGCCCCGCGCGGCACGCTTGAGGCACACGAAGAATGGAAACAGTGACACCCGCGACGGGGGGCGCTTCCCCGGCGAAAGACTCTTTCCTCAACCGCCTGCTCGGATTCATCGAGAGGGCCGGGAACATCCTGCCGCACCCGGCGACGCTGTTCGTTATTCTCGCGCTCTTCGTCGTCGTGCTTTCGGCCATCACGTCGGCGCTCGGCGTCTCGGTCATCCACCCCGGCACGAAAGAGGTCGTCAAGGCCGAGAGCCTTCTCACGGTCGCGGGGCTGCACCGGATACTCACGTCGCTGGTGACGAACTTTACGGGCTTCGCGCCTCTGGGGACGGTGCTCGTCGCCATGCTCGGCATCGCCGTCGCGGAAGGGAGCGGGCTCATCTCGGCGACGCTGCGGGCCGTCGTGCTCTCGGCCCCGCGAAAACTTTTGACGGTGGTCGTCGTCTTCGCGGGCGTGCTCTCGCACATGGCGAGCGACGTGGGCTACGTGCTCGTCATCCCTCTGGGCGCGATGATTTTTCTCGCCGTGGGGCGACACCCGCTCGCCGGTTTGGCGGCGGCCTTCGCGGGAGTTTCGGGCGGCTTCTGCGCGAACTTCCTGCTCGGCCCGACCGACCCTCTGCTCGCGGGGCTGACGCAGGAAGCGGCGCGCATCCTCGATAAAGGTTACGTCGTGACGGCGGCGGCCAACTACTACTTCGCGGCGGCCTCGGCCTTCCTCATCGTGCTGGCCGGGACGTTCATCACGGAGAAGGTGATCGTGCCGCGCCTCGGCGAGTACAGGGGCGACGAGAAGCCGGAGGAGCTGAAGGAGTTGAGCCCGCGCGAGAGGCGAGGGCTGTGGTGCGCGCTCGTCGCGGCGCTCCTGTTCGTGGCGGTGATTCTGTGGGGCTTAGTGCCTGCGGGCGGGTTCCTGCGCGACCCGCAGACGGACAGCGTTCTGCGCTCGCCTTTCCTGACGGGCGTGGTGGCGATCATCTTCTTCGGCGGCGTCATCGTGGGCCTCGCTTACGGCATCGCGGCGGGCACCATCCGCAGCGACTCGGACGTGATGAAGTCCATGGAGAAGGCGATGGCGACGATGGCGCTCTACCTCGTGCTCGCGTTCTTCGCCTCGCAGTTCGTCGCCTTCTTCAACTGGACGCACCTCGGCGTCATCACCGCCGTCAAGGGCGCGGAGCTTTTGAAGGCGACCGGCATCGGCGGCGTCCCGCTCATCATCAGCTTCGTCTTCGTGACGGTGCTCTTAGACCTTGTCTTGGGGAGCGCGTCGGCGAAGTGGGCGGTGATGGCCCCGGTCTTCGTGCCGATGTTCATGCTCCTCGGCTACTCGCCGGAGCTGACGCAGGCCGCCTACCGCATCGGCGACTCGGTCGCCAACATCATCACGCCGCTGATGAGCTACTTCCCGCTCGTCGTCGCCTTCGCGCAGCGCTACGACAAGAAGGCGGGCATCGGCACCATCATGGCGACGATGATTCCGTATTCCGTGACCTTCTTCATCCTCTGGACGCTGCTCCTCGTCGTCTGGTATCTGTTCGGCCTGCCGCTCGGCCCCGGCGCGGGCATCCAGTACCACGGCGTGCCGACGCCCGCGCCCTGACCCGATAGCCCCCGAAGGGGGCGACATAATGTAGCCCACGGCGCGAGCCGTGGGGACAAGGCGGAAGAAAATTAAAGAGCGCCCCTGAAAGGGGCGAAAGAAATTCAACGTCGTATTTCTTTCGCCCCTTTCAGGGGCTCTGATGTCTAGCCCTGCTTTATTCCCACGGCTGACGCCGTGGGCTACATTCTTCCGCCCCTTTCAGGGGCTGTCCCTTTAACTGAACGCAATCGGCAGCGAGCGCGAGACGCGCGGCGGGGGCATCGGCGTGAAGTCTTCGGGGAGGTCGCCGTTGTCGGCGCGGAAGTGCTGGCGGTCTTTGGGCCTGAGCGAGGCGATGAGTTCGGCGCGCGTCCTGGTCTTGATGGGCTGGCCGGGATAAATCTTGCCCATCCGTGCGAGCCGCTTCTCGGAGATTGCGCCGGAAAACATCCAGAGCGGCCAAGTGAAGTTCGGCCCGTTCAGACGGCGCAGCTTGTAGAGCCACATCGCTATCGAGCCGACGCGCCAAGCGGTCGGCCCCCACCAACTGTACTGGCCGGGCCGCAGATTCATCTTCCAGCACTTCATCATCAACTGCCATTGCAAAGGCGTGAGCTGTTTGGTCTGCGTGACGCCCGTCTCGTGCTCCATCCGCGTGTCGTGTAGCGGCGTGAAGATGGAAGGGATGAGGAAGGCGAAGAGGCCGCGCCGCTCCATCTCGTAGACGAGGTCAATGGTCGCCATCACGTCCTCGTCGGTCTCGCCGGGGTTGCCGACGATGAGGGTCATGGCCGGGAACCAGTTGTTCTCGTTCAGGACGCGCAAGCCTTCCAAGACGACGCTCGGCCAGTCCTCGACGTGGAAGGGCACGCCCTTCGACGACATGATCTGCCTTGCCATCCTCACCGAACCCGTCTCAAGGCCGATGAGCGGCGCGAGCGCCTTCTTTTCGGGGTGGCTGCTGAGGTACGGGAAGTGAATCGGGCTCTTCGGGAGCAGGATGCGGGAAAGCTCCTTGATGAGCAGAGGGTCAACGACGGCGGGCGCGATGGTGCAGTGCGAGAGGACGTGCTGCTCGACGCCGGGCGTGTTGACGATGTCGGAGTAGAGGTCAACGAGCGCCTCGCGGTTGGGGAAGTAGAAGGGCGTCTCGGTGTGCACCTGCCCCCAGATGAACATGTCCTCGGTGGCGAGCGAGATTTGCTTGTTGCCCTGCCGGACGTTGGCCCGGACGGCCTCCATGATCTTCTCTTTCGGGAGCGAGATTTGTGGATTGAGGTCGGGCACGCAGAACTTACAACGGCGACCGCAGCCGGTCGTCATCTCGACCACGCCGAAGGTCGTCCGCGCGTCGGGGAAGAGAATCGAGTTCGGGTCGGACGGGTGTTTGACTTCAATCGTGCGCGGCAACTCTTCGCCGTCAATCGCCTTGCGGAAAAGCTCAAGCGTCTCGGCGGACTCGCTACGGCCCTCGACGACGCAATCCACGCCCAACTCCTCGAAGGTGTCGGTCTGAATAATCTGCCAGCCGCCGGAGCCGCCGACGATGACCTTGAAGGTGTCCTTATAAGGACTCGACTTGATGGAGGCGAACATCTCGCGCGAGTAGTGCGAGTTAATCGGCATCCGCGACGAGCCGAAGATCGAAGTGTAAACTCCGGCGGCGAAGGTCACGCCGAGCGGGTTGTGCGTCGAGACGGCGACGACGCGCGTGCGCGGGCCGATGAACTTATGCACGTCCGCCGGGTAGCAGGCCACCACGTCGCCGCGCTCGTAGGCGCGCAGCAGCGACTTCTCGACCAGCCGCACGCCCGCAGGCATGTAGCGCGCCGAGCCGTCCGGTTCGCGCTCGACCTCGCGCCACTTCGGGTACTTGCGGTTGATGACGCCTTCCATCCAGACGGGCAGCGAGGCCAGAGCCATCTGGATGAAGTAGCCCGCGTGGTCAATTGATTCGGTGAGGGGGGCGGTGATGACGATCAGCTTGCCGCCGTCGGCGGGCGGCTCGACCGTCGGCGGCTCGCCCGGATGTGAGTTGTGATTTCCGTTACCGTTGCCGTTGAGTCTTTCGAGGGACATCTAATCCTCCGCAGGGAACGCCGCTGCGCGCGGCGGGAAGAGTTAGGGCCGTGCCTTGTGCGAGGGGGGTTGAGGTCTTGGCCCGGATTGTCAGGAAGAGCCCGCCTGTGTGCCGTTCATCGCGCCGTCGAAGCGAGTCCGCGCGACCGGCCTGTATGGCGCAAAATATGAACTTTTCGAGGTTTAAAAGTCAAGCAAGAGCGCCGACGGACAGTGGGGTAACAGTGTGTGTATGCTGCGCGCAGATGTTTGAAGCCGTAAGACGGACTTTGAGCCGCAACTATTTTAACAGTCGTTTCAACCTATAAAGTGGTCGTTCCGACTGTTTTTGTGGTCACTTGTGGTCTATATGTGTCAAGTTTAACTTGACACGTTTTCTAATCGGTGTATAGCATAAGGCGATATTTGGAGGTGGTCTTGACCACTCCCAAATCAGGAGTGAGCACACGGACGACGACGAACAAGGACACGTGCGACCCCATGTCTAGTGACTACAAAATTCCCTTAAAATCGTCGTCCTGTGCCCAAAATTGAACGGAGGCCGGATTTCTCCGACCCCCGTTTAAAGACCGCTTATGGCGGCCTTATGGTTATTGTCACGTCACCGGATTTCGCTCCGGTGATAGTGACAGTGGCAGTTGATAGGTAAAGAACAAGCTCCCACATTTCTGTGGCCTCCTTTGCTTATCAGTGACGCCCGGTGTTACCGCACCGGGCGTTCTGCCGTTTAGGGCAGAAATTGTAGGTGAAAGGAGCTAAACCTAAACCCGATTTTCTGGATATATCACACAGCTACAATTTCGGCAACGGAACAATGTTGTTACGCCATTTTTGCTGGGATTTTTAAGCCTCGTATTGTCGGAATCTTACATAATTAGCGACGCCTCACCCCTTCGTGCTTCTTCGCGCTCGGCAACTTGGCGGGCAAATCTAACTCATCATCAACGATGGCCTCCATCGCCACGTTCGCGGCGCGGGCGTAGCCCAAGAGGATTAACAGCGTCGGCTCGCGGTGGCCGTGTTCATAATCCGATATCTTTTTGTAAGAGATAGTATCCTCAAGCCCTATACGCCTTAACATCTCGCTCTGAGACAGGCCGAGGGCGAGCCGGATATGTAACAGCTTCCCGGCGAGACGTTCCGGCCTCTGCCGCGGCTTGCCCATCAGGAGTCACCTCCTAATGGGAGCGCAGGGGGCTTGCCATATCCCCACAGTGGGGATACAATATTTCTGCGTAACTTCTTCGCCGTGAGTGTGAACCTCTCATACTCAACGGCGATGCTCATCAATTCTCTGAGGTTGAGGAGCTACGCATCCGACCGTTGCCTTAAATTTTCAAACATTAAAACGCGCGGAAATATACCACAGATGGCCCTCACCATCCTTTACGCCGAAGACCACAAAGTAGTCGCGGAAGCAGTCAAAGACACACTGGAAATGGAAGGCTGGCGTGTGACGGTGTGCTTCGACGGGGCGGTCGCGTTCAGAAGGCTGGCGGGAGAGACGGGTTATAGCCTTCTGATCTTCGACAACCACCTGCCGAACGTCAACGGGCTAGAGCTTGTCCGCTACGCCCGCCGACTCCCACACCGCAAGCGCACGCCGATAGTAATGCTGTCGGCCAGTGAGGGGGCGGCGGAAGCACGCGAGGCGGGGGCAGACGTGTTTCTTAAGAAGCCGCAAGACATGGGGCTGTTAGTTGAGACGGTCAAGGGGTTACTGAGCCGGTAGCGCGGGGGGCAGGGCCGCGCTACGGTCGCACGCCCGTCCTTGAGGGTGGCGGGCTGTGCCGAGAGGCCGCGTATGCGGGGGGCGCGTGCGCGGCCTTTCCGTATCAAGGGGCGTGCCAGAGTTTAGTGGGATACACACACTGTTACCCCACTACCCGCCGACGGACTGACCGCGTTTCGCGCGCGCTCAGTCCGCTTCGGCGGGCGCGAGGATGAAGCGATAACCGACGCCGCGCACGGCGATCAGGTGGCGCGGGCGCGCGGGCGCGTCCTCGATGTAGCGGCGGAGCCGGACGATGAAATTATCTATCGCCCGCGTGTCGGTGTCTTCGCTGAGGTTCCAAACGTCTTCGAGCATCGCCTTGCGCGAGACGACGCGGCCCGCGTGGCGGATGAGGTAGCGGAGCAACTCGGCCTCCATCAACGTCAGGCGGACGGTGCGCCCCTTGACGTGCAGTTCAAGCGAGCCGAAGTCGAAGGTCTTGCCGTCGAAGAAATAGACCAACTCCTCCGAGGAGGGCGCGGCGCTCGCGGCGTCCGCCTGTGCGTCGTCCGGCGGCGCGGCAGCCTCATCCGTCGTCGTCGTCGCTTCCGCCTCGCCCGCGACCGCGCTGGCGCTCGCGCGGTCTTGCCGCAGCCAGTCGCGGCGGCGGAGCAGCCCGCGCAGGCGCGCGATGAGAATTGCCAGCTCGAAGGGCTTCGGCAGGTAGTCGTCCGCGCCCGACTCGAAGCCGCGCAGCACGTCTTCGGGCCGCCCGCGCGCCGTGAGCATCAGGACGGGGACGAACTGCCCCGCGCGACGCAGGCGCGAGGCGACCTCGAAGCCGTCCGCGCCCGGCAGCATCACGTCGAGCACGACGGCGTCGAACTCCCTGCGCTCTTCGAGCAGCAGCGCGAGCGCCGCCTCGCCGTCCGAGACGGTCTCGACGCGGTAGCCTTCCGCTTCGAGGTTGAAGCGGAGGCCGTCGGCCAGATGCTTCTCGTCTTCGACGACGAGGACGTGGGCGCTCATCGCTCTTCGGCCCTCGGCAGGCGGATGGTGAAGGTGCTGCCGCGCCCCGGCCCCTCGCTCTCGGCGAAGACGCGCCCGCCGTGCTTCTTCACCACCGAGCGGACGATGAAGAGGCCGAGCCCCGTCCCCTTGACGCGCGCGAGGGCGTGGCCCGGCGCGCGGTAGAAGCGGTTGAAGATGCGCTTCACCTGTCCGGGGCGGATACCGATGCCGCGGTCGCTCACGCGGACGACGACGCTGCGCTCGCCCGCCGCCTCGACCTCGACTTTGACTTCGACCTCGTCGCGCGAATACTTCACCGCGTTGTCCAAGAGGTTCGAGACCGCCGTCCGCAACTCGTCGGCGTCGCCGCGCACGCGCGCGCGGCCTGCGCCGTTGAAGGACTCGTCGTAGCGGAGCGCGCCCGCGCCGAGGTTGTAGCGCGTGCGCGCGAGGTCAACTTCCTCGCGCACCATCCTGCCGACATCAATCAGCGTGGCGTGGAGGTGTCGGCGGCGGTGGCTCGTCCGGCCCGCGCGCAAGACCTGCTCGATGGTGTGCAGGAGCCGGTCGCTGTCGGCGAGCATCACGTCGTAGAACTTGCGCCGCTGCTCCTCGTCCACCTCGCGCGCCTTCAGCGTTTCGAGGTAGAGCTTGATGGAAGTGACCGGCGTCTTCAGCTCGTGCGTGACGGCGTTGATGAAGGAGTCGTGCTGGTCGTTGCGCCGAATCTCGCGCACGAGAAAGATGGTGTTCAGGACGAGGCCGGTGATGATGACGACGAAGAAGATGATGCCGAGGATGAGCAGCGCGACCTTCTGCCAGTTGAGCAGAATCCACGTCACGTTCAAGGCCACCGCAATCGAGACCAGTATCGCGCCGAGCGTGATGAAGAACGCGATTGACTTGCGGCGGCTGTCGGTGCGCATGGAGAGATTGTAAGCCAAAGGGCAGTAAGCAGAAAGCAGTGAGCAGTAAGCAGTAAGGGTGACTGACCAGCCCTACTGCTTACTGCTCACTGCTTTCTGCTTACTCTCTGACGCCGTTCAGGCCGCCTCGCGGAGCGCGTTGGGCGCGGGCTCTCTCTCGGCGGCGGGCTCGGACAACTTGGTGAGCTTGATGTCTTTGGCGAGGCCGACCAACTGCATCCCCCGGATGATGACCCAGTTGAGGTCGAACTCGTACCACGCGAGGCCGTGTTTGGCCGAGCGCGGGTGCGCGTGGTGGTTGTTGTGCCAGCCCTCGCCGAACGTCAGCAGGGC